>JAMDEN010000014.1 GCA_023487035.1 Actinomycetota bacterium
GGAATATTATTTTCCTTTAAAGCCCTGATATATCCATTTAATCTTTCTTTACCTGTTGTTCGATCTGTAAAACCATTAATTAAAGCTATCTTTCTATATTCATTATCAATTAAATATTTAACTGCAGTATATGAGCCTTTTTCATTATCAACAAGAATAGCATCACAATCAACTCCCTCAATAAGCCTGTCTACTAAAACAATTTTAATATTTGATTGTAACAAACTATTAATATAATCAGCATTTTTACCTGTAGGAGCTATTATTATGCCATCTACCCTGCTGGATTTAAGTACTTTAAGATATTTTAGCTCTTTTTCAGGATCATCATCTGCATTACATAAAATTACGCTATATCCATATTTATTTGCAATATCTTCTATTGATTTTGCAAGTATAGAATAAAACTGTGAAAGAATATTCTCAACTATCACACCAATTTTAAAAGTTTTTTTCTGTCTTAAACTTCGCGCAACACCATCTACTTCATAATTTAACTCAGAAATTATCTTCATTACTTTTTTCCTGGTTTTTTCTCTTACACCAGGAAAATCATTAAGAATTCTTGATACAGTGGCAGTTGATACCCCTGCTTTTTCTGCAATAATTTTTATATTTAACGACATATTATTACTGATAAACGATTACATTTAAATTTAATACTATTTTAATTATTAAAACGATTACATTTATAATTTAAGAAATAAATAAAAAAAAATCAAGTAAATAAATAATTTTAATAATTAAGGTTTGTTTCTCCATCTTCCTCTTCTATGTCTTCTAAAAGAATCAGCAGAAATTTCTGTCAAGTCATCGCTACTGCAATTTGAACAAATTTCTGCATTATCTTTTTTATTTTCTAAATTTTGAAACTGTCCGCATCTATTGCACTGAAAAACTTTTCCTGAGAATTTAAATTCTCCTCCCTCTATTCTGATAGCTTTCCCTTCTACAATAGCACTGCTGATTTTGTTATGAGCACTTTCCAGTAAGCGGGTAAATGTTGGTCTTGAAATATTCATCATTTTTGAAGATTCATAATGATTAAGCTTTTCATAATCAGCAAGTCTTATGGCTTCATATTCATCTATATTTAAATTTATAATTTCTGTTTCCCTGAGAGATCTTCCTTGTGGTTTAAAAAAAACAACCTTAGGCGGAAGGGATACTTCTCTTATTTTTTTTGGTTTCATTCCTGTTTTTTAGCTAAATCTGGATTTATTATTTCTACTGTGCCGCCTTTTAATTCAATTGCACAATTCTTATCTAATGCTTCTGCAATTTTTTTATGAGCTGAATTTAATATTCTCTGATATGTTCCTCTTGAAACATTCATGTGCTTTGCTGCTTCTATCTGACTCATTTCAAGTAAATCACTTAACCTTATCGCTTCATATTCATCTAATTCAATATGAATGATATTTAATTGCGTTAAAGGAATCCCTCTTGGTTTAAAATATCTGAAACCAGGATCATTATAAATGCATCTTTTTTTCTTTGGTCTTGCCATAAGATACATCCAATATAAATAATTTAAAATTTTAACTAATTTTTTACTTATAAATTATTTTATAAAATTATATTAAAATTAACCAGCTAATCAATTAATAAATTTCCCCAAATCACTTTATAATTGAAATCTATTATTTATCAGTTAATTTACAACTTCTAATTTTTCTGTGAAATATTTGTTATAGAATTTAAAAAAAATTGTAATAAAATATAACTAACACAAACAATAATAAAATATTTTAAATATGAATAATTCGGCAAGAATAAAATTATATCATATTCTTTTCACTACTTTTATAGTTATTGGCTTGATAATATCCTTATTTCTAAAAAATTCTTTTATTTTTATAAATTTTTTATGTTTAATGTTAATAGTTGCTTTATCCTTTTTTTTAGGAATTAAAGGTTCGTTGCCTGCATTATTTTTTAGCATTATTTGTGTTATTTGTTATAATTACATTAATAATTTCAATTTAAATACACCCATTAACATCATAGTTATTGTTAATTACTCCATAATAAGTATTTCCTTTGGAATAGCCAGGGATATTTATTTAAAGCAAAGAAATAATATTTTAAAATATGCAGCAAATTTAAATAATGCAAAGGAATCACTTGACAGCAAAAATGAACTGCTGGAAAAAATACTATCAAACATTCCTGCAATTTTTTACATTAGAGATACTAATTTAAAGTTTACAAAAGTAAATAACGCATTTGAGAATTTAGTAAATAAGAAGGCATCAGACATTATTGGAAAAACTGATTTTGATCTTTATCCTGAAGTTAACGCAAAGAAAATGGCACAAGATGATGTTGAAGTATTAAATTCAGATAAACCAAAATTAAACATCGAAGAAAATATTCTTATGCCTGATGGAAGAAATATATGGCTAATTGCAAATAAAATGCCTCTTCATGATAAAGATGGCAAAGTTATTGGAATAATGGGAATTTCTCATGACATTACAGAATTAAAAAAGATGAGTGTACAGGTAGAAACTATCCTTGACAGTTTTCCATATAAAGCATGGTTAAAAGATAAAGAAGGCCATTTTCTTGCTGTAAATGAACTTTTAGCAAAATCTGTTTTTAAAAGCAAGAAGGAAATGATTGGAAAAACTGATTTTGATATTTATCCGGAAGAGCACGCAAAGAGATTTCGCGAAGATGATTTGGCAATAATGAATTCAAGAGAAGCAAAATCTTTTGAAGAAATGTCTTATGATAATAATACAACAAAACTTCATGAAACATATAAGGCTCCTGTTATAAATGAAGCAGGTGAAGTAATAGGTACTACAGGTTATGCCAGAGATATCAGTGAAATACAGAAATGTCTTTTTGAATCAAGAGAATTAAATAATTTTTTTAACTCTGTTATAGATAACATTCCGATTATGCTTTTTTTAAAAGAAGCAAAAGATTTAAGATTTAGAATGATAAATAAAGCTACAGAAGAACTGTTAGGTTTATCAAGAGAAGATTTGATCGGGAAAACAGATTATGATGTTTTCCCCAAATATCAGGCGGATTTTTTTGTAAAAAAAGACAGGGAAGTTTTAAATAATGGCACTCAACTTCTAATAGAAGAAGAAAAAATTACTTCTAAAAATAAAAAAATGATACTTAGTACAAAAAAAATACCTATTTTAGATGAAAATGGCAAACCTGCATATCTTCTTGGAATTTCAGAAGATATAACAAACAAAAAGCAAATGGAAAAAATGATAAAAAAATTAGCTTATTACGATTTTGTTACAAATCTGCCAAATAGAAATCTCTTTAAAGACCGATTTAAAATTGCAGTTGAGCAGGCAAAAAGAAATAATAAAAAGATAATGATTACAATGATTGATTTTGATAAATTTAAAGAAATAAACGATAAATATGGTCATAATATTGGAGATAAATTATTAAAAAGTTTTGCAAACAGAATAAAAAGAATTGTTAGAAAAACAGATACTTTCGCAAGATTTGGCGGAGATGAATTTGCTATGATTTTAAGTGATTTTTATAATATTGAAGATATGGAAAAATTTGCTAAAAAAATAATTGATTCTTTTAAAGAGCCTTTTAAAATCAGTGAGCTAAAATTAAACATTAAAGGCAGCATGGGTATTTCTATTTATCCTGATGACGGCTTAAAACAATCAGATCTTGTTAAATTTGCTGATATTGCAATGTATGATTCAAAAAATAATGGAGGAAATAAATATCAATTTTATTTCAGATTAAAAGAAAATAAAAAGAATGTTAATAGTGTGCAACTTAATTAAAAAGACTTAATTAAAAAATTTAAGCATTTTAGCTTTGCATTACGCATTATAATTAGTGCATTATATTAGTGCATTATAATTAAGGCTATTGCATCAGAATTAAGAAATTTTATAAATTATCTGGAAGATTATCCTGGAAATTTATTTATATTGTTACTCTATTTATAATACTTTATATTAACAATTTTACCCTTTATTTTACCCTCAAATTTGTCATAGACTAATTAATTAATAATTTTTTAATCATAATTTTTTAATCATACTTAATTTTATATATTGCTTTAATTTTTCTTTGCATCATTTTTACCCTGCAGATAATCAATCATAGGCTTTGAAATTAATGGAATTACATCTTTAAGCATATGAGGCATTAAGTTATCCATTACTTTTGGCATAATCTGCGGCATCTGTTCGTTCATATAATCAGGCATTGGAATTTTATCTGCCACTCTTTGCAGCATTGTATCCATTACTTTTGGCATCATTTTTGGAAGAAGTATTGGAAATAAAACTGGAAATAACGGCTTCATTGCTTGAAGTACGCCAGGTATTTTACCGAAAAACCTCATCATTGAGCCCATTTTAAATGGCATAGCATTTATTAGCTCAGGCCACATTGACTTCATTATATCAGCAAAACCAGCAGGGCTCATAAGAGCAATCATAGCTTCAAAAACAGCCCATTGTTTTTTAACTTCCGGATCAGGTTCAGGGAAATCATAACCAATTGCAGATGCTGTAAAATGAGCAAGATCATCAATTTCAAGTGGTATCTGTTTTTTATTTTTTGTTACTCTGAATTGAAATTCACAACATGGACATAATGATAATACTTTCTTTGCTCCAGCTTCAACAGCTTCATCAAGTCTGACTTTGCCAACTTCTGCTGCTACGGTGGGTTCTTTAATTAAGGTTAAAACACTTCCACAGCAATGAGCCTCCTCCTTATTATAATCCATCTCAACTAATGTTACATTGGGAATAGCCTTAATAACTTCACGCGGAGCATCGTAAATTCCCATAGCTCTGCCCATATGACAGGAGTCATGCCATGTTACAGTTACAGGTTCCATATTATTTGGAGGAAAAGTAAATTCCTTATTTTTTATCTTTTCTGCAAGTATTTCAGAATAATGCTTTACCTTTATATCATACTTTATTCCAAGCTTCTTGGCCCATTGAGGATAAACCTGTCGCCACATCATGTCACATGAAGGACATGAGGCAACAATTGTATTGCCGCCAATATTATTTATAGCATTTATATTTCTCTTCATATTTTCTGCAAATACATCCCATTTACCTGCTACAAGCATGGGCACACCACAACAGCTTTCCGTTATTCCCATATAATTAAAGTCAACACCAGCTTCATCCAGCAATCTCACTGTTGCCATTCCTATGTCATTTTCGACATAACTTGCAGTACAACCAGCAAAATAAACAATATCTGTTTTTTTATCTGGATTATAATGTTTAGCTTTTAAATCTTGTGGAAACCATGCATCTCTGTCTTTTCGATAACCTGCCCATATATCTCCTTCTTTCTGGAGAGCTGCAGACATCATTTCAAATGGTGGTATAGTCATTTTATTTTCTTCATTTATTAAAAGCCCCCTTAGTTTCATCCATGAAGGTTCTATCGGAAGATTTACAGAACATTTTGTATTACACATCTCACAAGTTGTACATGCTAAAAAAGAATCCACCATATGCTGATTCCATTTTTCACGCCCTTCCATATATTCTCTTAGCCAATACCACCTGCCTCTCGGACTTTGACTTTCCCAACCGCGTCCATAATATTGATCGCATTCAGGGACGCAATAACCGCATTGTGAGCATGTATAAGCATACCATGCAACATCAGCGGGAATATCCTTCACCGGTTTAGCTGGACGTTCCCCAATTTTTGTTGCTACGCTATTCCCGATTGGCCTAATTATTGGCTCTATAAACTCAGCAAAACCCATAATAATATCAATTTTTTTATTACCAAAAATCTTTTTAGGATTCATGATATTATAAGGATCTTTATCTGATTTAAACTTTTTTAATTCGGCTAATCTCTCGCTACCTAAAACACTTCGTGCTTTTTTAGCAAAATACACTCCTGCTGCATAAGCACGTCCTCCATGTTTTTGCGCAATTTTTAATATTGTTAAAGTCAGAGCAAAAACTAAATTATAACTGAACTTACGCTGATCACTGGGTATAAATCCTAAAATAACTACTTCTGGTTTACCTTCCCTTCCCTTTTTAATCACAAGCCCTTCTTTTACAACTGGCTGACGAACTTTTTTATTTATTTCTGTTAAAACATCATCAAGTGCTGATAAAGGTATGCTAAATTCTGCAGGAACTAAGCTGGGACTTAATCTTTTTACTAACATAACTTTAAATCTGTTTTCCCATTCATGCTGTGCTATTTCGCTGTTAAGTATTTCACCCTGATTTGAATTAACTAAAGCAGATAAATTTTTACTGATTTCATTACTGTCTTTTTTTCTATAAGCTAAGGTTGCAATATAGGCTTCGGGCAAAATTATTTGCTTTTCTATTATATGGCCTTCATGAGTTCTAAGTGGTGATTTATTCTTTAAACTTGCCATTTGCGGATTAATAAAAAGAATTGACCAGATAGGTAAATTTTTATCTGTAACAGTTTGTAAAAATTTTTGAAGGTCATTTAATTTCTTAAAACTTACAGCAGTAATATCAAGTTCATCATAAGGCATAACTTTAATTGTAATTTCACTTATCAAGCCTGTAGTTCCTTCAGCATCAGATATTAAATCCAGTTCAGAGCCTTTAAAATCTTTTATTGTGCCGTCAGGTAGCACCACACGGGCACTTACCACATTATCACGAAATGTACCAGCTTCAAAGGAACCTATGCCTGCACCACCCTGTGCAAGCCAGCCGCCAACTGTAGAACCAGGATAACTTGTTGGATATAATTTTAACGTTAACCCTTTTTTGTTAAGTTCCCTATCCAGTTTTTCCCAAATTATGCCTGGCTGAACTGTTACTGTATTATCTGAAGAATTGATTTTAATAATTTTTTTCATCCTGTAAAAATCAACAACTATTCCCTTTTTTAAGGGCAAAACACCTCCATAACCTGAAGTTGCATTACCACGCGGCGTAAGTGCTATATTATGATTTACTGCAAAATTTACTAATTTTACAAGTTCTTCTTCTGATTGGGGTTGTACTACTGCATCTGCTAATGTGCCACCAATAAGTGGCTTTATGATTGCCGGCATTGCAGCAATATCATGGCTATATAATTTTCTTTCAATTCTATTAAAAGAAATCCTGCCGCCAAATATATCTATTAGTTCCTTTTGTAAATTAATTTTCATTAGATAATCTCCTAAGTATTTCCATATTATAAATTTTCGTATTATAAATTATAAATTTATTATTATTTTATTAATCTTTGATTATAACTTTCTAAACTTTTTAAATATTATAGCTATAAAATATATTATTTTAATTTATTAAAACTTTTACTTTAAGACTTGTTCTTTATAGCCTCTCTCCTGGCAATTCTTAATAAGCTACTTATTTTCTTCGATTGCATCATTTATAACTTTATGTTTATCCTGAAATGTTTTTTGAAGCACTTCACTTATAAGATCATAAGCCTGAATAATCTTAGGATTTGAAATTGAATAATAAATATTATTCCCATCTCTTCTGGAATTAACTATCCCCCTGTTTCTTAAAATAGCCAGATGCTGGGAAATAGTAGCTTGAGTAATACCTGTTTCGTTAACAAGCTCAGTAACAGTTAGTTCTCTGCTTCTTAAAGTATCTATTATCGCCTGCCTGACTGGATTTCCGATTGTTTTACAAATATCAGAATGCAGGTTATAAAAATTTTTCTTTATCATATTTTTGTAATTTTTTTTATCGTATTTTTGCAATAAATTTATATTAATATTAGCAAATAAAAAATTACAATATATAAATATTATAATATTTAAAATGTAATATATTTTTTAATATTTATCAAGATTTATTAAGAAAAAAATAAAACTCTTTCTTTAAAATGTTAAAAATCATTAACAGTCAGAAATTCACCTGGGGAAATTATTTGAATATCATTATACTCTTTTAAATTTAATAAGTGCTTATCTCCAGAAATAATATAACTTGCTTTACCGGCAACAGCACATTCAATAAATTTTAAATCATCAGAATCATCAATTTCCAAATCTATCTTTTGAACCATATTAAAATACAAAATGTTTTCTTTTCTTTCAAAAATTTTAATAAATTCATATAGTTCAGGTTCACCAGCTAAGCCAAGCCGCATTAAAACTTCTAAATATTCTTCTATTATTTCTTTTGTTAAGCAAACAACTAATTTACTTGTTTTCCATAAATCAATAATTTTCCTCGGGTTGATTGATTGCTTAAAAAAAGAAGATATAAATACATTTGTATCTATAACTACTTTCATTTTTTTCGCACTTCTTCTATGGCTTTATCAATATCTTTTTCTGAAAACCCTTTGTTTTCAATTTTTTCTGAAATTCTTGACCATAAATCATCAATAATTTTAGAAAAATCATTTTCTGCTACAAAATCAGCCATTAACTCCCTTACTTTGTCGCTGGTTGTTTTCCCTTCCATTCTTGCTAATTTTGTAAAATCATTTTTTAGATTTTTATCAACTCTTATTATTATTTTTTCATCCATATTGTGCCTCTTTATCGTATCATTTGTATATTACGTATATACTAATTATACAACTTATGCTCAAAAATTAAATATAAGAAAATATAAGAAATATAAAATTGTTTAAAAAATATTAAAGGCTTCTTTGCAGTGTCTTAAAATCCATATATTTATTAATCGTATCTATCTGAAATTTAATTCTAATTTTTTCATCTTTACAAAAAATTAAATCTCCATAATAAATTACAGAATATTTTAATAAAATAGATGCAGAACTTAAAATTACTAAATCAATTTTACTGGTTTTTAAATATGACATTAAATTAGACAATATTTCAGCCTGATAACCATATTAAGCTAAAGCAGGCTAAAATGAGAACCTTAAAAAAAGAAAAGTAAGCTAAATAAGAAAAACTTTTATGATTTATGATATTGTTAATGAAAATAAAATGATAAAAAAGTAATAAGATAAAAATATGAAAAATTTATTACATAATTTAAAAATTCTTTTATAATAAAATACAAGCATTTTTACAACAAATGTAATTTTTTAAAGAATGAAATTAAAGGGCTTGTTTTAAAGCTATATAATGATTTAATAGAACTTTTTTAATTAAAATAATAAGTAATTATTTTTCATTAATATTGTTGATAGTAGATTGAAAGGAAATTCGTGGCAAGATCAACTGTTCATTATACTGATAATGAAACAAATAATATCTTAAAAAGGCTTCACAATAAATTAAGACCTGCTGGTACCCCTGTTCAAAGGGTTGAATATATTATCGAACTTTTACTTCTTCGTATTTTTGAAATCAAATTAAAGCAGGATGAAGATTTTATACCTTTAAGAAGTCTTTTTGAAGGTGAGAATTATCAATTATTATTTTCTCATCTTGTAAGTATTCCGGGAGAACAAATAAAAATTTACCTTAATAAAAATATTTTTCCCTTTTATGCCCAAATTTTATCTAAAGCGAGAAGTGTATTTAAAGAAAATTTACCACAAAAAGTTCAGGATAATTTAGTTTTAATTGAAGAAGTATTTGCCAATTCCAGCTTTTCAACCAATGTTCAAAGTGGTAATATGACTGAAATTATTGGACTTGTTTCAGATATTGATGAGAATACTATTTTAAGAACTGATATTTTAGGCGATGCTATAGAATCAGCACTTTCTGAAACGGGAGGTACACAGGATATAGGACTTTTTAGAACTCCTGAGCATATTCGCCAGATGATGGTTGCATTAGCCAATCCTACTTTCGAAGATACAATATTTGACCCTGCCTGTGGAACAGGGGGTTTTCTTTTTGATGCTTATCATTATGTTTTAGAAAAGATTACTAAAGATGGAAAATGGCCGTCTTCAAAATTTCCACCATCTCATCCTGAATTAAATGAATATTTCAAGAAATACTTTATAAAATTTAATGAACCAATACCAGATATCGATACTGCCAATAGATTTTATCGCGAAGGAGTTAGTGGAATTGAATATTTGGGAATGATAAGGAAGATGGCGGCAATCAATCTTTATATTCGAGGTTTAAATCCGGCAAATATTATCCAAGGGGATTCTTTACAACGCTTTAACCCTGCACTTGATATGGAATCAAAGACTTTGATATTAAGTAATCCTCCTTTTGGTGCAGAAAGAGACCAACCAGCATATCCGAATATTTGGCAGGAATATGCAAAGGAGTCTGAAACAACAATTTTATTTGTAAAATTAATGTTTGATTTGCTTAAAAAAGGCGGTAGGTGTGCAGTTGTAGTGTCAGAAGGATTTTTAACCTGGGATAAAGCATCTGCAAGAGCAATGAGAAAAATTCTTTTAGAAGAGGCAAATTTAAGAGCAATTATTAGTGTTCCTCAAGGTGTTTTTGTCAGCAAGCAAGGCCAGGGTGCAAAAACCTCTATTTTATACTTTGAAAAAGGTGAACCTACTAAGTGGGTATGGTATTACAAGATTGAAAATGATGGCTTCTCAATGGGGGTGAATAGAAAACCTATTGAGGGATGCCAAATTCCAGAGATAATTGAGCTCTTTCATAATTATGTAAAACAAGGCAAAATTCCACCAGAAACAAAAAATAGTTTTATTATTCCTGCGGAATGGATAAAAACATTAGACCCGAGATTAAAAGAAAGAATAAAACAAGAAACAAAAAAAGTAATTTTGCTAAGGAATAAGGGTAAAAGAGACAAATTAGTTGAGGAGCTAGAAGAGAAAAAACAAAGAGGAAAAATAACCGATGAAATAATAAAAGAAAAACTCTGGCAGTTTGATAATGTTTTAGAAAACAAAATTAAAAATGAAATATCAAAGCAGATAGAGAAATCGCACCTTTATTCTTTCAATCTTCAGACATATAGAAGCGATCTAACTGATGAGCAAATCAAAGAATGGCAGAAAGCTTTAAAGAATATTGAGCCAAAAAATAATTCAACTTTGGATGAAAAATACCAGATGCTAAAAACTGCTGATGAAAAATTAGCTCTTCAATTAATAGCTTCTTTAAACCCAAAAAGTGCCATTGAAATGGACATAGCACATGAGTTTGTAGGAGCAAATCATGAATTGCATATATTTAGAAGTTTGAATGAGATATTGAAGAAAAGACATAGATATCCAAAAGAAAAACTTGAGAATCTTTTAATACCTAAATATGAAAAAATTGCCAAAGAAGACTACAAAGGCGATTTTGAGATAATTGAAAAAATAGATTTTGCAAAAGGGCAAATATATTTTAGAAAAGAAAAGCTGACAGGAATGGATCTTTATAAAGCAAATACTGGGGATTTAATAACTTCAAAAATTAATCTTTATCAAGGTGCTATCACAATTGCTCCAATTGATTTGGTTTGTTCAACACATTATCAAGTTTATGAGATAAATACTCAAAAAATACTGCCAAAATATATGTTTTATGTTTTGAGATCAAAGAAATTTTTAGAACCAATTGCAGAGCAAAGAAGCCAAGGTATTAAAAATGAACAAGGACCAAAGTTTTTGTTAGATTTTTCAATCCCACTTCCCCCTCTTGAGGTTCAGCAACAGATTGTAGAACAAATTGAAAGGCAAAAAGCTATCATTGAGGGTGCAGAAAAGATTTTGGAGAACTGGGAGGTAGATATAAATAGATTTTATGGTGAACAATTTGAATTCAGAGAGATTTTCAAAACTCAATATGGCTATACTGCCTCGGGAACTAATTATGGGGAATTTCGGCTGATTAGGATTACAGACATAAATAGATATGGACAATTAATTGAAGAAAATAAAATGTATGTAAATACAATTAGCGAAGCCGATAAACAAATATATATGCTGAAAAAGGGAGATATTTTGATTGCAAGGACAGGAGCTACTTTTGGAAAAATGCTTTATTTTGATAAAGATGAAAAGGCGATTTTTGGTTCATATTTGATTAGGTTAATACCTAAGATAAAAATAAATTCTAAATATATATGGTATTACTCATTTTCTATGTCTTATTGGAAACAAGCTAAAGAATTGGTCGAAGGAGGAACTCAACCTCAATTTAATGCAAATAAAATCATCAAAATAAAAATCCCTATTCCTCCTCTTGAAATCCAAAAACAAATTATTGAAGAATTGGACAAAGAGATGGGGGTATTAGAAAAAGTCAAATTCCTTAAACAAAAAGCCGAAAAAAGAATTGAGGAGATTTTAGAAAAAGCATGGGGAGAATAAAAAATAAATCAGGACAAGACATGATTAAAAGAATTAAAAAAATCAAAAATATAGCAGTTTTTAAGGATTTTAATTGGGATTCAAATATTATTCCTGATTTTAAAAAGTATAATGCTTTTTACGGTTGGAATGGAACCGGTAAAACTACGATTGCTAGAATTTTGTCTACTTTTGAAAAATGCGAATTAGGTAAACTTGAATTAGACGATGATTCACTCTGTGTTATTGAAATAGACAATAGTACATTAAAGTTATCAAAAAATGATCCTATTCCGGATTTACTTAAAAATAATATAAGGGTTTTTAACGAAGATTTTGTAAATGAGAATCTTGATTGGGTAGAAGGAAGGGCTTCAAAAATTTTAATAATGGGTAAAGAACAGAAAAAACAGAGGGAAACATTAGATTCAATAATATATAAGTTAGGAAATAAAAATAATGATCTTAAAATGAAAGAGCAAGAAAATAGCAATATTAAAAAAGAGAAAAACAATATTTTAGAAAAAGCAAGAAATGAAATAAAAGAAAATTTAAGAGAGGTTAATGATATAAAGCCTAAAAGTGGCCGAGCAACTGACTATATAAACTATACTGTAGTAGATGTTGAAAATATATTAATAAAAAGTGATGAAGTTATATTAATTAAAGATGATGAGATGTTACAGCTCAAAAATTCATTAAAAGAAAAGGAAACAAAGGAGCTTATTGAAGATATAGAAATTCATTTGGGGTGGATTCATAGCATTATAGAGAAATCAAAAAAGATATTTGAAACCATCATCCCGGATGAAGGTTTAAGATTATTATCAAATTTAGGAAATATTGATGAAAAATTAAAAGAATGGTTAAGAGTTGGCTATGAGATTCATAAAGAAAAACAACATCCAGTTATATGTGAATTTTGCAAAAACGAAATTCCAGAAAAGAGAATCGAAAAATTAGGAGAGTATTTTAGCGATGTTTTAATAAATTTGATTAAAAATATCGACCAAATTACTAAAGATATCTTACGGAATGAACTTCAAAACTTTCAATTAAAAAAAGAAAAATTTTATAGTGAATTTCAAAATGAGTTTTTGAATTTAAGCAATATATTCAATCAGCAAGAAAATATAATTAGGCAAGAATTAGATAAAATCAAAAAGATACTAGCAGAAAAGAAAAATAATTCTTCACAAAAAATTATTTTTGATTTTAATATTCTTAACAAATCCATTACAGGTTTAGAAAATATTATTATTCAGATAAATAGCCTGATTAAAAAGAATAATGAAAAAACTAATTCATTTAAAGAAAAACGGGCTGAATATGCACATAATTTAGAATCAGCCATTATTAACAAATATAAACCTGATTATGATGAAAAAGAGAAGAGGTTAAATGAATTGTGGACGGATATAAAATCATTAAGCAAAGAAATAGAAGAATTAAAAACAAATCAAAATAATATTGAGCGAAACCTTAAAAAACATTATTTTGCTGCTGAAGAATTTAATAATTTATTGAGATTTTTTTTGGGAAGAAGTGAGATAAGTTTAGAAACGGTGGAAGATGGTTATTTAATAAAAAGAAATGGGAAAGTTGCAAGTAATTTAAGTGAAAGTGAAAAAAATACAATAGCACTAATTTATTTTCTAATTAAATTAGATGAAGAAAATTTTGATTCTAAAAATGGAATAATTGTGATAGATGACCCCGTTTCAAGTTTTGACTCTCAATATCTTTATGGTGCTTTTGCATTTATAAAAGAAAAAGTTAAAGAATTAAATCCACAACAAGTTTTTATTTTTACCCATAATTTTCCGTTTTTCAGACTTGTTAGAGATTGGATGAAATATGAATATTCTAGAAAAACTTGGGATAAGTTGCCATTTTATATGATAAAATCCAAATTAAATGCTACTGGGCGCTATTCTACTTTAGATAAAATAGACAAATTATTAAATGAATATAACTCCGAATATTCTTATTTATTCAAAAAGATTTATAATAGGGCTAATACTCAAGATAGCAGTTTAGATGATGATTATATTTTCCCCAATGCGATAAGAAAATTTTTAGAGAATTATATTTCATTTAAAGTACCAATTAGTGGTATAAATATTCATGAGAAACTTAAAAATTTGTGTAATGACTATTATTCACTTATTGAACCGAAAATAAAAACACAAATAGAATCTTATTGTCAAGACCAATCCCATCCTTTATATCAAGATAGTCCTATTGATTTTGATGAGAGATTACTTGGTGAAATACAAGAAATATGTTCAGCAATAATTGAATTGGTAAAAAAAACAGATCCAAAGCATTATCAAAATTTATTGAAAGAATGTGGATTTAGTAATAATGAGTAATTATCATGATCCTTAAAGAAACCGCATAAACATATTTAAGAGGAGTTGTGAGTTTTGCTAGTAAAAAAATCAAAAAATAACCTTACTGATAATCAAGCAGAGAAAACCGAAGATTCTGGCATTGTTATTTATCAAACAAATGATGGTAAAGTTGAATTAGATGTGAAACTTGAGAAAGAGACACTGTGGTTAACGCTTAATCAGATGGCTTTACTTTTTCAGAGAGACAAATCAGTTATATCAAGACATATAAAAAATATATATAAAACAGAAGAGTTAAATAAAAAATCAACTGTTGCATTTTTTGCAACAGTTCAAAATGAAGGTGGCAGACTTATTCAAAGACAAATGGAATATTACAATCTAGATATGATTATTTCTGTGGGCTATCGGGTAAATTCAAAGCAAGGTACTCAATTCCGTATCTGGGCAACTAAGGTTTTGAAAGATTATCTTGTCCAAGGTTACGTCATAAATCAAAAAAAACTTCTGGAACAAACTGAGAAATTCGAGTTGCTGCAAAATACTATAAATTTTTTAAAAAATAAATCTATATATCCTGAACTGCATGATAAAACAGAAGAACTTTTAAGCTTTCTTGAAGATTATTCAAAATCGCTTACTATTCTAAATCAATACGATAGCGGTGAAATTTCTTTAGTTAAAGGATATAAACCAACTTATAAGATAACTTATAAAAAATGCGAGCAGTTGATACAAGAGGTAAAAATAAGTCTCATGCAGAAAAATGAGGCTACTGATTTATTTGGTAAAGAAATAAATAATAAACTTAAAAGTATAATTGGGGCAATTTATCAAACATTTAACAAAAAAGACTTGTATCCAAGTATTGAGGAAAAGGCAGCAAATTTATTGTATTTAATAATTAAAGACCATCCATTTGTTGATGGTAATAAGCGAATTGGTTCACTGCTTTTTTTACATTTCCTTGCAAAGAATAATTATTTATTAAAAAACAGTGGGGAAAGAAAAATTAATGATAACACTATTATTGCACTTGCTTTATTAATTGCTATAAGTTTGCCAGTTGAAAAAGATATTATGATTAAAATTATTACAAATTTGTTAATAGGATAATTATGAATCTTAATGAAGCAACATCAACTGATTTAAAGATAATAAACGAACTTCAGAAAATTGGCTGGAAACCAGGAGATACTCTACTTTATCAGCCAGAATATAAATTGACTGAAGACCAACAAAAAGAATTTTCTGGACATAAAAGTATTAAACCAGATGTTGTCCTCCAGGATTTACACGGTAATGTTTTAGCTGTTTTTGAAAATAAGCTTGAAAACGAGAAAAAAGCGTTAACCAAATTAAGAACTTTATATTGGCGTGTTTTAAAACCAAGATTTTTATACGCTTGTTCATCCGAAAGAATACTTTTTTATGATACTTGTTGGCGTGGACTGGAAGCAGGTGATTTCAGACGAGTTGACGGTTTTATGACACTGGAAGAAATGCTTTTAAAAATTGAGCAAGAAAAACAAAAGAATTTACAAAGAGAAATTATTATTGATAAGGCAATAATTGGTGGTTATGACCCAGTAGTTGGTAAGGAAAGATATTTTCAGACTGAATGCGTTCAAACTTTGGTTGAAAAATATAAACAAGGAAAACAAAAAATGCTTGTGCATATGGCAACAGGTCTTGGAAAAACAAGGATAGCTGTTGCTTTTACAAAAGCATTATTACAGTATGGACTTGCAAAAAGAGTTTTATTTGTGGTTGATAGAATTATACTTGCAGAACAAGCTCGTAATGAGGGATTTAGTTTGATTAATAAAGATTTTCATTGTGCCTGGGTTAAAAGTTCAAATTATAAACAATACAGAAATTATAATATCCATATTGTTGTTATTGATACTTTAGAGAATATTTTTCAGGAAATTCCCAATACCTTTTATGATTTGATTATCGTTGATGAATGCCATCGTTCAATAAATATTAACCGTAAGTTGATTTTTGATCATTTTTTATGTCCAAGAGTAGGTTTAACTGCTACGCCAAAAAAGGCGATTTTAGCAAAAGATGCTAAAGATATTTCAGAAGAAGATTTAGAGATTTTAGACACTTATAAACTTTTTGGATGTGAAACAAACGAACCAGATTATCAATTTGATTTATCCCATGGAATTGATGAAGGATTTTTAGCCCCATACAAAGTTTTGGAAATAAAAACCCAACTTACTAAGGAAGCAGAAGAAAAGGGAATTGAATTTGATTATGTTTTTGATCCTGACACAAGAAAAAAGATTGAATTAGATAAGACAAAAAAGATTTGGCTTGAACAACTTGAAAAGAAATACTTATCGGAAGAAAGAGCTTTAAGAATTGCTGAAGAAATCAAGAAAAATACTCAATATGGTGAAAAGATGATTTTATTTGGAGCAAGTCAAGCACATTGTATTATTCTTGCTGATGCCATTAACAAAGTTTTTAGTGATAATGGAGAAATTGCCCCAAAATATGCTGAGGCAATTATTTCAGATAATAGTAATATAAATGATACTTTAAAAGAATGGTTTAAAAATCCAAATAGAAAACCATATATTGTAGCTTCAGTTGATATTATGACTACAGGAGTAGATATACCTTGTGTAAGATTTATCGGTTTTGTTACATTAACCAAATCTGTAGGAAAATATATTCAAATGCTTGGAAGAGGTACAAGACTTGATCCAAAATCAGGTAAGTTTAGCTTTACCATCTTAGATTTTGTAGGACTTTGCAAAAAGATGGAAGATAATGGAAAAGGTACACTAAAACCAAATATAAAAATTGTAAAAGAGTCAAAGAACATCTTAAAAGGATGGGCTGAAAAAATAGGAGAAACTCCTATTAATTGGGTTTTTATACCTAATCCTGATCCTGCAAATATGATTCAAAGGGTTTGGGTTCATGAGCGAGGTATTAAAATTATAGATAATATCCCGATAGAAGAAGCAAAAAAGTTATTTGAAGAAGAGGCACAGAAAATCACAAGAGATGATATATTATCATTGCAACAAAAAGTTAAAGAAAATCCAAAATATGAACCTACTGATAGCGATTTAGAAATTATAAAAGAATGGGCAAAAAATCCTGAAATATATCTTGATGAAGAACAACTTAAAAGGATATACAATTATCCTCAAGGAAATATCTGGGATTTCTTTTTACATGCTACTGGAGTTAAAAGTATACCAACACTTGAAGAAAGGATAGAAAAAGGATTTGAAGAATTTATTAAAGCTTACAATTTCACTAATGACGAGCAGGTAAGAATTCTTGAAAGAATAAAAAATATTTTAGCTAAAAATTATATAAATAATAAAAGATTATCTTCTAATGATATATTCTCCTCGCCCATTTATGAACAGATTGTTGGTAGAAAAGAAGAATTAGATAAAGTATTTCAAAATAGATTTTCTGAAATTTTAAAATATCTCGAAGAATCAATTAAAATTTAAATTTTATGAAAATCAAGAATTTAATAAATTCAGAATAATATTGGTCTGGTTAGATAATCTGGCTTATATATTCTTTTAATTAAGCAATTTCTAATATATCATTAATTTAATTATAAGCTTAATTGTAAACTTAAAATTTAGATCGTAATTTAGATCGCAAAAACATTTATTTTGTACAAATAAAATATTAAAAATTATGACTCAATACGAAAGAAAAATAGCAGCTATAAATAAAATTTTAAATTCAGCTGAAAATTACATTAAAAAAAATGGAATAAATTCTTTAGACATTAATGAAATTTGTAAAGAAGCTGGCCTCACAAAAGGTGCATTTTACCATCATTTTAAAAATAAACAGCACCTTTTACTGGAGCTACTTAACAGGTGGATAAATAAAGTCTCATCACAAGTTGAAATTCCAATATCAGGTGATTTTAATACAACTGAACTTATATTTTATATTATTGAAAAAATGTCTCCTTCATTTGAGCAGGCTGAAAGCCAACTGCCAATTTTTCTGGAATTATATATTAAAGCCATAAGTGATAAAAATTTAAAAAAATATGTATTAAAATCCTATAACAGCTTCCTTGATTTTTTTAGTGATTTATTAAAAGAAGGTATGTCAAAAGGATATATTAAAAAAGAAAATCCGACACAAGTAGCGAAAATACTTTTTTCAATTACTTTAGGGCTTTTGATTCAAGGATTAATCGATCCCTCTGGAGAAAACTGGAATGAGTTAGCAAAAAAAAGTGTAAGAATGCTTTTATCTTAATATCCTTATCTTCTCTTATTTTATCTTATCTTAATCATTTTACTTTATATTCTTTTATCTTATTTTTTTATATAATCTTACTTTATCTTATCTAAAAATATTAAAAATAAAATTTTTGAGAATGTCTAAAAAACCGCCTATTATAAGTTTTTAATATTTCCTGATATTTCCTTTTTTTATTAGTCTCAGATGTATAAATTTCTTTTTTTCTAAATAATTTCACAAAAATTTTTTGAATTTTTTAATTAAAATATATTGATATTTATATTTACATACCTTAAGATTGTATTAATATTTAAATTTATTAAAAGAAAGGAGTAAAAATGATTAAGGTAGTAACAATAATTCTCGGAATAATTTTGGCTATCTTAGGTATTTTAGCTTTAATACCTGCTCTTCATTTTGCAGCAGTATGGCTAGCAGTTGTTTTAATAATAATTGGAATCATAAATATACTACTTGGTATATTTAATAAAAAAACTGCATAGCAAAAAGCTGCATAAGAAAGTTGCACAGATTATACAATTTGCAGCATAAAAAATTTTTACTTGTAATTTATATTTATATTAATAAGACCCTGTTAATTTAATTATTATTTAGTGATTCATAATAAATTAACAAATCAGGGTCTTATTAATTTTTTTATATCTTTTTGTTTATGATTTTTCTTTTATGATTTCTTTAAAAAAAAATTTCTTTAAAAAGGCTTTTAATTTTAACAGTAAAAATGTATTATTAATACGATAATTAGGTTAATAATTTATTTGAAAACTTAATATTTTTAATTTATTCAGGGAATTCGGTGAAAAACCGGAGCGGTGCCGCCACTGTAATCGGGTGTGTGCTTTTCAATATGTCACTGACTTTAAAAGTCGGGAAGGCGAAAGGCAAAGTCCCGAAAGCCAGGATACCTTTAAAAAAATTTAAAATTATATCTCTTCGGCCTAAAGAGTATTTTTTTTATTTAAAAATATTTTTATCTAAAAATGTATTTTACTCCTGCCGAGAGGCAGGAGTTTTTGTTTTTTGTTCTTTATATTTTTAAGTTTTTAAGTCTTTATTTTAGGAAACATTTAGCAATATTCAGTAATGTTTTAATTTTAATAGTAAGTAGTAAAATATAATTATTAAAGAAAGGATAAGAAATGGCAAAATTAAAAAAGGGCTACATTCAAATTTACACGGGAGATGGTAAAGGGAAAACAACAGCAGCATTAGGACTTGCTTTAAGGGCGGCTGGATTTGGCCTTAAAGTTTTTATTGCACAATTTATAAAAGGTATGCAGTATTCAGAGATAAAAGCTTTGAAAAAATATTCAGATAATATTTCAGTCAAGCAATATGGCAGAGGATGTTTTATTATGCGCGAACCTGAAAAAGAAGATTATTCTGCTGCAAAAAATGGATTTGATGAGATTAAAAAAATTATAAAAGACGGATTATATGATATTGTCATACTTGATGAAATAAATATAGCTGTTCAGTTAAAACTTATAAATATTATGGATCTGATAGAAATTATGGAAAACAAACCTGAAAATATCGAGCTTATTCTTACAGGAAGAGGCGCAGATGAAGAAATAATAAAAAGAGCTGATCTTGTTACGGAAATGAGAGAAATAAAACATTATTATAGAGCAGGTGTTTTAGCTCGAACTGGAATTGAAAGATAAGTAAATTTAAAAAATACAATAATTATAATAATTATAATTTTATAAGATAATAATACCTGATAATCTAATTTTAATTATTCTTATGTGTATTTATATTTATATGTAAATTTTATTATATGTAAATTTTATAATTTTTTAGTATTATTTTTTTTAATTTTTATTTTCTTATTTTAATAATTTTTTTATTTAAATAATTTTAAGATTAATAAAATTTATAAATTTTCTGGAGGTTTTTAAAATGGCTGAGAATAAAAAAATATGTAAAAATATAGATCCTAAAGTTATTGCATATATTGCAGGTGGGGCTGTTGCGGGCGGAATAGTTGGCTATATCATACATAAAGTTGGTTTTAAAAATGTGGCAAAGATTTTAAAAGATAAAAATATAATCTCTTCAGGTATTGGTGACTTTATAAAAGATTTTGATTTAAAATCTTTTACTTCAAAAAATAATAAGGATTTTGAAGATTTAGAAGAGGATTAAGGAATGTCTATTTGCATTTCCTTGTGAATATTCGATTCGCTTATCCTCGAGAGAAGCTCTTTAAGTTCATACTCTTCTGTCTCAACAGGTGATATAACTATTTGCTTATTTTCAACTTTAATTTCTACAGCTGAGTTCTCCTTAAGCTTTAGCTCCTTAATGTAAGCATTTGGCAGTCTTAATCCAAGACTATTACCCCATTTTTGAATTTTAGTTATCAAATTAAATAGTTTGTATGTGTTAATTAATATATACAATGTATATGCAATTATTTTTAAATTTTGTCAATACAAAATATATAAAAAATGTATAAAAAATTAATTAATTTTACTTAATTTTAATTAATTTTACTGGTTCTGTGGAGGTTGTTGCTCTTGTGGTGGAACAACCTGATTACTTTGTCCTCTTGGTTTTTTCCTGATAACCATAAAATAATAAACAAGTCCTGCAACACCATTAAGCCCGACAACCCAGCTAACAAGCAAAATTATTAGCCATGTGGTTTTTGAACTTTCAGTTGCATTAGGAAACTCTTCATTTTTTCTCTGTGCACAATCAACAATTGCAATAACCCAAAAAGCAAAAAGAGCTAAAGCTATAAGTGCAAAAACAACCCAGAAGCAAATCATAAACCATACTAAACCTCCAAAAGCTGTTGCAACAGCTGCATCTCCTGCTTTTGCAATTAACATAATATCCTCCTAACTTATTGTATTCTTTAGTATTCTTCCTGATATTGGCTGCTTAAAAAATAATAATAATTTTTTATTTTTAATTATATAATACCTGTCTTAAATTATTATATTATAATTAATCCAATAAAACTAAACTTTTCCATAGAATGTTAGTATTTTGGTCTCTTAAATCTTATATTTCATACAAACCATTTCCAATCTTTAATTATTTTATTGTTATTAATTCTTACATTTTATTTTTTTATTAAATTTTAAATTATTTTTTAAAACTATTGTTTTAAAGTTGGGGAATCAAACCATAAACCAGCTACCAGCATTTTCCCATTTTCATCTTTAAAAACAAGCTGGATTGAAACATCTCCTTTAGTTTCTTTTGAATATTTTGCTGTATAAAATACACTATTGTATCCTTTTTCTGTTAAAGTCCTGTTAAATTTCAATGTACCCTGTTGATACTCACCAATTTTATCCATTAGTGGTTTACAAACTGTATTAACAAAAGCATCTTTATCTGTTGCATAAGTTTTTTGAGTTTCAGGATCAATTAATTTTTTAAAAGAATCTTTAAATTCTGCATTAAAATAATTAGAAATTGAATCATAATCACTTTTATTAATAGCAACAAGTACTTTTTCTGCAACTTCTGCTGAATAATCAGGCTCAACTGTTCCTCTTTTGGCACATCCTGATGAAAATGATAAAAATAAAACTGAAAGAGACAGACAAATTAATAAAACAATACCTGATAATTTTTTATTCTTCATTTTTATTCTCCAATATTTTTTAATAGTTAATAATTTTAATAATTAAGAATTCAGGATTAACATTTTAACTTTATAACTTTATTTACAAGACAAATTTTATTTTTATTATTATATTCAATAAATATCTTTGATAATTATTTTTGATTTTTCAAAAAAATCTTTTAATTATTATCTTTAATTATTAATTATCTTAAATTTCAATTTATATTTTATATCAGGAATATAATTTTTTAAGTAACCATGCCATATTCTGACCTAAAGTCTTAAGAGTATCAACTCCTTCTTTATCTTGCATAACTTCACCTTTTGCATTTGCAAATACAATATTCCAGTAAGTTGAGGCAGCAATGATACACTGGTTTAAGAAAAACAGGTTGTTTATCTCATTACATACATCTACTGAGCCGGTTCTTCTTGCAATAGCAATCCCTGCTGCTACTTTTCTTTTAAGTTTAAAGCCTCCTGCACGTGCACAATATCCTACTCTGTCAATAAAAGCTTTTGTTTGAGGAGTTAAAGAACCAAAATATGTGGGTGAACCAATTATTAAACTCTCTGACTCATAAATATTTTCTAATGCCTTATTAACTAAATCATCATCAATTGCACAAAAACCGTCACCTGTTTTTTTACATATCAGACAAACATTACAACCTTTTATTTGCTCACTTCCAATTTGAAATAATTCTGTCTTTATACCTTCATTTTTTAACTCATCTAAAACTATATTTAGTGCCAAAAAGGTATTGCCATCCTTTCTCGGGCTCCCGTTAAAAGCTACTACCTTCATTTAAAACTCCTCCTTAATTTATCCTTAATTTAAAAAAATTATAATTATGGTTAACTGCAATTAAAAATTAAATTTAAAAAATTATAAGTACTATCCAAACTTGTTGTTTACAATTAACTCTTTTACCCCTCAAGCAAAAAATCATATATAAATTCTGGGGATTCTATCACCAATCATACAAACAATTTCATAACTTATGGTGCCAATTAAATCCGCCAGTTCATTTGCAGCTAAAGTTTTTCCTTTGCTGCTGCCAATAAGAATAACTTCATCTCCAACCTTTGCATTTTGTGCATCAGGACAATCTGTTAAATCTATCATTGTCTGGTCCATCGTCACTCTGCCAACTACTGGTGCAAAACAGCCATTAAAAATAACGCTTGATTTATTTGAAAAATTCCAGGAATAGCCATCAGCATACCCTACAGGAATTGTAGCTATTATACTATCTTTTTTAGTCGTATAAGTTGCGCAATAAGAAATATTTTCTCCTTTAGCAACTTTTTTTATAAATGAAATTTTAGCTTTAAGGCTTAAAACAGGTTTTAATTTTTTAATAAACTCTGAAGCTTCTTTGCTGCAAAACTCATCATAATTATTATCAAAAGGATTTATTCCATAAATAATAATTCCAAGTCTTACTATATCAAGATGCATATAAGGATATCTAATAAAAGCTGCGCTATTAACACAATGATAATTTTTAATATCCGGGTTTGTATCTTTAAGCCCTGTCATTATTTTATTAAATCTTGACCATTGCAGAATTGTATATGAATCATCTTCTTTTGAAGCACATGCAAAATGAGTAAAGACTCCATCTATTTTAATATTAGGCATTTTTTTTATCATAATGATGCTTTGAATAGCATCTTTATAATTTATTCCTATCCTGTTCATGCCTGTATCAATTTTAATATGTACTTTTGCTTCCCTGTTTATTTCACGGCATAAATCTGAAATTAATCTTGCGCTTTCTATTGAAGTAACAGATAAAGTAATATCATTATAAACAGCATCTTTTATTTTTTCAGGTGCATGTGAACCAAGACACAATATTGGAGCTTTAATTCCCCCCTTTCTTAATCGAAGTCCTTCCTGAACCAATGCAACACCAAGCCAGGAAGCACCTGACTGAATTGCTTTTTTGGAAATTTCAACTAATCCATGGCCGTAAGCATTTGCCTTAACAACTGCCATTATACCTGGACTTAAGGAATCTGAGGATGTTTTAAGACTTCCCAGATAATTTTTAATTAATTCAATATTACAGTAAAGATCATTCAGATTTATTTCAACCCATGCAAATCTGTTTTCTGGAGAATATATTTTACTGTAATTCTGCATAAAAATTCTTTCCTAAAATTATCTGCCCTTTTCTGTTTATAATCATAAAAATAAATTTAATGCCCGGATAAAAAATATCTTTAATATTGAACTTAAAATAGAGCTAAAACTAACCGGCAAAAACAATTTAAATATTTTATATAATATTTAATTAACTTTTACTAATTAAAATTTATTCATATAATGACTGAAAATAACATTATTTTATTTAATTTACTTATTTAAAACCATAGATTTTACTATATCAGCCCTTGTAATAATACCTGAAAGTTTTTTATCTTCTGATAACACGGGTATTCTGTTTATTTTATTGTCAACCATCAGATTAGCAACATCATCAACTGGCGTATCAGGTGAACATGAAATAACATTGGAAGTCATTATTTCATAAACTTTAGTTGCAAGATGCTTTTTTAAATTATTTTTAAATTTTGTAAGACTTTCAAGATAAATTATGCTATCCAAAAGTTTAAAATACCTGGGAAAATGCAAATCCGTATCTTTTACAATTATATCTCCTTCAGTAGCTATACCTATTACTTTACCTTCATCATCAACTACAGGCACTCCACTTATATTATTATTTAAAAGAACATTGGAAAGCTCTTCGATAGAAGCATCTTTATGAATTGTAATTACATTTTTTGTCATTATATCCTTTGCTAAAAGATCCGGCATCTTAGCCTCCTTTAATTTAATTTGAAATCGGGTTTATTTTAATACTTTAATTTTTCTATTTCCAAAAAAACGCGTTTAATTCCTTCAAGTAAATCTGTAGCAATTAAAGACGTCTTACTTGTTTTTTTACTAATAATATCAGAAGAAAGTCCATGAATATATGCTCCGCATACAGCTGCATCCATTATATCCATACCCTGACATAAAAGTGATCCTATTATTCCTGTTAAGATATCTCCTGTTCCAGCAGTTGCAAGCGCAAAATCACCAGTCGGATTTATAAAACTCACACCATCTGTATTTGTAATAATAGTACCTGAACCTTTCAGTAAAGAAACTACGTTAAATTTCTTTGAAACCTCCAGGTTTACCTCAAATCTGTTTTCAAACCCTATATTTACACGAGATAGAATTGAAGCAAGTTCTCCAGGATGAGGAGTTATTAAAACATGCTTAAGATTATATAATTCATCATCTTCGTTATCAATAAGATTAGTAAGTGCTTTTAAACCATCTGCATCAAGAACAGTTGGTTTCTTTATTTTTTTTAATATTTCTTTAATAAGCTTTATAGTGCTTGGATTTCGTGAAACACCAGGTCCAATTGCAAGAGCATCATATTTATCACTTACGGCTAAAATTTCACTTAGTGCGTTTAAATGCAATGAGCCTTCTTCAGTTTGTGCAACAGGAAGAGTCATAACTTCAGTAAGCTTAACTTCAAAAATGGAATTTAAATCCCAGGGACAAACAAGAGTAACAATACCTGCCCCAGCCCTCATTGCTGCTTCACAAACCATTGTTGCAGCGCCTGTAAATCCAAGTGAACCTGCAATTACGAGCAGCTTCCCTACGCTATGTTTATAAGACTTAAATGTTCTTTCCGGAATTTGCTGAGCAACCCACTGAAGATTTGCTTCATAAACCTTTTCATGTTCATCATAATATTTTTTTGGAATTCCTATATCTGTAACTTCAATTTTACCTGCATAATTTGCACCAGGATAATTTGCGAGCCCTAATTTTTTTACTCCAAAAGTAATAGTAAAATCTGCCTTTACTGCAACCCCAAGAATTTTCCCATTATCAGAATCTATTCCTGAAGGAATATCTATGGCAAATATTTTTAAATCGTTATTAAGCCCTTTAGCTTCATTTTTAGCT
This sequence comes from Actinomycetota bacterium, assembly GCA_023487035.1. Taxonomy (GTDB): domain Bacteria; phylum Actinomycetota; class Humimicrobiia; order Humimicrobiales; family Humimicrobiaceae; genus JAMDDL01. The sequence continues at coordinate 26,408 of JAMDEN010000014.1, forward strand.
TCATTTATAAATTCTATAATTTCTCTTGCAATACCATGAACTTCGCTGTCATGAAGCCCGGTCCCGAATATTGCATCAACTATAAAATTGGCGCTTTTCAAACTTTCTTTAAAAATTTTTATTTCTTTTTCAGAATTTTCATTAATGAAATTAATATTTAAATTATTAAAATTGCCTTCATCTTTAAGTTTAACTAATTCATTAAAATAATAAGCGCTATCACTGGAAAATTTCTGCAGGGGCGCAAGACAAAATAAATTAATTATAAAATTTTGTTTTACTAAATTTAATGCACATACAAACCCGTCTCCTCCATTATTTCCACCACCACATACAATAACACCTCTTATTTTATTTAAACTGAATTCTTTTATAGGGTATTTTTTCATTTCAATATCATCTATAACAAAAGGCCCTTCACTTTCAGAAGTATTTTCAAAATATGAAATAATGAAATCAGACACTTTTGTGCCTGCATTATTCATAAGCCATTTTGAATCAATACCGTTATTTATACATTTTCGGTCAATTTCAGAAATGTGGCTTCCTTTTATTATGCTGATAAGATTTTGCGAATTTAATGAATTCATATTAAACCCTTTAAATTATCATATTTTATCATATTTCTTTATTAATGAAACTGCATAAGCCATACAATAATATCTTGTAGAAGATAAAGAAATTTTTATATCAGCTATATTATTAGCTAAAAAATAAAAATGAGATTTTCCATGCAGAATTACATAAGGGTTTCCCATTTCACTATTTAATATTTCTATTTCATTAAAAAAAATAAACCTGCCAAGCCCTACATATAAACTTTTAGCAACTGCTTCTTTTGCAGCAAATCTTGCTGCATAACTTTGATATTTATTAATATTTTTTGACTGGCAATATTGTATTTCGTTACTGGTATAAACTTTTTGCAGAAATTTCGGATATTTGTTAATAGCTTCTTTTATTCTATTTATTTCAATTAAATCTGTACCAATTCCAAAAATTTCAATATTTCTATCATTATAAGTTTCATAATTTACCATTTTTTAAATATATTTAAGTTGTTAATTTTATAAATTTATAAATTGTTATGAACTTTTTATAAATTTTAGAAAAATTTTATAAGTTTTTTAATATTATTTAATATATTATCAGAACCAGATGTATTTAAAAAATATTATTTTCCATTTTTCTCAATTTTAGTTGTCACAGGGACGTATAATTTGACATGACATATCAGTTTCTTAGCGATTATTATAATAGTAAAAGCTTAAAAAAAATTTAATATAAAAAATATAAAAAACTATTGACATCCGGATTTCTCAATTATAAGATATATCTATACCTGAGGTATAGGTATTAATTATTAAAATATAGTTAAAATATAAGATATTTTTAAAGTAAAATGAATAAAAAACAAAAGTCTTTAAATATTTTTAAATATTTTTTAATTAAAATTCAAAGGAATAAAGGGAAAATTACCTTAAGAAGGGGATTGATATGAAATATCAAATAGAAATAAAAGGCATGCATTGTACAGGGTGCAGCAGTCTTATAAAGATGAGCCTTGAAGGGGCAGGGTTGACTAATGTTAATGCAGATATCAAAACAAACACAGCTACATTTGAAAGCAGTTCAAATGAACCATCCAAAATAAAAGAGGTACTTGATAAAATTTTCGCAGATTTACCTGATTATTCTTATGAAAATATTCAAATAGTTTAAATGCTGAAAAAACTAAATAAAAAATGAAAATATTTGGATTTTTAATAATTTCACTTGCAGCTATCATTTTAATATTGCATTAGTAATCTGTAAAGATTAAGAATATATAATCACACCTTTATGCTTGATAAATGGTTTTTAAAAATAATACTGAATGATAGATGGTTTTTAACAATATTTTTAACAATACAATAAATAATATATAAAATAATATAGAAATAAAATAATTAATATAATATATGAAAATAAAATAATATGGAAAAAGTAACAGTACCAATTAAGGGAATGCATTGCGCAAGCTGTGCTTTAGTGATTGAAAAGACTTTAAAAAAAACTGAGGGTGTCAAAGAAGTCAAAGTAAATTACGGTACAGAAAAAGCAACAATAGAATTTGATAAAGATAAGGTTTCGCTTTCAAAAATGAGCGATTCTATTAAGCCTTTTGGATATGAGTTTATTAAAAGCGAATTACCTGAAAAGATTACTCAAAAATTACAAGATAAAAATATTAATGACTCCTTAGCTTGGAAAATAGATCCTGCCAAGCAGCAAAAACTTTTAGAATTAAGAGACCAAAAAGCAAAAATTCAATTTGTTTTACCTGTAGCTGTAGTTGTTTTTGTATTTATGATGTGGGAAATAGCAGCAAAGAATATATCATGGATGCCTTCTTTTTTTATTACACATGAAATTTATTCAACAATTTTACTAATAATATCAACAATAGTTTTATTTTGGATAGGAAAACCATTTTTAGCAGGCATAGTTAAATTTATAAAGTACAGAGCTGCAAATATGGATACACTTGTTGGAATAGGAACATTTACTGCGTATCTTTATAGTGCATTTATTGTGTTGTTTCCACAGCTTAGGGTTTCTTTAAGACTTCCTGAAAGTAATTATTTTGATGTAGTAATAATTGTAATCGGATTTGTATCTTTTGGAAAATATCTTGAAGCAAGATCTAAATTGAAAACTGGAGAGGCAATAGAAAAACTTATGAACCTTCAGGCAAAAACAGCGTTAGTTGAGCGAGATGGTATGGAGATTGAGGTTCCGGTAGAACAGGTCTTAATAAACGATATTGTAATTGTAAAACCCGGCAGCAAAATACCTGTTGATGGTGAAATAATTGAAGGTAAATCATCAATTGATGAGTCTATGGTAACCGGTGAATCTATCCCAGTCGATAAAGAAAAGGGTGATAAAGTAATCGGCGGTACTATAAATAAACAAGGCAGGTTTAAATTTGTCGCAACAAAGATTGGTTCAGATACACTTCTTGCCAACATAATCAAATGGGTGGAAGAAGCTCAAGGTTCAAGAGCTCCAATACAACGAATAGCAGACAGGGTATCGGGAATTTTTGTTCCAGTAGTGCTTGGCATTGCAGTAGCTACACTGGTTGTCTGGTTAGCAGCCGGCAGTCAGTTTATGCCTTTTAGTAATGCATTAACATATGGATTGCTTAATTTTACAGGTGTTCTTGTTATTGCATGTCCTTGTGCTCTTGGTCTGGCCACTCCAACTGCAATAATCGTGGGAGTCGGTAAAGGCGCTCAAAATGGTATACTTATTAAAAATGCTGAAAGTTTGGAAAAGCTTCATAAAATAAATACAATTGTAGTGGATAAAACCGGTACAATTACAAAGGGGAAACCTGAAGTTACAGACATTATTTTAGCTAATCCAGTTAATGACGCAAATCATGTTTTTTCCTTATTTGCTTCACTTGAAAAATATTCTGAACATCCTCTTGCAGTTGCAGTGGTTGAAAGAGCAAATGAAGAAAATATCGGATTTTTAAAAGTTGATGACTTTGAAATTATAGAAGGTAAAGGCCTTAAAGGTACAATTAACGGAGTACAGTATTATGCAGGAAACTTAAGGTTAATGGAAGAACTCAATATCAGTTACGATGCGGAGCTGATTAGCAACCTGGCAAAACAGGGTAAAACACCTGTGATTTTTGCAAATAATGACGAAGTTATTGCTACTATAGCTATTGCAGATACTATAAAAGATTCCAGCGTTGAGGCAGTGAAACAGCTTCATAAACTTGGCATAAAAGTTGTAATGCTTACAGGCGATAATATCAATACTGCAAAATTCATTGCCCAGCAGGTAAAAATAGATATGGTTTTTGCAGAGGTACTTCCTCAGGATAAAGCTGATAAGATCAAAGAACTGCAATCACAGGGATTCATTGTAGCAATGGCTGGTGACGGTATTAATGATGCACCTGCTCTTGCTCAATCTGATGTAGGCATTGCAATGGGCACTGGTACAGATGTTGCCATAGAATCAGCTGATATTACACTGCTGGCCGGTGATATTTTAAAGATCCCGAAAGCAATAAAGTTATCAAAGCAGACAATGACAGTAGTTAGACAAAATCTGTTCTGGGCATTTATTTACAACATTATTGGCATTCCGCTTGCTGCTGGTGTATTCTTTCCTTTTTTTGGCTTACTCTTAAACCCGGCATTTGCAGGACTTGCAATGGCTTTAAGCAGTGTGTCTGTGGTTACCAATTCTTTAAGATTAAGGTTTGCAAGATTAGGAAAATAATTTGATAAAAAACCATTATTAAATATCAACAGTATTTTAAATTTTAAGTTTTTAAATTTTAAATAATATTTAAAAGGCAATAACAAACAAATATGAATAAGCAGACAAAAAACGACAATAATAAAAAAAATGATTCTTTGATAAACTTTAAAAAATCAAAAAGCCTTCTTGAGAAGATAATAAAGATGGTTGAAGACAATGAATACTGTATAGATATTATGCAGCAGAATCTTGCGGTTATAGGAATGCTAAAATCTGCTCATCAGATTCTTATGGAAAATCATTTAAGAACCTGTTTTACGACAGCGATGGAATCCAGGCAGGACAAAAGAAAATTTGAGATGATTGAGGAAATACTTAAAGTTACAAAGCTTGCAAATAAATAAAATATAAAATATAAAAATGAATTAAAGAAATAAAAAGGTTTGCAAATAGAAAAATTAAAAAGAACTTTAAGGCTAAAAATTATATATCTTAAAATAATATTTTTTAATTTTAATTAATAATAGATATTTTTAATTTTTAATTTTAAATCATTTTATAAAAACAATTTATTCTACAGTAACACTTTTTGCCAGGTTTCTAGGCTGATCAACATTTCTCCCCAAGTTCTTTGCAATATAATATGCCAGTAATTGCAGCGGGATAATTGTTAAAATACCATACAGCTCCTCAATTGTAGAAGGAATATAAAAAACATAATTTGAATATTTCTGTATTTCGTCATCTCCCTCTGTTGCAATAGTTAAAATAGTTGCATTTCTGGCCTTTACTTCTTCAATATTACTTAGCATTTTTTCATAAACAAAATCCTTCGGAACAATACCTACAACTGTAGTATTAGTATCAGTTAATGCTATCGGTCCATGTTTCATCTCGCCGCCAGCATATCCTTCAGCATGTATATATGAAATTTCTTTTAATTTTAAAGCTCCTTCCAGTGCAATCGGAAGACCGGATAATCTTCCTAAAAATAAAAAAGTTCTGTATTTATACAGATGGTCAGCTATCTTTTTAATTTTATCAGCATCATTTAATATTAACTGTATTTTATTTGGAATAAACTCAAGTTCTTCTATAATTTTTGCATATTTTTCCTTATCAATATGGCCTGTTATTTTACCAAAATACAGAGCCATTAAATACATGACAATTATTTGGGCAGTAAAAGTTTTTGTAGCGCAAACACCAACTTCAGGACCTGCATGAGTATAAATAACAGAATCCGATTCTCTTGCTACAGTGCTTCCCACTACATTTGTAATTGCTACAATTTTTGCTCCTTTTGATTTGGCTTCTCTGATTGCAGCAAGCGTATCTATTGTTTCTCCTGATTGTGTTATGGCAATAAATAAACAATTTTTCTCAACTATTGGATCTTTATATCTGTATTCTGAAGAAACTTCAACTTCAACAGGAATTCGTGCCCATCTCTCAATAAGCTGCTTGCCAAGTAAAGCAGCATGGGAAGAAGTTCCACAAGCAATAATTTGTATTTTATTTAAATTTTTTATCTGCTCCTCTGTCATATTTAATTCTTCAAACTGCAGATTCCCGTCAATTAGCCTTCCTCTCATTGTTTCTTTTATGCCGAAAGGTTGCTCAAATATCTCTTTTAGCATGAAATCTTCATATCCTGATTTTTCAGCACTTGTTATAGACCAGTTTACTTTAAATGGATCTCTCTGTATTAACTTGCCATCTATATCAAAAATTTCAATACTATCTTTTTTAAGTCGAATAGTTTCAAAATCATTAACAATAATAAAATTTCTTGTGTGCTCCAGTACCGCAGGCATGTCTGATGCAACAAAATTTCCGTCTTTTCCAATACCTATAATAAGAGGGCTTGCAATTCTTGCTGCTACTATCTCGTCCGGGAAATCTGAATTTAGCGCAACTATCGCTCCTGATCCTTTAATTCTTTTTATGAGTTTTTGCATTGCAAGAAGAAAATCGCCATCTTTATATTCTTCCAGAAGATGTGGAAGAACTTCTGTATCTGTTTCTGAAATGAATTTATGCCCTTTTTGAATTAATTCTTCCTTAAGTTCTGCATAGTTTTCAATTATACCATTATGAACTACCACTATTTTCCCGATGCAATCAGAGTGAGGATGTGCATTAATTTGAGTTGGTGCACCATGAGTTGCCCATCTCGTGTGGCCTATTCCAATATGACTGTCAAAATTCTGACCCTGCAGTAATTCTTCCAGATCTTTTATTTTACCTGCCTGTTTTGCAGTCAAAATTTTAACTGCTGAACTATTTCCCGGTTCATTACCAATTAATTCAATTAATTCATCTTTATTTTTATTATTATCTTTATTTTGATTTTTCTCTTTTTCTTTATCCTGTTGTTCTTTATCTATAACTTTTTCATTTTGTATTAAAATTGCTATACCAGCAGAATCATATCCACGATATTCAAGCCTTTTAAGACCGTTAATTATAATATCTTTACAATATTTATCTCCAACATATGCAATAATTCCACACATTATTACTCCTGTAATTTAAATTTTATAAAATGTAAAAAGCAATTTCAGATAAAGGTAAATATTTCAATAATTAACTCATTAATTTGGAAATATTTATAGATATGATACCAGATTTTTCAAAATTCTGAAAAATAATTTAAATATTAAAAATATATAATGATTATAATCTTAAATAAGAATATTAAAATTAAAACCAATTAAATCTTAAATTTACTAATTTGAAGATTTGCTTTATAAAAAATAAAACAATTCTTTTTTTAAAATTTTCTTTAATTAATCTTTTATTAAGATTCCAGAAGTAGTAGAATTTGCGGGGATATTACCTATTTCATTAAAAGCTTGAGTTCTTTTCAAATCTGTAACTAACTTAATTCTATCAGCTCTATGAAGAGCTACGTAATATTCAATAGGAATATTACCTGTTAAATAGCTCACACTTTCAATAAATAATAATGGCGAACCTTTTTTTATATTTAATAATTTTGCTTCTTCATCTTTTGCAATTGTTGCTTCAATAAATTTTCTTCCCCTGTCAATTTTCAAATTATATTTTCCCTCTATGAAACTATATAAAGATTTGTTAGTTAAATCTTCTTTTAAAAGATCAGGACATAATTTAAATGGTAAATATGTTCTATCTAATACTATAGGCTCATCATTTAATTTTCTTAATCTATAAATAGCAATAACATCCTCATCTAATTTTAGATTTAGATTCTCTCCTATCTTTTTTGTAGGTTTAATTTTTTCCTGATATAAAACATCATTTTTTACATTATAGCCACGAGCCGTCATGTCTTCAAAAAAGCCTCTTAAACTTTGAACTAAATTTTCACTTATTTTTGGCTCAGCAACAAAAGTGCCTTTGGCTTTTTTCTTTACAAGATAACCTTCATTTACAAGTTCCTGATAAGCTTGCCTTGTAACGGTTCGACTTATATCAAACAATTCACAAATTTTAATCTCAGGGATTACTTGCTGGCCCGGTTTCCAATGCCCTGATTCAATTTCCTCGATAATATGTTGCTTCAGTTGAAAATAATAGGGAATTCTGCTATTTTTATCAATTTTAAAATTGCTATATAATTCAACATTATCTTTCATAATTAATAAATAAATTAAAATTTTTAATATTATTATTAAAATAATACCATTCTTAATACTGATTTATATATTATACTCATATAATAATTACAATGCCATCAGATTTTAAAAATCTAAATTCCTGTTATTTGTATATCAAAAACTTTTGATATAATGTTTTCTATTTCAACTAATCTTTTACCTTCAACAATACAATTATGATGAGAATAAAAAGCATTCATCAATTTATAACCATTTGCAACCTTAACAAGTGCGCCATTTCTACAATCAGTCCCAGGGTATTGGACATATCTTTCAATAATGCCTTCAACTGCCATAAGTTTTGTTAAAGTTGGATCTAGCTTTGTAAGAGTTATATCTCCTTCAGGCATCCTTGCATCAATAGCAGTTGCATTATCATCAACAATAGCAAGTACTTTTGGTTTTAATACCCATGAAGAACAAAATGATTGTGGAACGACACCAAAATACCCGCAATGAACAATAAGACTATAATTTTGAGGATCTTTTACTTCAGGAAATTTATCTATTTTTTCATGTTTTAGTGCTGCAAGTCCCATTAAGAATGGATAAATATTACTCATCATTGCTGGAGCATCTAAAGATTTATTGATAATATAATTGGTAAGTAAAGAACTTATATCAGCTTCACAAGCCCACATTATTTTCTTTTCTTCATACAGCAAATTCCATGCAAGACAAGGGGTTGTATCTGAATAAAAAGATTCATTTAGGCAATTTATTCCGACTCCTTTTATCTCAGAATCTTTTCCAATTTCTTCTTTTACAGCTATATAAATTTTTATTGCACTGTTCAATGCTCTCTCAGAAACATCTTCAATTTTTATATTCAAATTTTTCAAAATTTTTCTTGCTTCACTATCAGGAATCTCTTTTGCTTTACTACCTAATTCTTTAAAACTCTTTTTTATTAAGGATATACCAAATTTGTCTTTCACTCGATTTATATATTGGTCTTCCCACCAATAAAATCTTTTAAATATTTCCGCCTGCATTCCACCAGTCCCAGGATTATCTTGAAATACCAAAAACTTTGTTTTTTCCATTTCTTTTTTTAATGCAAGACTTTTACAAATTTTTTTTGTAAGTTCTGAATTATATGGTGCAAAAACTTTTATACCTTCTGACTGCATAAATGCAACAATTTCCCAATCCCACATATTAACAGTTCCAAAATCAGAAGTGGCTATAATAATAGGAACTTTTATTTTTTTTATCTCATTTATTTGTTTAAAAGCATCACCAAGCAACTGAGGAAAAATTACCGCATCTACATCTGGGATATTTTTTCCAATAGGGATGGAGTCTTGTATTTCGGCATAATCTACTAAAAGATTTCTTAAATTTTGTAATTGTTTTTCAAAATCTTCATCTTTGCCTGATTTAAAATATAAAGGAATGAGCTTTGCTTTCATAAATTTCTCCAATTTTAATTTTACAAAAATAAATAAACAAACTACCTTATAATTTATTATAATAATAAATTATTTTTCTTTATCAATCTATATTAAACTTTAGTAATTTCTAATTAATTTTTATCTTAAGTTGTTTGCTATATTTTTTAAAGCTTCTACACTTTTAGCAACAGCTGCATCCTCATCATTATTATAATCAGGGTGAAGATAATCGATCTCAACAGCTAAAAATCCTTCATATCCAGCATCTTTTAGTAATTGAGCAAGTTTTTGATTATCTACTAAACCATCTCCAACTGGTGTACATGCAAAGAAATGCCAGCTACTTACAGGTTGTCCTTTTTGAGGCTTTAAATCTTTAACATGGGTTGCAAAAGTATATTTTGCTAATTTCTCCATACCTTCTATTGGATCTGCAAGTACACGCATAAAATTACCTGTGTCAAAATTAATGCCAAAGTTAGGTGAGTTTACATTATTTATAATTTGCAGCATTTCATCAGGGTTAAAATCTATATGGTTTTCATCAGCCAATTTAATTCCATATTTTTCTGCAACTTTTACTGCTTCTGAAAACATCTCTGATAGCTTTTCAATTTGAGGAGTATGAGGTTCAAATCTAAACATAAGGCTGCTTCCGACTACTCGCATAACTCTTGCCCCAATTGTTTTAGCATGCTCAATATGTTCAATCATTTCTTCATAAGCTTTTTTATTTTTTCCACCTTCTAATCCATCTGGATGACCCCAAGCATAAACTCTATCTAAATTATACTCATCTAACATTCCCTTAATTTCACTCAAATATGAATCATCATATCCGGGTATAAAACAAGATTCCAAAGATACTCCATCTGCTTTAAGCTCATATGCTCTTTTAATAAAGTCTTCTAATGTCATGCTTTTTGAAGGTTTTTCTTGATCATCATAAACTTCCCCAAAAAATCTATGATAACAGTAACTGTCAATTCCAACTTTCATAACACCCTCCTTAAAATATTAATATTTTTAAAACTTTAATTTTAAGTAATTTTTAATTATTAATATACTTTAAATTTTCAACAATTCTATAAAATTTTATATTGATGTTTAAATAAACAACTTACTCAAATACACAAAACTCTTTCTTACCAGTTTCTGATGATTTTATGATTGCATCACTTACAACAGCATTTCTATAACCATCTTCAAAAGTGGCAATATATGGTTCAACAGGCTTATTATTAATTACAGCTTCAGTCATATTATAAACAATATGAACAAATGTATTTTCCCAACCAATTATATGTCCATGTGGCCACCATCTATCATAATACGGATGATAAGACTCAGTAACATTCACACAATGAAAACCTTGAGTTTCAATAAGTGATTCATTTCTCCAGAAAACCCATAAATTGTTCATATTCTCAAGGTCCCACCAAATACTTCCATTTTCAGCATTTATTTCAATCGTATTATAATTTTTTCTTCCAGCACAAAATCTCGATGCTTCAATAGTACCAATTGCACCATTCTCAAATTCAAGAACTGATGCTATTGCGTCGTCTACTTCTACTTTTTCTTTACTTTTAGTTTGTTCATTGTATCTTTCTTTAATAAATGTCACACTTGTTGCCATAACTGCCTTTATTTCCCCACATAAAAATCTGCCAAGATCAATTATGTGTGAGCCTAAATCACCTAGAGCGCCACTACCACTTTCACTTTTTTTCAACTTCCATATCATTGGAAAATTAGGATCCATTATCCATTCTTGAAGATATCTTGCTCTAAAATGATATATTCTTCCCAGTTTTCCATCCATTATTAAATTTTTTATTAAAACAATAGCTGGAACAGTCCTATAATTAAAACAACAAATATTTTTTACACCAGCTTTTTTTATAAAATCCCGCATCTCTTTAGCTTCTTTAGAATTTCTTGCAAGCGGCTTTTCACAAATTATATTTTTCCCTGCTTTTGCCGCTTCAATTGATATTTCAGCATGAAGATAATTCGGAGTTCCTATATCAACTATTTGTATTTTCTCGTCATTTATTACATCTTTCCAATTAGTAGTATATTTTTCATATCCATATCTTTTAGCTGATTCTTTTAAAGCTTCTTCATGAACTCCACAAATTGTAACAAGTTTTGGAATTGCAGCTGGCGGCCAGAAAATATAAGGCATCTGTTTCCAAGCATTAGAATGAGCTTTACCCATAAAAGCTTGCCCAATCATACCAATACCAACTTCAGGTATATTTGCTTTAGCTTTTTCTTCGCTTGTCATAGCAACAAATCCAACTTTTCCCCCCTCTGCCATATTTTACCTCCATTTTTAATAAAAAGTTTTAAACATATTTTTATTTATTTATTTTTTGTTTTCTTCTTTTTTCCCTTTTTTATATTTTTTAAATATATCTATAAAATTATTTATATTCTTTATTTAAATTCTATTTCTATTTTAAGCTTTTAATATTTGCTTTTATTATTTTTTAGATATGATTAAAGTGTTTTAACTGTTTCTAACTTTGCGAATTATTTCTAAAGCTTTTGCAGCATTAGTTTCAATTAACTTATAATTCTTTTCATTCATAGCTTTTTTACTAACAAGTTGCGATCCCATACCTATGCAAGCTACACCTGCTTTAAACCAATTCTTTATATTTTCTTCATCTACAGAAACTCCACCTGTTGGCATTACTTTTGTTTTAGGACATGGTCCAAGCAAAGCTTCTACAAATTTAGGTCCTCCAATAGTTGATCCTGGGAATATCTTTACAAGCTCAACCCCAAACTCTTCAGCTTTCAATATCTCATTTACTGTTGCTGCCCCTGGTATATATGGAATTCTTTTTAAATTACAAAGTCTTGCAATTTCTTCATTAAAATTTGGGCCCACGATAAAATTTGCCCCATAAGCTATAAATAATGCTGCTGTAGGTGCATCAATTATTGTTCCTGCACCAATAATAAGTTCTGGGAAAACATCTGGAGCAATATTAATTAAGTAAGAAAATACTTCTAAAGCGCCTTCCCCTCTGTTTGTAAACTCAAGAACATGGCATCCTCCTTTTACTAGAGCATCAGATATTTTTTTTGCTTCTTCCTTGTCTTTATTATAAAAAAGTGGAATCATGCCATCTTTAAAAATAGTATTATAAACCGTTAACCTATCAAACCTTGCCATAAAATCACCTCATTAATTTAAATTTTTTAATTTATCTTATCTTATACTGTCAGCAATTCTTTTTAATTTATCAAATAATTCATCAGTTAATGTTAAATGAAGAGCTTGAAATATTACCTGGGTCCAACCATGTATAAAATAAACCCATCCATCTTCTACTTTAACCCCTCTTGTTTCTTTTTGAGATTCTGCCTGATGTAAAAAGTCTAACTCTCCTCTATAATTAAATTCCCAAGCCCAGCCATTTTTTGGAAATAAACCATCATTAGTAATAGGGGAACCTGGGATATCTTTGCCCATTCCGGTTGCATTTATTACTATGCTATATTCTGGAAGAGCGCCCATAATTTCATCATTTACTTTTGGATCTTGATTGCATATATATTCAAACTTTATATCTGTCCCAACTTTTTCTACTATGGCTTTTAAATGATCTAACCTTGGTTGACTTCTGTTAACAACAGTAATTTTTTTAGGCTTATCACCTTCATCTTTTTTATTTATAAGATGAAGTACGGTTGCAATACTTGAGCCACCAGCACCAAATATTAAAATTTCAGCATTATTATTTTCAAAGTAATTCTTTTTTATAAAATAATCATAACTAGCTCCCGCTGTTATTGGATCCTTTGCGTGCCCTTCCAATCTGCCTTCATTTTTAGAAATACATGAAATTTCATCAAGTAATTTTGCGTATGGATCAAAATAATCAAACATATCTTTTGCAGCTGCATATAAATCCATTTTATGAGTTGTAACAAGAGCTCCATAACAATTTTCATCATATTTTATTTGTGCAACAGCTTTTCTATAATTTTCCGGTTCATCATGAATTTTTAAATCATATGGATAAATTTTTAAATCTGAATATCCTAAAGCATCCATCCATAATGGAAAAAGTTTCATTATTGAGGATTTTGTTGTAGTAACCCCAATAAAATAAAAGGATTTCCCTTCTTTTTTAACAATATTGTATCTTTTAGCTTCGTCTTCTGCCATTTTTTCTTCCTTCCTATAAATTTCTTTAATTCCAAATTATATTTATAATTAATCCTCAAATTTCATAATTATTTAATATCAATAATATTTATTAATAGCTTTATATTAACTTAAATATCTTTATGCTTACCTTTTTATAGAATTATTAAATTTAAAACTTTTTAAATTTTTCAATAAAAAATAAATAATTATGGTTCAATTACTGCAAATTTTGGTTTCTCACCTTTTAAAACTGCAAGACAATCTGAAATAGAAATTCTTGTCATCTCATTAGATGCATTATCAGTAGCCGCACCCATATGAGGTGTTGCTATTACTTGTTTTAAAGATAATAATTTATTATCGCTGTCTGGCGGTTCTTTTTTAAATGTATCCAGTGCAACAGCTCTAACTTTCCCGTTTACCAAACTTTCATATAACGCATCTTCATCTATAAGTTCTCCCCGTGAAGTATTAATAAGTATTACTCCATCTTTCATTTTTTCTATATTCTCTTTATTAATTATATTTGAAGTTTTGGCAGTAACTGGGATATGAAGAGAAATAAAATCAGAATTTTTAAAAAGATCATCAATCTCTGCATACTCTATGTTGTATTTTGAAGCAAATTCTTTATCAAAATAAATATCATATGCTAATATTTTCATTTCAAATAATGATAACCTTTTTGCAAGTTCTTTTCCTATGTTACCAAATCCAATTATTCCAAAAGTTTTATCACATAAAGAAATTCCAGAAAGTCTTGGCCAAGATCCTGTTTTAGTTTGAGTATCTGCAATAATAATATTTCTAGCAGCAGCTATAGCTAAACCTATTGTTAATTCTGCTACAGACACTGAATTAACACCTGGAGTATTTGTAACATATATTCCAGCTTTTTTTGCTGCTTCTAAATCAACTCTGTCAACTCCAGCGCCATATCTTGCTATAACTTTTAAATTTTTTGCATTTTCTATAACTTTACCAGTAATTTCATCAAGACCAGCAATCATTCCATCAAATTTTTCAATTATTGGTAATAAATCTGCCTCTTTTAGTGGTTTACCAGTAGTATTATAAACTACTTCACCGACCATTTTTTCAAGATCCTTTGCTAAGTCTTTATTGTATTTTGCAAAGCTTGTGGGAGTAACAAGAATTTTACAATCCTTTAAGTCTTTAATCGTCATTATGTTTTATCCCTCTTCTAATTTCTTCTTAAAAATATTCTTAAAAATATCCATATTTATTTAATTAATTTTATTTCCACTTTGGATTATCAATTATTTCTGGTTTGCCATTTTCTTCTATTACTAACTTTCTGAAGCCTTTAGTTTCTATTGTCGCATAATCATGCCCTGCATTTGCAGGATATGCAAATATAGTAACTAAGTCCTCATCACTTTTAATATTAATTGAACGATGTGCCCATCTACCCGGAACATACAAAACAGTGTTTGGAAGTAATTCTTCTGCAGCCCAATCCCCTTCAGGATTTTCCATCATCATATAGCCATGGCCTTTTACACAATAATAAAATTCTGCAGTATCAAGAATTTGGTGAAAATGTCCTTTTGTCATAAAATATTCATTACCAACCTTCCCAGGATGAACTATTGACATCCCTTGTAAGAGCTCTCCTTCAACCTCTGGAGCAAATTTTTCATAAACTTCATATAAAATACAATCTTCTTTTTTAATCATTTCCTCATATGCTTTTTCATCCATGTATTGCCCCTTCATAGAAGACAGCTTTCTAATAATATGATTATCTGGATTTGATATCTCTTCATTTTTTATATCTACCTTATAGGTAAAAGGTTTGAAATTTTTATTATCACGCATTTATTATCCTTTCAGTTTTTTTATAATTTAATTTTTTGTAATTTATAAATTTTCTTATTTTACTAAACAAATATTTTTTCTTTTCTTTTTCTTTTTAAACTATTTTTTTACTGTTTTCTATTTTTTTATTAATTCTATTTTTTAATAAAACTTGGATATAAAAAATTTTAAAATAACTGCGCCTTGTTTAATTAGTATTTACTTATACTAAAAAAATTTGCTGCATTTTCTCCAATTATCTTATTAATTGCTTTTAATTTTAAATTTTTAGCTAATGCAGTATTTCTTATATCATTAAAAAATCCAAAATAACCTTTATTTGATATAAACTTTTTCCACATCTCATTATCAGCAATATCTGTTCCAATCATAACAGAGCTTTTAAAGCCTTCTTCTACCATTTTCTCAATCAACGGCCAAACATTTATAGAAGGATTATATTTTTCTCTCAAAAAAGTATCATATTCTAAGAAAAAACCTTCTTTTGCTAAATTTTTATGTAAATTAAAATCATTTCTTTTATCCATATGACATAAGACAACCCTACTTGGGTTTATTTTTTTAGATTCAATATAATTTATAAAATATTCAATATTTAAACCTTGCTCAGTATGCACTAAAATAGGAAGCTTGGTTTCAATAGAAGCATAAATGGCAGCATCAGTTAATATCTTTAATTGATTATCTTCTAAATTTCCAACAAAAGGTATCTTAATAACTCCAGCTTTTACTTTAATATTATCAGTAAGAGTTTCTTTTAAGCCCTGCGTATATTCGTTTATAAAGAAAGCTTGAGCTTCTTTTAAACTCATGCTCCATATTTTTGAATTAGGCGGGTAATATTGCCTTTTATGAAATCCTGTAACAGAAATAATATTTACTCCTGTCTTTAACGAAAACTCATATAATTTATTGCCATCTCTTCCGCATTCATAAGGGGTACAATCAACTAATGAACCATTAAGTTTTGTTTTAAAATCAGTTAATTCGTCTAAAATCAAAGAAAAATCATTTACTTCTGAAATAAAATTATTTAATTCATCCTCATATTTTTTTATCCAAATATGAGTATGGCAATCTATAACATTAAAAAAAGTATTTTCTATCAAACCTCTTACGGTTTGTATAAATTTTTCTTTTTTATTTCCATTATTATTTAAATTTTTATTCTTTATCATTTTACGAAATCTTATTTTATTCTTCTTAACTAAATATTATTTAAATAATTTTAAAAATCATAAAAATAAAATTTAAATCAAACTTTTTAGCTTTAAATATAAATAAAATCAGATTTTAAGGTAAATTCTTTAATTTTTTAAAAATTAAATTAGTATCCTGTAAAAGTTCTTCATAAAAACTTGAATATTTTTTATATAAATCAACAATTTGCTCTTGAGGTTCTAATATATAATTTATTTCATTAAATTTATTAGCTGTATTTTTTAAATCAGTAAATATCCCTGTGGCAAACCCAGCAAGTATTGCTGAGCCTAAAACCCCAAATTCTTCTCTTTTTAATTTAACATAAGGTAAATTTAAAACATTTGCTTTTAATTGATTCCAAAATTTACTTTTGCTGCCTCCGCCTATAACTCTTGCTTCTTTTACTTTTAAGTCTGTTATTAAAGATTTTTCAACTTTTAAATAAATAAGATATTCATAAGCTATTGATTCTAGAATAGACCTATATAAATGTTCTTTTTTATGACGCCAAGTAAGACCTACCCAACTTCCTTTTAAATTAGGATCGTTTGGACAAACTCTTCCTCCTAAATGAGGAATAAAGAATAATTTTTCAGAACCAGCTGAAATTTTTGATGCAAGATTATCAAATATTTCATATTCTTTTCCATTGAATAATTCTTGCATGATATAAATATTATTAATATCCTTAATATCTGGATTCTTAATTATTTCATCTCTAAACCATCTTATATCCAATCCCCCTCCGTTAATATAAGCAATTGCATACCATAAATCTTCAAGAACTGTTCTAGCAGTTAATAAAGTCTTATTTTTAACATCAGGGACATATTTATCAACACAAATTGAAAAAACTGAAGCAGTTCCAGCAACATCAAAAATCATTCCTGAATCATTAATGGCAGCTCCAAGAATGTTTGCCGCTTGATCTCCGCACCCTGCAGCTATAGGTGTTCCTTCTAATAATCCTGTAATGTTTGCAGTTTCTTTATTTACCTTACCAATAATTTCCCAAGGCTTTATAATTTTTGGCAGTTTATTTGCTGGTAAATTAAATTCATTACATAAATCTTCAGACCATTTATTATTTAAAATATCAGCAAAACATGAAAAATGAATATAAGTATAATCAATAAAAGCTTCATCACTTTTTAATCCAGCCATTTCACCAGCAACATATGCAGAAGGCATGATAAATTTTGAAATCTTTCTAAAAATATCAGGTCTTTCATTCTTCCACCACAACATTTTAGGACCATGAGAAAAAGTTGGAGGCCCACCTGATAGTGAGATTACTTTATCTTTTACTGAATTTAATATAGTTATATAGTCCGAACACCTTGTATCTAACCAAGAATCATACGGAATAACTGGTTGCCAATTATTATCTACCGCACATATACCTGCCATTTGCCCATCAATAGAAATACCAAAAATATCTTTTGGACTAATTAAATTTGATGATTGTGCTCTTTGTAGGCAATCTTTTATTGTATCAATTACAGAATAATAAATTTCATTCATATCTTGCTCAACAGCACCAGGTTCTGGATAATAAAGTTTTGATTCTTGAAAAGATTCAGAAATAAGATCTCCATCATCATTAAAAATTGCGGTTTTTGTCCCACTTGTTCCAATATCTATTCCGATAAGGTATTTATTACTTCTCATTAACTGCATTCCTTTATAATTTAATATTTAATTCCCTTTACATCAAAATATTTGTTTTATTTAAAAGTAAAAATATTTTTAAAAAATTAAAGAATTTTAAAAAATTAATTTAAAATATTAAAATCAAAAAAATTTATAAAAAACAAAATTAAAAAATTAAATTAATATAATAATATAATAATTAATTATTATGATAATTTATTAAGCATTAATAATTTAAACATTAAACATTACTTTTAAAACATTTTCTAATTTTGCATTTTTAAATGCTTCTTCTGCTTCCGATAATGAATACCTTATACTAATTAACTTTTTTAAATCTATTTTCTTTGCAGCAATAAGCTCTACTGACTTCCTATATTGCAAGATACTTTGCCCAGTAGTTCCTGTAACAATTATATGTTTATAATGAATAATATTAGATTTAAAATTAATAATATCCTGACCTTTAGGAAGGCCGCCAAAAAACAATATCCTACCCTGTATCGCAACAAGATCTAAGCTATCTTCCTGGGCTTTTTTTGAAGGAGCTGTGATAATTATGACATCCGCTCCTCTGCCATAACTATTAGCCAAAATAAATTCTTTCAAATTTTCATTTTGTGGATTAATTACTAAATCAGCACCAAATTTTAAAGCTTGCTCGCTTCTTATTTTACTAATTTCACTAACTATTATTTTTTGTGCACCTCTTAATTTTGCCATCATTACATGCAAAATTCCCATAGGACCTGCACCCATTATTAAAACAATATCTTTTGGCCCAATTTCAACAGCTTCTGAAGCACAAAATACTGTAGACAAGGGTTCAGCTAGTGATGCTTCTTCAAAAGAAACATTGTCTTGTAATAAATAAATATTTCCTTGTCGAATATATTCTTCTGGAATAACCATATATTCAGCAAAAGATCCATTTAAATTAATTCCTATTGCGGAATAATCTTCACAATAATTACTTTGGCCAGATACACATTGATCACATACCCCACACCCTATATTTGGCGCCATTGACAATCTCATTCCAACTTTAAATTGTTTGATATTTGAGCCAACTTCAGCTATTTCACCAGCAACTTCATGTCCTAAAATTATTTTTTTATCAAGTGGATTTTTAAAATGGCCAAATTCTTTAATTTTTAAATCTGTTGCACAAATTGATGTAGTTTTTACTTTTAATAATATTTCATCAGATTTAATTTTCGGAATTGGGATATCTTCAACTTTAATTAAACCTTTACCTTGGTATACTACTGCTAACATAAAACTCCTATTAATATTATTTTTTATCTTTAACATTTTTTTTATAAATTTACTGGCATTCCCTTCTTTATAGATTCATTTGCTGCAATTACTGCCTTTACAGCATGTTTTCCATCTTTACCAGTCACAATTGGGGTTTTATTATCTAATATACATTCAATAAAGTGTCTATCTTCAGCTATATAGGCTTCATGAAATCTTTTTTTCCAACTTAAAACTTGTGGAGAGACACATCCTTTATTTCTTGTGCAAGTAATTGTGGTATGTTCCTTTAAATAACCTATAAAGATAACACCCTTAGTTCCAACAATTTCAACTCTTGCATCATAGCCATAATCACAAGGACAAACACTATCAATTACTCCAAAAACTTCGTTATTTAATGTTGCTAATACTGTGGCATTATCATAAAAATCAGGATACTCTTTACCTATTTCAGGATTTTTTGAATTTTTTGCTACTGAATAAATTACTTTATAATCAGATTCAGCTAGCCATCTTATAGAATCAAAATCATGACTATTTACCTCTGCTAACGTTCCATTACTATTTTTAATATCATAAGCCCATTTCCCGGGAAGACCTGGCCCTCTCCCAACTGATTTTATAATTAAAGGTTGTCCTATTTCTCCTTCCATAAGCAACTGTTTGCCATTTTTAAATCCATCATCAAAACGTCTCATAAAACCTATTTGTAAAATAACATTTGCTTTTTTACAAGCTTCAATCATCTTATCGCAGTCTTCCAATGTTATACACATTGGTTTTTCACAAAAAACATGTTTTTTGTTTGCAGCAGCTATCTCTGTGTATTGACGATGAGTAAATGTTGGTGTAGTTATGACAATAGCATCAAAATCAACATTTTTTATTGCATCATCAAAATTTGTAAATGCTCTTGTTTTATCAAGATTAAATTTAGAAGCTAAATTTTTTGCTTTTGTTAAATCTGTATCAAATACTGATACTATTTCTGCGTCAGGTATAGAAAATTTATAAACATCTCCATGAACTTCACCGGCTCTTCCAGCACCAACAAGACATATTTTTACCTTTTCCATAAACCTACCCTTTGTAAAATTTTTATATAATTTAAATAAAAATAATTTTATTATTTATTCGTTAATTGGTTTATTTAAACTTAATATTTCATGAATATAAAAAATACTTAATTGATTAATGTTGTAATTACAATATTAATAATGTTATTTATTTTTCTTTTTTTTGTCAAATTATTTAACTATTTTTTTATTTTTTCTATTTATATCAAATTTATAATTATTAAAGAATATGAAGATATTTTTAGTTGAATATAAGAATGATAATAAATTATTAATACTCTTAAAAATATTTTTAGCCAGCATTGACGTTGGAACTGCTATGGAAGCATCTAAGAGATTTGAGTAAAATTAATTAAATTTTTAGTATTATTGTTTAAAAGAGAAGGTGCTTTTGATAAAACATGGTGAATTAAATAGATTTTTATTTAAACACTATACTGCCTGCTGCTCGTCAAGGTTTGCTCCCAGGAACTGGCTATTATAAAGTTCTGCATAAAAACCCTTCTTAGCAAGAAGTTCCTTATGATTTCCCATTTCAATAATACTACCCTGATTCATTACAAGAATTAATTCCGCATCTCTAATTGTTGAAAGTCTGTGGGCAATTACAAAACTTGTTCTGCCTTTCATAAGTGTTGCCATCGCTTTTTGAATTAAAACTTCTGTTCTTGTATCAACATTACTTGTAGCTTCATCAAGAATAAGAATCGCGGGATCAGCAAGAAAAGCACGTGCAATAGTTAACAATTGTTTTTGTCCTTGTGAAATATTTGTAACTTCCTCATTTAGTACAGTATTATATCCCTCAGGTAATGTTTTTATAAAATGATCAGCATGAGCTGCTTTTGCTGCATTAATAACTTCTCCCTCAGTTGCACCTTCCTTGCCATAAGCGATATTTTCCATAATAGTTCCGTTAAATAACCATGTATCCTGTAAAACCATACCGAAAATACTTCTTAAGTTACCACGTTTTATATCTCTAATATCTACCCCATCAATAGTAATTTTCCCCCCATTAATTTCATAAAACCTCATAAGAAGATTTACAAGAGTAGTTTTACCGGCACCGGTTGGCCCAACAATGGCAATTGTATGACCTTTTTTAACATCAATATTCATATTCCTTATAAGCGGCTCATCAGCTTTATAACTGAAATCTACATTTTCAAACTTTACTTCTCCTTCAGGATATTTAAGTACCATTGCATTTTTACTATCAGGAATTTCCTCTTCTTCATCAAGAAGCTCAAACACTCTCTCAGCAGATGCTATAGTTGACTGAATAATATTTGCAATATTTGCAGTTTGAATTATAGGCATTGTAAACTGGCTGGTATATTGAATAAATGCCTGAACATTACCAATAGTTATAATTCCTCTTGTTACAAATATGCCACCTGCAACACTAACTATCACATACCCTAAGTTACTTATAAATCTCATAAGAGGCATAATCATACCTGAGATAAACTGAGCTTTCCAGCCAGCAGCATAAAGTCTTTTATTTATTTGATTAAAAGTCTCAATTGATTCTTTTTCATGTCCGAAAGACTTTACAATTTTATGACCACCATACATTTCTTCAACATGCCCGTTCAGTTCACCTAATGATTTTTGCTGATGAGCAAAATATTTTTGTGAACGCCTTGCAATAACAGTTGTTACTAATATATAAAGCGGTAGTGTTAAAATTACTATAAGAGTTAGTAAGGGACTTATTGTCAGCATCATAATGATTACCCCAATAATAGTAACAAAAGATGTTATCAGTTGCGTTATACTTTGCTGAAGAGTATTTGCAATATTATCAACATCATTTGTAACACGACTTAAAATATCACCATGAATTCTTGAATCATAAAATTTAAGTGGCAGTCTGGATAATTTTTCATCTACATCTTTACGCAACTTATAAACAGTTTTTTGTGCAACGCCTGCCATTATATACTGCTGAATATAATTAAACAGCGCACTTAAAAGATAGAGAGTTATTAAAATAAGTATTATTATTTGTATATAATGAAAGTCTATTTTACCGCCATTTGTACTCATTATTTTAGCTATGCCAGCTTTAACCTGATTTAAACTATCTAATACTTTTGGTGTTGCTGTTGCCGGATCAGCGGCAAGCTTAGTTAATTTATCCTGAGCTGCAAGTAAATCTGCCAAAGCTTTCTTGCTCATTATGCCTTCAAATATTTTAGTTGTAGCTTTTCCTAAAGTCTTTGGCCCGAAAATATTAAAAACTGTACCAAGAATTGCAAATATAAAAACAACAATTAACTTAAATTTTTGCGGTTTCAGATACCCTACAAGCCTTATAAAAGTACCTTTAAAATCTTTTGCTTTTTCAACAGGTCTGCCAGCAAATCCTGCGGGTCCGCCATGTCTTCCCATTGGAGGTCCTATTTCAGCTCTTTCCTTTTTAATTTCTTCACTCATGCCAGTTCCTCCTCCGAAAGTTGTGAATATACGATTTCACGATAAACCTCGCATGTTTTCAGCAGTTCCCTATGTGCTCCAATTCCAACAATTTTCCCGTCATCAAGTACTATTATCTTGTCAGCATTCATTATTGTTGAAACTCTTTGAGCAATCAGAATAACAGTAGAACTTTTAATTTCAGGTTTTAGTGCAGCTCTTAATCTGGCATCAGTTTTAAAATCAAGAGCAGAAAAACTGTCATCAAAAATATATATTTCAGGTTTTCTCACGAGGGCACGGGCAATTGAAAGACGCTGTTTTTGACCGCCGGAAACATTGGTGCCGCCTGCTGAAATATAATGATCAAATCCGCCTTCCATTTTTAAAATAAAATCAGTAGCTTGCGCTATATCTGCAGCATGCCTGATTTCTTCCATAGTTGCATCTTTTTTACCATATCTTATATTTTCAGCAATGGTGCCGGAAAATATTATAATGTTTTGTGGAACAAAACCAATTTTAGCCCTTAAGACTTCCTGACTTATTTCCCTGACATCAACTCCATCTATCATAACACTCCCGCTATCAACATCATAAAATCTTGGAATAAGATTAACTAAAGTAGATTTACCTGAACCGGTGCTTCCAATAATTGCTGTTATTTCACCAGGGACTGCAGTGAAACTGATATTACATAAAACCGGCTGCTCTGAACCTTTATAGCTGAATGTAACATCTTTAAATTCAACAACACCCCGTTTTTCAAAAACATTAACTGGCTTTTGGGGATCAACGATTTCAGGTTTCGTATCGAGAACTTCATTAATTCTTACAGAAGAAGCCTGAGCACGTGGAACAAGAATAAATAATAACGTAAGCATAAGTAATGAAAATAATATTTGCATTGCATATTGGATAAAAGCCATAAGTGAGCCTATTTGCATATTCCCCTGATCTATTTTTATTCCACCAAACCAGATAATTGCTATTGTTGTAAAATTCATAATGAGCATCATTAATGGCATTAAAATTGCCATTATTTTATTTACTTTAATTGCATTTTCCATTAAATCAGCATTAGCATAATCAAATCTTGCCTTTTCTTTATCTATTCTATTAAAAGCCCTGATTACTCTTATTCCTGTAAGATTTTCACGTAAAACAAGATTTAATTTATCAAGCTTTATTTGCATCAATCTGAATAAAGGAATTCCTTTTACTAAAACAGTGCCTATAATTGCAGCCAGTATTGGAATTACTACAGCAAGAACCCATGTTAAGGATTTATTTTCCCTTAATGCCATTATTACCCCACCTATACTAGTTAAAGGCGCAGTAATCATCATGCTAAAAATCATAACAGTTACTTGCTGAATTTGGGTAACATCATTTGTTGTTCTTGTAATAAGAGTAGCTGTTCCTAATTTATCAAACTCACTTAAAGAAAAACCCTCAACTTTTGTAAATATTTTTTCGCGTAAAATTTTACCAAGACCTACTGCTGTTTTTGATGTAAAAAATGCTGCTATAATCGCACATGTTATACCAACAGCAGCGGTAATTAACATGATCCCGCCGGTTCTTAAAATATAATTAATATCCTTATTAATTATTCCATTATTAACAATATTGGACATTAATGTTGGAAGGTAAAGATCAGCTATCACTTGAATAAATAATAATGTAACAATTGCTATAATAAAAAATGTAAATGGTTTTAAAAATCTGTATAATCTGAGCATAAATTATTTTTTCCCCTTATTTTCATCTTTCTTTTTCAATTATTTTTCTCTTTATTTTTTCCTATTTTTCCATTACTTCATCTATTTTATCTTTATCTTCAATTTTCATAGTTTAATAAATAAGTTGAGATTAAAAATATTAATTATGATATTTATTTAATAGAAATAAATAAAAACTTAAAAAAACGATAAAATTTATAATTTATAAAATTATTAACTTTATAAGATAAATGTCAATTTAAATTTTTATTAAATAAGAAATTATTTTTAAGAATAGAAATGCGGTTATTTAAGCTCGTAAATAAAATTGCATATTTCTTCCTGAATTTCTGTTGCCAGTTCAAGAGTTTTTGCTTCAACCATAATTCTTATTAACGGTTCAGTTCCGGAAGATCTTACGACTACTTTTCCCTCACCTTCCAGCTTATTTTGGGCTTCTGAAATTTTTTGCTTTAGCTTGTTGCTTTGCATTATTTCATTTTTGTTTTTAACTTTTAAATTTTTTAAAAGTTGTGGATAATGTTCAATAATATCATAAATTTCGTTTATTTTTATTTGTGTTTTATTTATATACTCAAGGAATATAAGAGTTGAAACAAGACCATCACCAATATGGCTAAAATTTTTAAATATAATATGCCCTGATTGTTCTCCACCAAGAACACTATCAGTTTCAATCATTTTTTCCAGAACATATCTGTCACCAACATTAGTTTTATAAACTTTTATATTATTTTCCTGCATTGCTTTTTCAAATCCATAATTTGCCATAATTGTTGTTACCACTGAATTATTTTTTAAAATATTTTCATTTTTCATATTAATTGCACAAAAAGCCATTATAACATCGCCATCAAAAATTCTTCCCTTGCTATCACAGCCTATTACCCTGTCACCGTCTCCATCATAAGAAAATCCGATATCTGCACGGGATTGCAGTACAATATTCTTTAAAACTTCAGGATGTGTCGAACCACAATTATTATTAATAAGACCGCTTTCAAAATCCGTATTATAACTGATAACATCTGCACCAGACATCTTAAGCACTTTGGGAACAATTATACTCATTGCTCCATTTGCACAATCAACTGCTACTTTTAGTTTGTTCAGATTAAAAGAAAAGTTTTTTATGATATGTTTAATATAAATATTAATTGAATTATTCAGGTTTTTTATTCTTCCTACTTCAAGTCCGATTGGAACACTTTTTGTAATATTTTTGTCTGCTGTATCGCTATCTAAAATAAAATCCTCTATTAATTTTTCCTGTTCATCGCTTAACTTTTCCCCACCTTTTTTAAAGATTTTAATTCCGTTATCTTCAAGCGGGTTATGAGACGCAGATATAACGATTCCACCATCCATTTCTAACATTTTTGTGAGCATGGCTATTGCAGGAGTGCTGAGTATCCCAGCCATATAAACATCCGCTCCGCTGGATAAAATCCCTGCTGCAATAGATGCTTCTAAAAAATCACCGGATGGTCTGCTGTCTTTACCAATTAATATCTTTGCTTTTCTGCCTTCACTATCCTTAATCAGAAATCTTGCAGCAGCCTTACCTGTTTTTAATGCAAGCTCTGGTGTTAATTCTTCATTTGCAATTCCTCTTATACCATCGGTACCAAATAATTTTCTTATATTTTCATTCATATAAACCTCTATATCTTTTATAAATTCATTAATTTTCAATATATTTTTTTATAACAAATGGCGAAGTCATACATGATAAAAGACCGAAATAATCAAGTTTAAATTTAACTACACTCCCAACTTTTAATTCTATCTCTAAATTTTTTGAAATATCTTTAATATTAGAATTATAATACTGTTTCTTTAATCCTAAAACTGTATGGTCACTACTCTGGCCAATAATTTCATAAAACGGGTTTTCAATTTTTATATGCTTGTAACTTACATCCTGTAACCCCAGAGCAATAATTGCCTTATATATTTTTCCATCTTTTTCTTTAACTTCTATGACTTCGGCTTCAAGTTTAAAACAATCTTCATATGCTCCCGAAATTTTTTCATAATGTGAAGTTTCATTACCAATAAAAATTGCTTCTCCAATCCTTACCTGATTAACTTCTTTGGGAATAGTCCCAGCTTCAATATATTTCCATAAGCTTGAATTCCCTCCAGAAATTACAGGAATTTTATAATTATATATTTCATTTATTTTATTTCTTATCTTTATAAGATATTCAATACTCTTTAAAGTTGGCCTTTTTTTTGATAAACATCTTGCATTAGTTCCAAGCCCTATAACCTTAATATTTTTATAATTTACATACACTTCATTAAAAAATGCCAGTACCTCTTTTGGATAAATCCCTTCACGTTTATCATCAATTTCAACCATTATTATAATATTATGGGTTATCTTTTTCCTTAAACAAATTTGCGAAATAAGTTTTATTGTTTCAAGCTCTGTTTGCATGGAAGTATCGCAAATTTTAACAAGTGATTCGCACTCAGAAAGCATTGGGGTTCTAAGTAATAAAAGTTCCTGCCCATAGCCAAAATAATTTCTCAGTTTCTGTAAATTTAAAAGTCGGCTGTCTCCAAAAATTTTAATTCCTGATTTTTTAAGAACTTTAACAATTGTAATATCTGCCAGTATGCTTTTAGTAACACCAACGACCGATATACCTGATTGGTTACATCGGTCGTTTATTAATTTTGCATTATCAGCAATTTTTTTTAAATTTATTTTAATACATGGAAAACTCATTAAAAAAGATTAAATTATCTCTTTGAGTATTGTGGTCTCTTTCTTGCTTTTTTAAGACCGTATTTCTTTCTTTCTTTTATTCTTGAATCTCTTGTTAAAAATCCCTCTTTCTTTAAAATAATTCTATACTCAGGATTTATTTCAAGTAATGCTCTGGAAATACCATGTCTTAAAGCTCCAGCCTGCCCTGATATACCTCCACCTTCAATTGATGCAATGACATCATAAGCATTCAAAGTACCTGTCAGGTTAAATGGCTCAATAATTGAATTTATAATAGTTTCTCTTGGAAAATATTCTTTAAAATCTCTATTATTAACAATAATTTTACCTTCGCCAGGTTTAATCCAGACTCTTGCTGTAGATTCCTTCCTTCTTCCAGTTGCATAATATTTAACTTCTTCTGCCAACTTTTTCTCCTTTTAACCTTCCTAAAAAATTAAGCTTATAAACTTAGATTATATATAATTTTTTAAAATAACTTTAATATTAATATCTATCTCCATAAATCTATATTTCTATAATTATATATCTATAAACCTGTAATTAATTTAATTTAATTTAATTATATATCTGAATTATATCTAAATAATTATACTTCTAAAACTTCGGGCTTTTGTGCTTTGTGCGGATGAACAGGCCCTGGATATATTTTTAATTTCTTTATCAATTTTCTTCCTAATATATTATGTGGAAGCATTCCTTTAACAGCTTTTAAAAGTACATACTGCGGACTTTTCTTCATTAATTTTCCAAGGCTTGTAATTTTCATATTTCCAACATATCCTGAATGTCTGTAATATTTTTTATCCTCAAGCTTATTACCCGTAACTGCAAGCTTACTTGAATTAATAACAATAACATAATCTCCACAATCTACATGAGGAGTAAATATTGGTTTATTTTTGCCTCTTAATATTTTGGCAATTTCAGTAGAAATCCTTCCAAGCGTTTTTCCACTGGCATCTATTACATACCATTTTTTTTCAATATCTTTTTCTTTTGCACTATAA
Source organism: Actinomycetota bacterium (assembly GCA_023487035.1). Classification (GTDB taxonomy): domain Bacteria; phylum Actinomycetota; class Humimicrobiia; order Humimicrobiales; family Humimicrobiaceae; genus JAMDDL01. Next base: position 54,857 of record JAMDEN010000014.1, read on the forward strand.
GTTTTTGTGCCAACAGTTACCATTTGTCCTCCAATCAAGTGATAAAACTAATTATACCCTATCTATAACCTACATCTGTAAGAAATAAACCCTTAGCTTCAACAATTTTCCCGGCTAAATCTCTACTATTATTTTTAAAAGCATAATCAATTGTAGAGATATCTCTTACACCTTTACCAATTTCCAGTAAAGTTCCAACTATAATTCTTACCATATTATAAAGAAAAGAATTTGCTTTAATCTTAAAAACTAAAACTTCATTAACTCCAAAAATACTTTTTTTAAAAATTTTAAAATCAAAAATTTCTCTAATTTTGTTTTCATTTTCATCATTTGGACTGCAAAATGACGAAAAATCTTTTTCCCCGATAAAAGCTTCCGAAGCTTTAATCATTAAATCCAGATTTAATTTTTTACAAACCAGAATGCTATATTTTTTCAAAAAAACATCCTGATAATTATCATTTACAACAAAATAACTATATTCCCGCCACAGTGCATCACGTCTCGAATCAAACGTATCTGCTTCTCTTGTAATAAATCTTACTGATATATCATCTGGAAGAAGTGAATTTAAAGACCATTTAAATTTATATAAATCCAGTTCTTCTTCACTTTTAAAATTTATTACCTGATTTAATGCATGAACGCCTGCATCTGTTCTTCCTGCATAAGCTATTTTTGTTTCTTTATTAAAAATCATGTTAAGAACTTTTACTATTTCACCCTGTACAGTTCTTAATCCACCTGGCTGAATCTGAAAACCATAAAATTTTGTTCCATCATATTCAATTACAGCTTTATAATTAATCATTAAAAAACTGAATAAAAAAATAACTTAAATTATTTTAATAATTCTACTTGTACTATTTCTGCTCCATCTCCAGGACGATTTTTCACCCTTACAATTCTTGTAAATCCACTTGAACGTGCATAAGTAGCTGGAGCAATTTCATTAAATAATTTTTGAACAGAACTATAGTTTCCAAGAAGCTTTAAACATTGTCTTCTTGATGCCAGGTCACCTTTTTTTGCAAATGTAATTAATTTATCAACGAACATCCTTAAAAATTTTGCTTTAGTTATTGTAGTTTCAATTTTACCATTTTCAAATAATGATATAGCAAGATTTTTCATTATTGCTTTTTGATGGCTACCACTTCCACCAATTCTTCTTCCTTTTTTTGGTTGAACCATATTACTATACTCCTATATTCTCCTGCTTTACTTTTTCTTAAATGACAGACCCAATTCACTAACTTTATTTTTAACTTCCTGTATAGATTTTTGTCCAAAATTTCTAATGTCAAGCAATTCATCTTCAGTATATTGAAGCAGTTTTTCTACAGTATCAATGCCTGCTCTTTTCAGACAATTATATGATCTTACAGATAATTCCATATCCTCGATAGATGGATATTGCTGTTTTTTAGCTTTTTGTTCGATTTTTTCAAAAATAGGATCTTCATTTTTTGTCTTTTCAGATAAATCAATCATTAAAGCCATATAATCATTTATAATTTTTGAAGCCTGGCTTAAAGCTTCTTCAGGTTTTATACTTCCATTTGTTTTTATAGTCATAGTAAGCTTATCAAAGTTAGTCATTTGTCCAACACGAGTATTTTCAACTTTAAACATTACTCTTTTTATTGGAGAAAAAACTGTATCAACAGGTATAACGCCTAAGGGATCTCCTTGAGAAATATTTTCTTCTGCGTTCTTATAACCTATTCCTTTTTCTACAACCATTTCTATTCTTAATTTACCATCTTTTGATAATGTTGCTATATAACAATCTTTATTAATAATTTCGACTTCTGAAGGAAGATTGATATCGGCTGCCGTAACTTCACAAGGCCCGCTTTTATCTAACTTAACTACTGCCTGATCAGCAAGTTCCATTTTAAAAACTACCTGCCTTAAATTAGAAATCAATTCAATAATATCTTCTTTTAAACCTTCAAGAGTGGAAAATTCGTGCTGAACATTATCAATTCTTATTTTTGTGACACCAGCACCTTCAATCGAAGATAGTAATACTCTTCTTATTGAATTACCTAAAGTATGGCCAAATCCTCTTTCTAAAGGTTCAAGAATAAATTCCCCTTCGAAATCATTAGCCATTTTAATACTAATATTTGGTTTATGCATTTTTAACAATTTATTTTAACCTCCTAATACTAAGAGAGAAAATTTATCAAAATAATAAAAATATAAAAAATAAATAAAATATTTGTAATATATAATTAAATATAATAATTAAATATAATTTAATAAATAAGAAATATTAAGAATTACTTGGAATAAAGCTCAATAATCATTTGTTCATTAATAGGAGCTTTAATGTCTGTTCTTTCAGGAACTCGAATAACTTTACCTTTTAAATTTTTTAAATCAACTTCAAGCCATTCAGGAATATTTAAACTTCCCGCACTTTCCTTAGCTTCTACAATAAAAGGTAATTCTTTGCTTTTTTCTGCAATTGAAATTTCCTGACCTTCTTTTACTTGATATGATGGTATATCAACCTTTTTCCCGTTTACTTGTACATGCCCATGGGAAATAATTTGCCTTGCCTGAGCTCTTGATGTTGCAAAACCCATCAGATATAAAACATTATCAAGCCTCATTTCAAGCAATTGCAATAAAACTTCACCTGTAATACCTTGTTTTCTTGTAGCTTTTTTATAATAATTATAAAATTGTGCTTCTAATATACCATAATATCTTTTTGCTTTTTGTTTTTCTCTAAGCTGAGCATAATATTCAGACTCAACTAATCTCATTTTTGCTTTCTGGCCAGGAACATATGGTTTTTTTACTACTGCACATTTATCTGTAAAGCACCTTAACCCTTTTAAAAATAATTTTTCTTTTTCTCTTCTGCATAACTTACAAACAGCATCTTTAACTCTAGCCATTTAAAATAACTCCTTATTTGTAAATATTTCTAAACATCTAAATTTCTTATACTCTTCTTCTCTTTGGTGGTCTGCAACCATTATGTGGAACTGGAGTAACATCCATTATTGACCCTATTTCTAACCCGACTGCTTGTAAGGATCTTACAGCAGTTTCTCTTCCTGAGCCAACACCTTTAACTCTTACATCAACTTTTGTTAAACCATGTTCCTGTGCTGCTTTTGCAACAGCAGTTGCTGTAACCTGAGCCGCAAATGGAGTGCTTTTCCTTGAACCTTTAAAACCTTGCCCGCCTGCACTACCCCATGCAATTGTATTACCTTTTAAATCCGTTATATTAACTATAGTGTTATTAAAAGTAGACTGAATATGAGCAATTCCATAAGGAATATTTTTTCTTTCTTTTCTTTTAATTCTTTTTTTAGCAGTTTGTTTTGTTGCCAAGTTTTATCCTCCTGATTATTTAGCAGAAACTGTTGCTTTTTTCTTAATTCCAACTGAAGGCCTTCTCCCTTTTCTGGTCCTTGCATTTGTATGAGTTCTCTGGCCTCTTACTGGTAAATTCCTTTTATGTCTAATTCCTCTATAAGAATTTATTTCAATAAGCCTTTTTATGTTTTGACTTACTTCTCTTCTTAAGTCACCTTCAATTTTTAAATTTGCATCAATATATTCTCTTATCTTTATGATTTCCTCTTCTGTCAATTCACTTGTCTTCCTTGCAGGATCTATATTAAGCGCTGCAAGAATCTTTTTAGCAGCAGGTCTTCCAATACCATAAATATAAGTAAGAGCAATACATATATGTTTATTTCTGGGAATATCGATTCCACCAATTCTAGCCAATTAAATTTCCTCCTTATCCTTGTCTTTGCTTATGACGGGGATTTTTACAAATAACCATGACTTTACCCTCACGCCTGATAATTCGGCAATCATTGCAAATTTTTTTAACTGATGGTCTAACTTTCATTTTATTTCCTTTTATATTTAAATATCTTTATAATATTGTCTGATTATTTTTTTCTGTAAATTATTCTACCCCTGGTCAAATCATATGGGGATAATTCTACTTTTACAACATCTCCAGGTAATATCTTTATATAATGCATTCTCATTTTACCTGAAATATGTGCAAGAACTTTATGCCCATTCTCCAACTCTACACGAAACATTGCATTGGGCAATGCTTCAAGTATTGTCCCTTCTACTTCAATTATTTCTTCTTTTTCTGAAATAATTCCCTCCTTAATATTCAAAAAAGAAGGCAAATAAGTAATTTATCAAATTAAATTAAAAATGTCTATCACTTTTTTAATTTAATTTAAATATTAATTAAATTACTAATTAATCCTCGTTAATATTATTGAGCCATTTGAAGTAATTGCAACTGTATCTTCAAAATGACAGGATAGTTTTCTATCACTTGTAACAACTGTCCAGTTATCATTTAGAACTTCCACTTCGCTTTTGCCTTCATTTAACATAGGCTCAATTGCAAGCACGATTCCTTTTTTTAATAAAGGTCCCTGGTGTGCCGGTCCATAATTTAATACCTGTGGGTCTTCATGCATATTTCTTCCAATACCATGGCCAACAAAATCTTTTACAACTGAATATCCATTTCTTAATGCTAACTGCTCTATTGTACTGGAAATATCTCCTAACCTGTTACCTTCAACACACTTGCCAATTGCCGCATTTAAAGCATCCCGGGTAGTTTTTATTATTTTTTGTACCTTTTCATTAACATTCCCGACAGGAAAACTTCTTGCAGCATCTCCAAAAAACCCGTCAAGTTGTACACCAACGTCTATCGATATTAAATCTCCATCTTTTAAAATTCTTTTACCTGGAATTCCATGAACAACTTCCTCATTAATTGATGCGCAAATTGTACCAGGAAATGGTATTTTTGAAATTCTTCCAAGATAACCTTTAAATGCAGGTTTTGCATTATGCTCAATTATCATTTTTTCTGCAATTTTATCTAAAAATTCCGTTGAAATCCCCGGTTTTATTAAACTTTCAAGTTTTAAAAGAACATTACACACAAGCTCACCTGCACGCTTCATGAGCTTTATTTCGTCATCTGATTTATAAATAATCATAACCGAGCAAGGATCCTTTCAAAAATTTCATTTTCAGTTCCAAGCCCATCAATATTTTCAAGTAAACCTGAATTTTTATAATACTCAACAACTGGCTGTGTCTGTTTTTTATAAACTTCAAGTCTATTCTTTATTACTTCTTCAGAATCATCATTCCTTTTATACAATTCTCCACCACAATCACATTTAAGCGGCTGTTCTTTTGAAAAATCGCTTAATTTAAATATTTTATTACATTTTTTACACACAATTCTGTCTGTAAGTCTTCTTACAATCTCATCTTCATCAACAACTATATTTATAACTTTATTAAGACTTAAATTAAGTTCTTTTAATAACTGGGAAAATTTTTCTGCCTGTTCAATAGTCCTTGGAAAACCATCCATTAAGAAACCAGTCCTGAACTTATCTTTTTTAAATTCTTCTTTAATCATTCCTATAATCAGTTCATCCGGAACTAGTTTACCACTATTTACATATTCCTCTGCTTTTTTACCTAACTCACTATTACTGCTTATTTCAGATCTTAAAATATCACCAGTTGAAACATGGGGAATATTAAATTTTGATGAAATCTTTTTCGCCTGAGTTCCTTTACCTGCACCAGGTGCACCAAGTAATATAAGTCTCATTTTATAAATCCCTCATAATCTCGCATCATAAGTTGAGATTCAATCCATTTCATAGTCTCAAGAGCAACACTTACAGCAATTAAAACAGAAGTACCACCAAATCTGAATGGAATACCCATCGCATCAATTAATATCTCCGGCAATATTGCAATAATCGCCAGAAATATAGCACCAGGAAGAGTTATTCTATTTAAAATATTAGATAAATAATCTGAAGTATTCTTACCTGGTCGAATACCTGGAATATAACCGCCATATTTTCTTAAATTATCTGCAGTTTCATTAGGGTTAAATGCAATTGCTGTATAAAAATAAGCAAATACAATAATTAAAAGTGAGTAAATTATAATATAAAAAGGATTAACCCTGCCTGCGATTGAAGGACTAAGCCATGAAGCAAGAGACTGCAACCATCTTACATTTATAAATTGAGCAATAGTCGCTGGAAAAAGTAAAACTGAGATTGCAAAAATTATGGGCATAACACCTGATTGGTTTACTTTTAAAGGGATATAAGTAGATTGACCTCCAAATACCTTTCTACCCACTATCCTTTTTGCATATTGAACAGGCATTCTTCTTTCACCCTGATTTATTAAAATAATAGCCATAACAACTGCAACAGAAAGTATGGCAAATATTCCAATAAGAAACCAGTTTGTACCCTTCAGTCTAAATAAACTTATTAATCCTCCAGGTATTCTTGAAATAATTGATGCAAAAATTATTAAAGAAATACCGTTCCCTATTCCATGGATATTTATTAATTCTCCAAGCCACATAATAACTGTAGTTCCTGCTGTTAAAGTCATAATTATTAGTGTTACATGCATCCAGTCAAAACTAATAACGGCTCCAAAATTACGAAAATAAAAAGTCATGGCAACTGATTGAATTAAAGCAAGCCCGACTGTCACATATCTGGATATCTGATTAATTCTTCTTCTGCCTGTTTCTCCTTCTTTTGCAAGAGCATCAAGTTTTGGTATAACTACCTGAAGAAGTTGCATAATAATTGAAGATGTAATATAAGGCATAATTCCAAGAGAAAAAACTGAAAATTTTCCTAAAGCTCCACCAGAAAATAAATCCATCATTCCAATTATTCCGGTCCCGACCTGGTTTAAAATTTTTGTCGGATTAACTCCAGGTATTGTAAGATTTGCTCCAAATCTGTAAAGAGCAAGGATACCTACCGTAAATAAAATTCTATTTCTTAATTCCCTGATTTTAAACGCATTTAATAAAGCACGAAACATTAAATTGCCTCCGCTTCCCCTCCAGCTTTTTCTATTTTTTCAATTGCGCTTTTACTAAAATAATCAGCTTTAACTACAAGTTTTTTTGTAAGACTTCCATTGCCTAAAATTTTAATTTTATTAACTTTATCTCTTATCAATCCTGATTTGATTAAAGCTTCCATATCTACTATTGAATCATTATCAAATTTTTCAAGCTGGCTTAAATTAATAATATTAAATTCTTCTTTTCTTGTATTTTTAAAACCTTTAATATGCGGAAGCCTTCTATTAAGTGGCATCTGCCCGCCTTCAAAACCAAGTCTTGTCTTACTTCTACCTCCTGATCTTGCAAGCTGGCCTTTATTTCCTCTTCCAGAAGTTGTTCCGTGACCCGAACTATTACCTCTTCCAATTCGTTTTTTATTTTTAACTGAACCATAAGCTGGCCCTAAATCACTAAGATTAACCATTTTTTCTCCTCAAAAGCTTATGAAATATTATAACTTATTATTTAATTCATCAGGACTTTTTATGCTTTTAAGTCCATGAATTGTTGCATTTACAATAGATAATGCATTTGAACTACCTATAGATTTTGCAACAACATCCTTGATTCCTGCAAGTTCCATAATTGCCCTTACAGGTCCGCCAGCAATTACACCAGTACCATGAGTTGCTGGCTTGAAAAATACATGTCCTGCACCTTTAATTGCATTAATTTCATAAGGAATAGTTCCATTTTTCATTGGAACTTTAAACATATTTTTCTTTGCAGCATGAACTCCTTTCTGGATTGCAGTTGAAACTTCATTTGCTTTACCAAAGCCAACGCCTACCATTCCATTCATATCACCAACTGCAACTAAAGCTGAAAAACTAAACCTTCTTCCACCTTTTACTACTTTAGCTACCCTATTTATTTTTAAAACTTTTTCAGCAATATTTTCTTCTTTAGAAAATTCCGGCACTACTTTCCTCCTTAAATAAAAACCTGTTTAAAATATTAAGCCACCATCTCTAGCACCATCTGCTAAAGCTTTGATTCTTCCATGATATTTAAAACTTCCTCTATCAAAAACCACTTTATCTATATTTTTTGCCTTTGCTTTTTCTGATAAAGCTTTCCCTGTTCTAAAACAAACACCAAGATAACCTTTTTCATCAGGATTTTTCTCAATTACCTTACTGGTTATTCCTGTTATGGTTTTGCCTGTTTTACTATCAATAATCTGTGCATAAACATATTTATTACTTCTAAAAACACAGAGTCTTGGACGATCAGTTGTTTTTTTTATTTTAGCCCTTACTGATAGTTTTCTTCTTTCAGCAGCGCTTCTTATTTCTCTTTTAGTTCTCATTAAAACTCCTGTATTTTAAAAAATTATTCAAAATTGTTGAATTTTTTTAAAATTATTAAAATATTAAAATAAACTATTTTTATCATTTCTTGCCGCCTGATTTTCCACCAGCAGCTGTAGTCTTTCCAACTTTTCTTCTGATTACTTCGTCTCTATATTTAATGCCTTTACCTTTATATGGTTCAGGCTTTCTCACATTTCTTATCATATTGGCAACTTCACCAACTTTTTGCTTATCTATGCCCTTAACAATGATAAGATTCTGATTAGGTAAGTCAAACAAAATTCCATCTACTGCTTTTATAAAAACCGGATTTGAATATCCAATTAAAATTTCAAGATCATTTCCTTTTTTACTTGCCCTATAACCTACTCCAATAATATCAAGAGCTTTTTCAAAACCTTCGCTAACTCCTTTAACCATATTATTTAAAAGGCTTCTATAAAGACCATGCTGAGAACGACCCAGCTTATCATCAGATTTTCTGGTTAAAACCATTTTATTTCCCTCAATAGTTAGTGATACCAAATCACCAAGCTCCTGGGAAAGTTCTCCAAGTTTTCCTTTAACAATTACTTTATTCCCATCAACGGTAACATTTACACCTGATGGAATATCAATTGGTATTTTTCCAATTCTGGACACTTTAAATCCCCCTTTTAGTTACCAGATGTAACAAATAATTTCGCCACCAAGACCATTCTTTTTTGCTTCAGAACCAGTTAAAACTCCTTTTGATGTTGAAATAATAACTGTCCCAATCCCGCCTAATACTTTAGGGATTTCATTATTCTTAGCATAAGTTCTAAGTCCAGGTTTGCTTATTCTTTTAATTCCAGTGATTACACTATTTTTATTTTTATCAAACTTTAAATAAATTCTAATTGACTTTATTATGCTATCACTGGTTAATTCAAAATTTCTAATATAACCCTTTTCCAGCAAAATTTTTGCGATATCCTTTTTTATTCTCGAATAAGGTATATCAACAAAATCCAACTTCGCCTTATTGGCATTTCTAATCCTGGTTAGCATATCTGCAATAGGGTCTGTTACAACCATTAAATCCTCCTTTAATTACCAACTGGACTTTGTAAGTCCAGGTATTTTTCCTTCATGAGCAAGCTCTCTAAGACAAATTCTGCATAATCCAAAAGTTCTAAAATATCCTCTAGGCCTCCCGCATCTGCTACACCTGTTATATTTTCTTGTTGAAAATTTAGGTGTCCTGCTATGTTTTACAATTAACGACTTTTTTGCCAAAAAACCCTCCTATAATAAAAAATTATTTTCTAAATGGAAAACCAAATTTTTCAACCAAATTTAATGCATCCTTATCACTACTAGTATTAGTGGTAAGAGTAATATTCATACCTTTAATAACCTGAGATTCTTCTAAATCAACTTCAGGGAAAATAGTTTGTTCTTTCAGGCCAAGAGTGAAATTGCCATTCCCATCAAACCCTTTTTTTGAAATACCTCGAAAATCTTTAATTCTTGGTATAGCAATATTTAAAAGTCTGTCTAAAAATTCATACATCCTATTACCTCTTAATGTAACCTTGCACCCAATTGAATTACCAGCTCTAACTTTAAAACTTGCTATTGATTTTTTTGCCTTAGTTATTACAGGTTTTTGACCGCTAATTTTTGCTAAATCCTTTACTGCAGATTCAAGGTCTTTTTGA
>JAMDEN010000104.1 GCA_023487035.1 Actinomycetota bacterium
TGTTGTAATTACATCAGTTACTAGAGATGATCTTAAAGATGGTGGAGCACAGCATTTTGTAAATGTTATAAAAAAAATAAAAAGTAATTGCTCTGATATAACAATTGAAGTACTCATTCCTGATTTTAAAGGGGATTTTAATGCTTTAGCTAAAGTTGTGAAAGCTAAACCGCAAGTTATAAATCATAATGTTGAAACAGTTCCAAGACTATATTCCAGGGTTAGACCAATGGCATCATATAAGCGTTCACTTGAAGTGTTAAAAAATGTCAAACTTATTGATAAAGATATAATAACAAAATCAGGAATAATGGCGGGACTGGGAGAAACAGAAAAAGAGATGATAACAGTTTTTACTGATTTAAGAAACGCAGGATGTGATTTAATAACAATTGGTCAGTATCTTGCACCATCAAAAAATCATTATCCTGTTAAGGAATATATTCATCCTGATGTTTTTAAAAGTTATGAGAAACTTGCAATTGAGGCTGGTTTTAAAGGAGTTGCTTCAGCACCGTTTGTCAGAAGTTCCTATAATGCTCAACAAATGCTAAAATTAATATAAACATTATGGACATTATAATACAAACTTCAGGTTAAAGTTAAATTTTTATATTTTTAAAAAATATTAAAATATTTATTTAAAATGTATAGTTAAAAATAATTTAAAATAATTTATAAGTTATTGATATAATTTATAAATAGAATTTTAAGGAGAATTTAATAAATATGTTTGGTAAAAAGAAACTTGAAAAACCTAAAAGTGTATTAGGAATAGTATTATATGATTATGATTTAATTATAAATAATGATCTTAAAAATATACTGATTTCAATAAAATTAAGGAAAAACCTTAATCCTTCAAGAACAGGAAAAATATTTGATAATATCTCTCTTAAATTTGAACCACATATTAAGGATATTTCAAAAGATAAATTAAAATTGGATTACAGATCAGATAAAGTAAGAGATTTAATTATTGAAATGATGACAAAGATTAAAAGTTTGTTTGAAAAAATAAAAAATGAGAATTTTGATATAAATAGTCCTGCATTAAGTAATATTTATAGTGAATTTGAATATACTTTTGCTTTAAGAGAAACTATCAGGAAAAAATTAAAAGATATTGAATATGATTATACTTAGTAAAATTATTCTTAAATAATTATTTAATTAAAAATAAGATGGACATTCAGGAAAGCATAAATCTTTATTTTAAATATTTAAAGTATGAGAAAAATCTGGCACCAAATACAATTAATGCTTACGATAAAGATCTCTTACTCTTAAAGGATTATTTAATAAATAATAAAATAGCTGATGTAAAAGAAATTACATTAACAAAATTTCAGGATTTTTTAAAATTTCTTGATAAATACCAATATGGCAATAGAACAACTATTAGAAAATTCTCTTCATATATTAATTATTTTAAATTCCTTGAGCAAAATTCTTTAATTGATGTTCAACTAAGTCAGATAATCTCAGCTCCAAAAATACAAAAAAGGTTTTATAAATTGTTATCTGAGTCAGAAATTAGTAATTTACTTAAAACAATTGATGGACAGGATAATTTTGAACTTAGAGACAGAGCTATTTTTGAATTATTTTATTCAACCGGAGTAAGAATAAGTGAGCTAGTAAATATTACTTTAGATAAAATAGATTTGAAAAACAAAGAAATAAAAGTTTTTGGGAAAGGAAGAAAAGAAAGGGTAGTTTATTTAAATGATTTTGCTTTACGGAAATTAAATAATTATCTTGATATAAGAAATGAATTTTTATTTGATAAAAAAAATAATTTCTATAAAAAAAATGACTTCTTATTTCTTAACAAAAACGGAAACCGACTTTCAGAAAGATTTATAAGGATTTTGCTGGATAAATATTTAAAAAAAGCAGGAATAAATAAAAAAATCTCCCCTCATAGTATCAGACATAGTTTTGCAAGCCATTTACTTCAAAATGGTGCAAGCATAAAGGCAGTGCAGGAATTACTTGGACATGAAAATATCAGCACAACTCAAATTTATACTCATTTAAACTTAAAAAAATTAAAAGAAGATTATGAAAAATTTCATCCGAGAGCAAATTAAAATTAATATAAAATTTATATTTTTTAATAAAACTTAAAAAGTAATTAAAATAAAGATATTATCTTTAAAATTGTTTTTTAGATTTATTTGCTGTATGTATTTTATTATGCTAAAATCATGCAGAAAAAAAATACACACATCGCATTATTAATAATGGTGATTATTTTAAAAGCGATGGAGGAAAAACCATTAAAATAGGAGGAAAATTGGAAGAAATAACTATCAGGCAATTACTTGAAGCAGGTGTTCATTTCGGACATCAAACCCGTAAATGGAATCCCAAAATGAAAAGATATATATTTGGGGCAAAAAACGGGATATATATTATTGATCTTCAGCAAACGCTGCAGCTTTTAAGTGAAGCTTATGAATTTGCAAAAAATATTGTTGCAAATGGTGGGACCATCTTATTTGTCGGGACAAAAAAACAGATACAAGATATTATTGAAAATAATGCTAAGGATTGCATGATGCCATATGTAAGAAATAGATGGCTTGGTGGAACACTAACTAATTTTGAAACAATCTCTAAAAGAATTAAAAGAATGGATGAGATTGAAGAAATGGAAAAAAATGGAGTTTTTGAAAAGTTACCTAAAAAGGAAGTTTTGGGTATACAAAATGAATACGAGAAATTAAATTATAATATGGGTGGAATAAGACATATAAAAAGACTTCCAGATGCATTATTTATAATAGATCCCCATAAAGAAGAAATTGCTGTAAAGGAAGCCGTAAAGCTTGGGATTCCAATAATAGCAATAACAGATACTAATTGTGATCCTGATAATATTGATTATGTTATCCCAGGTAATGATGATGCCATCAGAGCATGCAATTTATTAAGTGGAGTTATAGCAAATGCTGTAAAAGAAGGTAGTGCCAATGTTGTAATTGCTAAAGAAAATATGGAAAAAGAAAAACATGAACAGGAAGAAATAGAAAAATCTATTAAGGAAGAAGACCAAATAGATGATTCACCTGAAGGTGATGAGGTTTGGGTATAATTTTTAAATAAACAGGAGAGTGAAATAATGGTAGAAATAAAAGCAGATCAGGTTAAAAAGCTTAGAGAAAAATCAGGCGTTGGCATGATGGAGTGTAAGAAAGCTTTAACAGAAGCTTGCGGAGATATGGAAAAAGCTGAATTAATTTTAAGAGAAAGAGGATTAGCAGCTGCTTCAAAAAAATCAAATAGAGCAACTAACCAGGGGATTATTGAAAGCTATATTCATCCAGGTTCAAAAATCGGTGTTTTACTTGAAGTAAATTGTGAAACAGACTTTGTTGCAAGAAATGAACAATTTAAGGAACTTGTTCATAACATAGCTCTTCATATAGCTGCTGCCGCGCCAACTTATGTTTCAGTTGATGATATTCCTGCTGAAATTATAGAATCTGAAAAAGAAATATATAGAAAACAAGCATTAAATGAAGGTAAACCAGAAGCAGTTCTTGAAAAAATAGCTGAGGGAAGGTTAAAAAAGTTTTATGAAGAAAATTGTCTTCTTGAACAATTGTATGTTAAAGATAATGATATAAAGATAAATGAGCTTGTAAAACAAGCAATTGCAAAAATTGGAGAAAATATTGTTATAAGAAGATTTTGCAGGTATGTTCTTGGAGAATAAACAAAATAAAATTTAACAATAAATTATACAGTTTATTAAGTAAATTATATAATTATAGAATATTTATAAAAATAAATAATTATATAAATATAAATTAAATAGATTTGTTATATTTTATTAAGAATTTGTAAATTTTTATGCTTGAAAAAAAATATAAAAGAGTATTACTAAAAATTAGCGGAGAATCTTTAAAGGATGACAATTCCGGTTCAGGAATCGATTTTAAGATAATAGAAAGAATTGCTGAGGAAATTAAGCAAGTCAGTGATAATGGAGTGGAAATTGCAATTGTTATCGGGGGAGGAAATTTCTGGAGAGGTTCAACTGCTAGTGAAATGGGTATGGAAAGAGCTGCTGCAGATTATGTTGGCATGATATCTACGGTAATGAATGCAATAGTTCTTCAGGATGCTCTTGAAAAAAAAGGTGTAATAACAAGGGTATTATCTGCTATAACAATGCAAGAAATAGCAGAGCCATTCATAAGGAGAAGAGCTGTAAGGCATCTTGAAAAGAAAAGAGTTGTAATTTTTGCAGGAGGAACAGGAAATCCTTATTTTAGCACAGATACAGCAGCTGCACTTAGGGCTCTTGAAATTAATGCTGAAATAATATTTAAAGCCACAAAAGTTGATGGTGTATATGATAAAGATCCATTAAAATTTGTGGATGCTGTAAAATTTAATGAATTAACTTATCTTGATGTTATAAAAAAAGGACTTAAGGTTCTTGACTCAACGGCTACAACTTTATGTATGGATAATAATATTCCTATTATAGTTTTTGACATAACTAAACATGGAAATATTAAAAATGCAATTTTAGGTAAAAAAATAGGAACAACAATATCCAGGGGGTGAGTTAAAATTAAAGATAAACTAATTGCAGATATCGAAAGAAAAATGATGGTAACTATTGATAAAATAGTTCATGAATTTAATACTATCAGAACAGGAAGAGCATCTGTAAGTTTACTGGATAGAATTTTTATTGATTATTATGGAACAAAAACTCCGATAAAGCATGTTTCAAATATAAGTTTACCTGATCCAAAAACAATAGTAATTTCACCTTATGAGCCAAAATTTTTAAAAGATATTGAAAAACAGATTCTTGCATCTGATCTTGGTTTAAATCCTTCTAATGATGGTAAAGTAATAAGATTATTAATTCCTGCCCTTAACGAAGAACGAAGAAAAGAACTGGTAAAAATTGTGAAGAAAATTGCAGAAGACGGCAGAGTTGCGGTTAGAAATATAAGGCGGGAAGGCATTGATGATTTTAAAAAGCTTGAAAAAAAATCTGAAATTACAGAAGATGACCTTAAGATTCTTGAAGAACAGATCCAGGATCTGACAGATTCGTACATAGAAAAAATAAATAACATTTTGGCTCAAAAAGAAAGTGAAATTATGGAAGTGTAGGTGTATATAAGCTACATTGAAAATATTTTCACATTTATTTTCTTCTAAAAAAAATCTTACAATTGAAGAAATAAAAAAAAATTCAATTCCAAAACATGTTGCCATTATTATGGATGGTAATGGAAGATGGGCTTCAAAAAGAGGGCTTCCTCGTCTTGCAGGGCATAGAGAAGGAGTAAAACCATTAAAAAATGTAGTACGTTTATGTAATGATCTTGGAATAAAATATATTACTGCTTATTCTTTTTCAAATGAAAACTGGGAAAGACCCGAAAATGAAGTTTCTGGTCTTATGCAACTTTTTTTTGAAACTGTTGCTGCAGAGATTGAAGATTTAAATAAAAATGGTGTCAGGATTGTTTTAATAGGAAATAGGAATTTAATACCCCAAAAAGTTTTAAAAAGATTTGAAGATGCTGAAAACATAACTAAAAATAATGAAAATGTTGTTTTGAATATTGCCTTTAGTTATGGTTCAAGACAGGAAATAATTGAAGCTGTAAAGAAAGCTTGTATTGATATTAAAAATAATAAAATAGATATTAAAGATATAGATGAAGATTATTTTTCAAGCCTGCTTTTTACAAGAAATTGCCCTGACCCTGATTTACTTATAAGAACAAGTGGTGAATTTAGAATAAGTAATTTTTTATTATGGCAAATTGCTTATTGTGAGCTTTATTTTACAAAGACATTATGGCCTGATTTTTCAAATGCAGAGTTTTTAAAGGCTATTTGGGATTATCAACAAAGAAACAGAAGATTCGGAAAAATTTAAAACATAAAACATATGAATATAATTTTACAATACGTATTGGCAATTTCAGGTTTCTCACTCATAATTATTGTTCATGAATTTGGACATTTTATTTTTGCAAAAATTAACAATATTTTTGTTGAAGAATTTTTTATTGGAATGGGACCTAAAATTTTAAAATTTAAAACAAAAAGCGGAACGTTGTGGGGATTATCAGCTATACCAATTGGAGGATATAATAAAATATCAGGTATGGATAGAGAAGAAAAAGTTCCTGAGGATAAAAAAGATAAGGTGTATTACAAAAAGTCATTTTGGGTTAAATTTTCTGTAATTTTTGGTGGTGCATTTATGAATGTTATTTTTGCAATTATTCTCTTAATTATTTTTTTTGGCATGGGTATATATGCACCTTTAAATTCCATTGATTATATAGAAAAAAATTCACCTGCCCAAATATATGGTTTAAAGGTTAATGATAAAATTCTTTATTTAAATGAAATACAAATAAAAAATTGGGATGATTTTTCAAATAACGTAAAGAAATATCCTGGTAAAGAAGTAGTTTTTAAAATACAAAGAGATGATAAAGAATTAAATATTAAAGTAAAGCTTGGAATAAAAGATGGCGCGGGCTATCTTGGAATAAGCCCGAAAATTGAAAAAGTAAAATTAGGATTTACCGGCATAATTAAAGAAAGTTTTAAACTTTTTAGCAATTTTATTATTACATATTTCAAACTCCTCGGTATGCTTTTTGCAGGTAAATTATCATTTTCACAAGCCCGACCTGTTTCACCCATAGGGGTGGTAAATATTTTCCAACAATCAGCAGCAATGGGTTTTCAAAATTTTATATTACTTGTTGCTTTAGTATCATTAATTCTTGGTGTTAGTAATCTTATACCTCTTCTTCCCTTGGATGGAGGGCATATAATTATAAATATAGTTGAATCTATAAGGAAAAAACCAGTAAGTAAAAAAGCTTTTCAGATATACAGTAATATCGGGATAATTATTTTTGGTGCATTGTTTGTGATTGGATTTTTGTTTGATATTATTAAGCCTATAAATATCAATAACATGTAATTTTAATTATAACTAATGTTTGAATGATTTTTCATCATTTACTTGTTTAAATTATTAATTAATTATTATCTTTTTTAATTTTTAAAGAATTTATCTTAATTTATATATTTTTAATTGCAATTATTATTATTTTACTGATAATTTAATAAATAATTTTAAAAGGACATAAATTTTTTAATGGATTTAAGAATTAAAAGAAAACTGACAAAAGAAATTACTATTGGACAAAAAAAATTAGGTGCAGGTAACCCGATACTTGTTCAATCAATGACTAAAACCAGGTTTGAAAATTTGGATCTTTTAAAAAATGAGATAATGGATTTAATTAATGCAGGATGTGAAATAATAAGGATTGCCATTACAGATAAAAATTCAATTTCTTATATCAGTTCATTGATAAAAGAAGGCTTTTTTAAAGAAGTTCCCTTAGTAGCGGATGTTCAATTTGACTCTGAACTTGCTATTCTTGCTTTAGAAGCTGGAGCTGATTGTGTAAGAATTAATCCCGGTAATATTGGTGGACTTAAAAAAACGTCTGAGATAATAAAGAAAGCCAAAGAAAAAAAAGCTTGTATTAGAATAGGGGTGAATTCAGGTTCAATAGATAAAAAAATACTAAAAAAAACACAAAATGATATAAGACTGGCAATGGTTGAAAGCACTTTAGAATATGTGAGATTTTTTGAAAGAATGCAGTTTTATAATTTTAAAATTTCTGCAAAAGCTTCATCTGTAATGGATTCAATTTATGTTTATAAAACATTATCAGAAAAATTAGATTATCCATTACATCTTGGTATTACTGAAGCAGGTTCAAGATTTGAAGGAGCCATTAAGTCGACTGCAGGTTTAGCAGTATTACTATATGAAGGTATAGGAGACACAATAAGAGTATCATTAACAGATGATTCAATTTATGAGGTTAAGGCAGGTTATTATATATTAAATAGTTTAAGTATTCGTAATTATGGAGTTAATATCATTTCATGTCCAACTTGCGGAAGAACCAAAGCTGATTTAAAAGCTATAGCATCAGAAATTGAAAAATTAACATATAGTATAAAGAAGTCTTTAAAAATAGCAGTAATGGGATGCATAGTAAATGGTCCTGGAGAAGCAAAAGAAGCTGATATTGGAATAGCATTAGGCAATAAAAAAGCCGCTATATTTATTAAAGGTAAAATTTTAAAAAGAGTTGAAATTAAAGATTTGCTTTATGAATTTAAAAACGAACTTGAAAAATTAATTAACTAATAATTATAATTCTTATAATTTTTATCAATTTGATGGATATGTTTGATGATAAATACTAATTGATTAATGATATAAAAATATTTTTTAATTAAAATTATTTTATAAAATAATTTTAATAATAAGAATAAGGCAGGGAGAAAAGATTTGAAGTTTACAAATTATTTTTTACCAACTTTAAAAGAGGATCCGGCAGATTCGGATATAATTAGCCATTCTTTAAGTATTAGAGCAGGACTTATAAGAAAGGTAGCTTCAGGAATTTATTCTTTTCTTCCTTTGGGTTATAAAGTTTTAAAAAAAATTGAAAACATAGTACGAGAAGAAATGAATAATGCAGGAGCAATTGAAATATTTATGCCTGTAATGCAGCCAGCAGAAATCTGGCAGCAGTCAAACAGGTGGTATGAATATGGCCCTGAAATGTTTAAATTAACTGATAGAAGTGGAAGAGATTTTTGTTTGGGACCCACACATGAAGAGTTAATAACAACAATGGCAAGTAATGATATTTTTTCGTATAAGGACCTTCCAATTAATTTATATCAAATTCAAGTTAAGTTTCGTGATGAGATAAGGCCAAGATATGGATTACTTAGAGCAAGAGAATTTATAATGAAAGATGCTTATAGTTTTGCAGCAAAAGAAGATGAGCTTGATAAAGATTATGATGCAATGTATAAAGCATATTCGAAAATAATTGAAAGAATAGGTTTAAAATATAAGGTAGTAGAAGCAGACACAGGTTTAATAGGAGGAAATTTTTCTCATGAATTTATGATTCTTGCAAAAAATGGAGAAGAAACAATAGCATATTGTGATAATTGTAATTATGCAGCAAATATTGAGAATGCAAAATTTAATATATCTGATTGCAGTGATAATGATTCAAAAAACATAAATGAAGAATATAAAGAAATTGAAGAAATTTATACCCCGGGTATTAAAACAATTGAAAATCTTGTTAATTTTTTAAATCAGCCATCAAAAAAAATAATTAAAACTATAATTGTTAAAAATTTAAAAAATGATATTTTTGCATTTTTATTAGCTGGAGATAGAACTTTAAATTTATCAAAGGCAGAAAAATTTCTTAAAACAAATCTTGAATTAATTAATGAAGAAAATAATATTTACAATCTTCCAATCGGTTTTATTGGTCCCATAGATTTAAAAAAAGAAATTTCCATTTATGCTGATTATTCGATAAAGCAAATGTCTAATATGATAGCTGGAGCAAATAAAGCTGACTATCATTTCAAAAATATAAATACAGACAGAGATTTTAAAGTAAACGGATGGGGCAATTTTTCATATCCATTACCAGGAGATTTATGTGAAAACTGCGGAGGAGAGTTGAATTATATTAAAGGAATTGAGGTTGGTCATATTTTTAAACTTGGAACAAAATATAGCGAAAAATTAAATGGAAAATTTCTTGATAAAGATGGTATGTTAAAGCCGTATGTTATGGGATGCTATGGTATTGGAATTACTCGTATGATGGCAGCTGCAATTGAACAAAGTCATGACGAAAAAGGAATAATCTGGCCAAAAAGTATAGCGCCTTTTCTTATAAATCTCATAGTTACAAATATAAATGAAATTGAGATGAAAAGTGCAGCTGATAATGCTTATAATATGATGCTAAAAAATAAAATAGAAGTACTTTATGATGATAGAAACGTAAGTGCAGGTATTAAATTTAAAGATTCCGATTTGATAGGCATCCCTATTAAAGTAATATTTGGTAAAAAATTTTTAAAAGATAAGATTATTGACATTGAATATAGAGATAATACTCCAAAAATAGAAATTAAATCAAACGAGCTTGAAGATTTTGTAAAAAATCTATAAAAATTTAATGAATGAATCAAATTCAAAATGCACAAATAAAGTTGAAAGGCATACTGGAAAGAATTATTTTTAAGAATTCTGAAACTGGTTATACTGTAGCCAAATTTAAACTTGATAATGAAAATAAAACTGAAACAGTTTTTGGAACTATGTTTGAAGTTAATCCTGGAGAACATGTTGAACTTGTTGGAGAATTCATAAATAATCCGAAATATGGCCGTCAATTTAAAATTAATAATATTAATATAATCCCTCCAGCTACAATAGAAGGTATAGAAAAATATCTTGGCTCCGGTCTTATAAAAGGCATAGGCCCTGTTATGGCTAAAAGAATTGTTTCTTATTTTAAAGAGAAAACTTTAGAAATTCTTGATAAAGACATTAATAAATTAAAAGAAATTAATGGATTTGGCGTTAAAAGGATTAGTTTAATAAAAGAAGAATGGAAAAAACAAGCAAAAGTTAAAGATATAATGATATTTCTTCAATCTCTTGAAATAACTCCTGCATATGCAAAAAAAATATATAATAAGTATGGAGATAACTCAATTAAAATCATAAAGGAAAATCCATACAGATTATGTGACGAAATTTTTGGAATAGGTTTTAAAATTGCTGATAAAATAGCTAAAAATGCAGGAATAAGTAAGGATTCAGTTTTTAGAATAAAATCAGGAATAATATATATGCTTGAACAATTACAGGAAGCAGGTCATTGTTATTTTCCTTATGAAATGTTACTAGAGCAAGCTAAGGATTTTCTTGATGTTGAGATAAGTGATATTGAAAAAACTTTAAATATCCTTAACAAGAAGAAAGATATTCTCATTATTGATGATAAAGTATATCTTTTTGATACTTATAATGATGAAACAACTGTTGCAAATGAATTAATTAAATTAAAAAATGAACCTTTAATATCCAAATTAAATTTAATTAATATTGAAAATAAAATTAAAGAAATTTCTAAAATTAATAAAATTATCATAGATGACGATCAATTAGAAGCAATAAAAAATGCAATTACTGAAAAAATATTAATAATTACAGGAAGTCCTGGAACTGGTAAAAGCACTATATTAAATTATATTTTAAAGATTTTTGAAGCCGAAAATATAAATGTAAAACTTACGGCCCCTACTGGCAGAGCAGCAAAAAGACTTTCAGAAACAACTGGTAAAGAAGCTAAAACAATTCATAGACTTTTAGAATATAATCCAAAATCAGATACTTTTTCAAAAAATAAAAATAGCAAACTATTTTGTGATGCTCTTATCATAGATGAAGCTTCTATGATTGATATTAAACTTATGAAAAGTTTACTTAATGCTTTAGATTATAAGACAAAAATTATTTTTGTTGGTGATGTTGATCAACTTCCTTCAGTAGGACCCGGAAATGTTTTAAGTGATATTATAAATTCAAAAGCATTTAGAGTGATAAGATTAAATAAAATATACAGGCAATTTGGTAAAAGCAAAATTATTTATAATGCACATAGAATTAGAGATGGAATATATCCAAAACTGGATTTTGATTATAAAATGGATGATATTAATGATTTTTATTTTATTGAAAAGTCTGATCAGGAAGATGTTGTAAATACTATTTTGAAAATGCTTTTTAAAAATTTGCCAAATAAATTCGGATTTGACCCGCTAAAAGATATTCAGGTACTTGTTCCAGTAAATAAGGGAATAGTCGGGGTTGATAATTTAAATTTTAGAATACAGGAAAAATTTAATAATAATTTTAAAAAAATTATAAGAGGAAATACAGAGTTCAGGTTAAACGATAAAGTTATTCAGCTGAAAAATGATTATGAAAAAGATGTTTATAATGGGGATATAGGATTTATTAAAGATATTGATTTTGAATTGCAAGAATTTAAAATTGATTTTGGTGATAAAATTGTAGCTTATAATTTTTACGATACTGATGAAATAAATCTTTCTTATGCCATATCGATTCATAAATCTCAGGGCTCAGAGTTTAAATGTGTTATAGTCCCGATCCTTACATCACACTATATGCTTCTTCAAAGAAATCTTTTATACACTGCAATAACTAGAGCAAAAGAACTTGCAGTTCTTATTGGTAGTAAAAAAGCAATAGGCATGGCTGTAAGTAAGAATGATGCAGAAAATAGATTTACAAGCTTAAAACAAATGTTAAATTAATTAATATAAGATTAAAGCTTATGCAATAAATCTAAATATTGATATTGTCCTGAATTCAGCAATTATTGAATTATTTTATTTTCATGTTATAATAACTTAAAATATTTTTATTAAATTTAATTAATAAACGTAGTGGGCAAAACCCACTATTTTTATTATTTTTATAAATTTTTATAACGGGTGATTAAATTTGAATAAGGAATTAATTACAGCATTAAAAGAACTGGAAAAAGAAAAAGGAATAGATTTAAATATTTTAGTTGACGGCTTAAAAGCTGCTCTTATTTCTGCTTATAGAAAAAATTATAAAGCTAATTATAATGCAAGAATTGATATTAATCTTAATTCTGGTGAAATAAAAGTTCTTAAAATTCTTGAGGAAGATGAAGCAAAAAAAGAAGGTGTTTCAGAAATTGATGTTACACCTGAAAATTTTGGCAGAATTGCTGCTCAAACAGCAAAACAAGTAATTACTCAAAAAATAAAGGAAGCTGAGCGGGAAGTAATGTATAATGAATATAAAGAACGTGTAGGCGATATGGTTATTGGCATCATTCAACAAAATGATGCAAGATGGACTTTAGTTGATTTAGGAAAAGTTGAAGCACTACTTCCTTTAAATGAGCAGGTTCCAGGTGAAAAATATAAACATGGTGAAAGAATTAAATGTTATATTTCTGAAGTTAAAAAGACAACAAAGGGTCCTCAGGTAATTGTATCAAGAACCCATAGCGGACTGATAAGAAGGCTTTTTGAACTGGAGGTTCCCGAGATTTATGAAGGTATTGTTACAATTAAAAGTATAGCAAGGGAAGCTGGTTATAGAACAAAAATTGCTGTAAGTTCAAGTGAAAGAAATGTTGACCCGGTAGGTGCATGTGTTGGACCAAAAGGATCAAGAGTAAAAATGGTTGTTGATGAGCTTGCAGGAGAGAAAATAGATATTGTTCAGTATAGTGATGATGTTGTTACATATATTAAAAATGCATTAAGCCCGGCTAAGGTTTTAAAAGTTTTAACTGATGAGGAAACAAAATTTGCTCTTGTTGTTGTTCCGAATGAACAATTATCACTTGCTATTGGAAGAGACGGGCAGAATGCAAGGCTTGCAGCTAAGCTGACATATTGGAAAATTGACATTAAAAGTGAATCACAATATATGGAAGAGCTTAATGCTGCAAGAAAAGAAAGAAAAAATACAAAATAAGCAAATTAATATTAATAGTTATTAACAGGTATAATAAATGGGTTCATATAGAATTTATCAGATTGCAAAAGAAAATAATTTGACATCTAAAGAACTGATTGATATTTGTGCGAAAATAGGAGTAGATGCTAAAAGTCATTCTTCTTCTGTTAGTGAAGAAAATTTGCGAAAAATTTTAGATTTTATTAATAATTCTAAGGAAAATTCTTATAAAAATTTAAAAAAAGAAAAAGATATTAAAGAAAAAGATATTTTAAAAAATCATGATGGTGAGGTTAATAAAACCGAAAGTACAGTTTTAAAAAATAAAATTGAAGCTAATTTAAATGTAAAGAGCTATAAAAAAATTACTAAAGTAAAAAATATAGAGGCACAAAATAAGAAAATCGGCAAATATGAAAATATTAATAAAAATATTTTGAAAGATATTGTTACAGAAGAGGAAAATATAAAGATAAATAAATTAAAAGAAAATTTAAAAAAAGATAAAGATTTTTTAAGAAAGAAAGAAAAGCCAGGTATTGTTGATATTGATAGCGATTATGAAGATAAAGATTTAGATAAAATTGAGAAATTTAAAGAAGCAAGTTTAAGAAATATAAAAGAAAATATTAAAAATAAACCTTTAAAATGGGAAGAAGAGAAAAGGATAAATGTACGAAGTGTTCTTTTAAAGGAACTGGATAAAGAAGATAAATTGATAAAATCCAGAGGTAAGCCTGCATTTTCAGGTAAAGTAAAAAATATAGAAGATATAGAAGTTGAACAGAAATTAAAAAAGAAAAAAGAAGAAAAAAAAGATGAAGAGGAAATTAAAAAAAGACCTGAAATAAAAAAATTAATCGAATTACCAAGTGGAGTTACCATAAAACAACTTTCAGAAAGAATAAACGTACCTTCAAGTGAGATAATTAAAACATTATTTAAGCTTGGTGAAGTAATTACGATAAATCAGCCACTTGATGATGATCTGATAGAAATTCTTTCTAGTGAATACAATTTTAAATTTACAATTATTGGTTTTGAAAATAAACTTGATGAATTATATAAAGATGAACCACAGGATTTGGTTTTAAGACCTCCAATTGTTACAGTAATGGGACATGTTGATCATGGTAAAACTACTTTACTTGATGCAATCAGAAAATCTGATGTAGCGGGAGGTGAAGCTGGGGGTATTACTCAGCATATAGGGGCTTATCAAATTGAATATAAAAATAGAAAAATTACTTTTATAGATACTCCAGGTCATGAAGCATTTACTTCAATGCGAGCAAGAGGTGCAAGAGTTACAGATATTGCAGTAATAGTAGTTGCAGCAAATGATGGCATAATGCCTCAATCAGTAGAAGCAATAGATCATGCAAAAGCTGCAAGTGTTCCTGTAATTGTTGCTATAAATAAAATTGATTTACCTGATGCTGATCCGGAAAAAGTTAAAAAAGGTTTAACTGAGTATGGTCTTGTTCCTGAAGAATGGGGGGGAGATACAATTTGTGTTGAAGTTTCTGCTAAAAACAAGATCAATATTGATGAATTACTTGAGATGATATTGCTTGTTGCAGATATGCACGAAATAAAGGGCAATCCAAATGCTGAGGGTTATGGCATAATAATAGAATCAAGACTTGATAAAGGTATGGGTCCAGTTGGAAGCGTTATTGTTAAAAGAGGTACAATTAAAGTTGGTGACTTTTTTATAACAGGAAATTCATATGGCAGAGTTAGAGCTTTGCAAGATGATAAGGGAAATAAAGTTACAAAAGCTTATTTATCTCAGCCGGTTGAAATAGTTGGTTTCTCTTCAGTTCCTAATGCTGGAGATAAGTTTTTTGTAGTTAAAAATGAAAAAGTAGCAAAAGAACTTCTTTCCAAAAAATTATATGCAGAAAACTTATTTAAGATTTCAGAAGGTAAGAGGCATATAACTTTGGAACAATTATCAGAAATTGCTAAATCTGCTGAGGTTAAAAAGTTAGGCATAATTTTGAAAGCAGATGTTAATGGTTCTCTTGATGCTGTTGAGCAAGCTTTAAAGAAAATAGAAACAGAAGAAATAAAAATTGATATAATTCACAAAGCAGTAGGAGCTATTGTTGATAGCGATATTATATTGGCTACTGCTTCAAATGCTATTGTAATTGGCTTTGGTGTTGTTCCTACAGCAAAAGCTAAAGCAATAGCAAAGATTGAAAAAGTTGAGATAAGAACTTATGAAGTTATATATAAGTTAATTGATGATCTTGTTCTTGCATTTAAAGGGATGCTTGAACCTAAAACTCAAGAAGTTGAAAAAGGCAGGGTTGAAGTTAGAGAAGTATTTAAAATGCCCAAAGTAGGGTTAGTTGCAGGCTGTTATGTTTTAGAAGGAGAAGTTGAAAGAAGTAATCCTGTAAGAATTGTAAGAGACGGGAAAATAATTTTTAATGGTAAAATTTCTTCTATTCATAGATTTAAGGAAGATGTAAAAAAAGTTACTGCTGGTTATGAGTGTGGTATAAAAATTGAAAATTTCCAGGATATTAATAAAGGAGATTTTTTTGAAGTCTATGAAATTAAAGAAATTAGTTAAAATTAAATTTATTTTATTATGAAGATAAAGATACTTCCTATTTTTTAATTAATCATATTCTTAAAAATTTAAAAATTTAATTATTATTTTATTTATCTTATATTTAGAATCCAAATCATTTAATAATTAAAAAAACTAATGGACAGAATTAAAAAAATAGAAATAGATTTACAAAGGGAAATAAGTTTTATTATAAATACAAAAGTCAAAGACCCGAGAGTTGGTTTTATTACAATTACTTATATAAAACTTTCTGCTGACTATCACTATATGGATGTTTATTTTACTGTAATGGATAAAGATCAAAATTTAAAAACTTGCCTTGAAGGTCTTAATAAATCTAAAGGTTTTATTAAAAAAAATTTACTGGATAGAATAAAATTAAAAATTGTTCTAGATATCAAATTTGTTTATGATGAATTAATTGAAAAAGGCTTAAGAATTAATGAGATTTTGGAAAAAATTAAATTAAAAGATAATAAATTATAAATTGGAGTTTTTAATTTGAGTTTAATTAAAAATTTACAAAAAGTTTCTGATATTATAAATACTAATAATGATTTTGTAATTTTTACTCATTTATACCCGGATGGGGATGGTATAGGTTCTTTAATTGCATTTTATAAACTAATTATTAATCTTGGTAAAAAAGCATTTATGATTTGTAATAGCGAGATGCCATATCAGTATGAATTTTTACCTTATGCAGATAAAATATTAAAAGATATATCAGAGATACCATACAAAAATAAATATATTTCATTATTTTTAGATTGCTCAGATATTAAAAGGGCAAAGCCGGATGAAGAAAATTTAAAAAAAAATACAAGTCTTATTATTAATATAGATCATCATTTAAGCAATACTTATTTTGGTGACGTTAATATTGTTGATTCTAATAAATCAGCAACAGCAGAAATTATTTTTATATTATTTAATAAGTATTTTAAGCATTGCATTGATAAAGAAATAGCAGAAAGCCTTTATACTGGTATACTTACTGATACAGGGAAATTCCAATATTCAAATACAACAAAAGAAGTGCATAAAATAATAAGCATTCTTTTAAAGTATGATATAAATCCTTCATATATTTATAGCAGTATTTATGAAAATGAGCCATTTAACAGATTTAAATTACTTGAACTTGTCTTAAAAAGAGTAAGATTAGTTAAAAATGAAAAACTTATTTATTCATTCATACTTAAAGAGGATTTTGAAAAACTTAATCTTCCTTTTTCTTCAAATGACGGTATTATTGAACTTTTAAGAGCTGTAAAAGATATTAAAGTTGCTGCACTTTTTAAAGAAACAGATACTAATACCTACAAAATATCGTTACGAGCTTCTAATAATGGAATTAATGTTGCAAGTATCGCTAATTATTTTGGAGGAGGGGGCCATAAAATGGCTGCTGCTTTTACTAAGCAAGGCAAGTTAAAAGAAATAGTTGAAAATCTTGTTGAAGTTATTGAAAAAAATTGCGGAAATCTTTAATTTTTTTAAATTTATTTATTATGTTTTAAAGATCTATTAAATTTTTTATCGTTATGGTTATTTTATATATTTCATATTTTATAATTGAAATTAATTATTTTTATAAAAAAGATGATCAATTTTAATAAATCAGATTTCTTTAAAAATTTTAATGGTTTAATTTTAATTAAAAAACCTGCAGGAATTTCTTCATTTGATGTTATTAGAATGTTAAAAAGTAATTTTTTTTTAACAAAATAGGGCATGCCGGAACTCTTGATCCTTTTGCTGAAGGATTAATCATTTTATTAATTAATAAAGCTTCGAAATTATCTTACTGTTTTCTTTCAAAGAGGAAAGAATATATTGCAAATATTAAACTTGGAATTAAAACTGATACCTGGGATATTACAGGAAAAATATTAGAACAAAATGAAGTAAAAAAAATAAATAAAAAAAAGATTACTGAATTAATACAATCACTAAAAGGAGAGTATGATCAGCAAATCCCGATTTTTAGTGCAAAAAAAAGAATGGGTAAACATTTATATGATTATGCAAGACATAGCATTAAAATAAATGAGATTAAAAATAAGGTAATCATATATGATATAAAACTTTTAAGTTTTAAAAATGATGAATTTTGTTTTAAAATCTGCTGTAGTGCTGGAACATATATAAGGTCTATAGCAAATGATTTAGGTATAAAATCAGGTTGTGGTGCTGTTTTATCAAAACTCAGTAGAATAAAAATAGGTAATTTTAATTTAAAAGATGCTATAAACCCTGAAGAATTAATTAATACTTTTAAGAGTGATACTATAAAAAACGATGATGATAATTCTTCAGGTTATTACAACAGTTACTATAAATTTAAATATATTATACCTGTTAAATTTCTTGCTGAAAGAGGAAAAACAATTTATGTTTATAAAAAATATATTAAAATGTTAAAGTTAAATTCACCTTTATATGGCTATATGATAAATATTAATAAAACCAATGAAAAAAATATTAACGAAAACAACATTTTAATTGTAAAATATTATGGTTCGACTAGTTACTATATTCATAAATCCTTAATTAATTTTAATACTCTTTTTGCTTTAAAAAGTAATAAAAAGCTAACAAAATTTATTTCAGAAATAAATGAAGATACTTGAAATAAAAAGTTAATTATAAAAAAGTAAAGGATAAGGTTTGTCTTGGCTAAAATAATAAATCTTACTGAGTTAGATAATAATTTTTTTAAAGATAGTTTAAATTTTCTTGTTATAGGTTTTTTTGATGGTGTTCATAAAGGGCACAAGGAAATAATTAAAAGGTGCATAAAAAGGGCTAAAATTTATAATGGCTTAAGTATTGCACTTACTTTTGATATTCCTCCTGCAAATATTATAAATAGTAAAAAGATAAAAAAATTAATAATGCCCTTTGAAGAAAAAATAAAAATGATGTCTGCTATTGGTATCGACTATATTGTAAGTGTAAATTTTAATAAAGATTTTGCAGGATTAAGTGAAGTTGATTTTTGTAAAAATATTTTAATTGATAAAATAAATGCTCATGAAGTTTTTATAGGTGAGAATTTTAAATTCGGTAAGGGGGCTAAGGGAGATTACTTTTTTTTAA
>JAMDEN010000094.1 GCA_023487035.1 Actinomycetota bacterium
TTTTAAGTTATTTTAATTTTAAAAAATGAAACATAATTAATGGATATGATTTCAAAAGAAGAAAAACAAACTTGGTTAAGAAATTTAAAAAGTAAGGATATAATAAGTTTCTTTGACATAAAAATTGATGAAGAGAATATCTTATTAAATAATCTTGCAATAGTAGCTGCTTGGGCTTCACCAATTTTAGATAATATTAATCTTCTTTTTCCATTATATACACCTCATAATTATTTGTACCATATAAGTAACTTAATGGATATATTGATTTGGATTTTAAAAGGAAAAATAAAAAAACAAGTTAATATACAAGAACTATACTGCTTATTAGCTGCATGTCTTACACATGATATAGGTATGGCTATGAGAAATGATGAATTAAAAGAATTAACGAAAAGTAAAGATTTCATTGAATTTAGGGAGAAATTTACTGATGAAAATAGAGTTATCCCTAATGATGACGAGTTACAAAGGATATGGGTAAGAAAAAACCACAATATAAAAGCAGGAAAAGAGGTTTCAAATTTTTTCACAGGTATATTAAATGATCCGGCTTATGGGTTTGCGGTGTCTATGATTGTTAAAGGACATTGTTCAGATTATGAAAAAATATTAAATGATAAAAACTCATTTCCTAAAACTTTTCCTGTAGGAGGAGAGAGATTAATAAATATACAGGCTCTAACAGTTTATTTAAGGTTAGCAGATATTTTAGATTGTGGCCGTACAAGGACTCCTTTGGTACTTTCTGACTTTGTAGATCCTCAAGACCCAATAAGTAAAGATGAATGGGAGAAACACTTATCCATATTAACGGTATCTCCTGATGAAAAAAATAAAAATATAATTATAACTGCTAAAACCGATAAACCTAATGTTTTTCATAATATAAAGAAGTTTGAAAAAATAGCGAAACAAGAATTAAAATCTTCTTTAGAAATTCTCCAGTTTCAACCTAAAAGATATGGTATTAAATATCGTGAAATAATTTTGCATATGATTACAGAAGGTTTTGAATCTGTAAAATGGCGTTTTTTAATTAACAGAGATGCAGCGCTAGAAATATTGATGGGAAATAATCTCTATTCAAATCCTTCTACTCCCATTAGAGAATTACTCCAAAATAGTGTTGATGCTTGTAGACAGAGAGCGAAATTAGAACCAAATTATAATCCAGAAATAAAGATTTCTTTATTTACTCAAAATTCTGATATATTCATTGAATGTCATGACAACGGTGTGGGTATGACAACTGAAATAGTTGAAAAATTTCTCTTAAATGTTGGTAATAGCTACTATGATTCTGAAACTTATTTAAATTCTTATCCTAAGAGAAAGAGGATAGACCCTATAGCTAAATTCGGAATTGGATTTTTATCTTATTTTTTATTGGGTGACGAAATATTGGTTAAAACAAAAAATGAAAATGAAGAAGCATTTTCTTTGGAATTTAATGGAGTAAAAAATTATATAGTAAAAAGGAAAATAAGTGAAAGTTGTGAAATTGGAACTACTATTAGAATCAAAGTAATTCGGTTTATTAATAAAGATTTTGATTTGATTAAAATTGTAAAGGAATTTATTGGTCTTTTAGATATGCCTATATTTATAGAGGATAAAATTAAATTTAAAAGTGAAAAAATAATTTATAATTTTAATAATGATTTAGATTCAATTAAAAAGAAAAATTTCTTTGTATTATTTAATCCTGAAAATGATAATGGTATTAAAGGATTTATAGCACCAATAGATCATAAACTTGAGGATAAAAATATAATTTCCCAACTTGGTTTTAAAATTCCAATAGAATCCATTCTTCCCGACTGGATAAAAAATTTTATGCAAGTTTTAGATTTGTCTTATAAATCAAAACTATCTTTAACCACATCAAGAGAAAAAATTATCGAAAGTTCAAAATCAAATGAATTAAGAGCATATATATCAAAAAAAGTGATAAATGAAATTTTTTCGATGATGAAAAATAAAAAGATAAAATTGCAATATGTATGGTCTTTATTAAAAAATAATATAGAAACTAAGACCTTATTTTTAGAAAAGAAAGACAATTTGAATATTTTTTATAAATCTTTAAATATTGAAGGATATATGAATAAAAAACCTGATAATTTTAGTTTGGTTAAATTAAAGGGTAATAAAATAACTTTAGATATTTTCCCTTATTGGTTTGAAGATGATTTGGAATCTATTAAAAATATTTATAATCCTGAAGATGTTTTTCTATGTAAGGCCTATGATATAAATTATTGCGCGAAGATTCACGAATTTTTAAAAATATTAACCAAATCCGTCGGTATTCCTATTTGGATATCTGAATTAAAATTACACATTTGGAGATACAAAACAAATAATATAAGTTTTGGTAGTTATAAAGATGTACCCGGAGACTATTCTAGTAGTCTTTCTCCTGGTGAATGGGATATTTCTTATGAAGTAGAATCACCAACAATTTATTATGGAGAATGTAAAAGTCCTTATTTATTTTTTTATTGTCCTTTTAATTATGATGGTTTATTTATTAATTCTGAAAAATTGAATCACTACTTGCTAAAATATAATTACAATTTCAAATTATTTTTAAACGACTTGAACAATGAGATTGATGATTTAGCTACAAATAAAATATTCTCACCAGATGAGGGTTCAGGATATATGAATTATAACACTATTCAGATAGTTTTAGGGCAAGTTATAAATATCATCTTGAAGATTCTAAAGAAAAAAGGAATTTTTATTGAAGATATATTTGAACCTGAGATAAAAAAACATATCCAGTTTGATTCCTTTTAATATAGTTTACATTATATAAATATGTTAGTAGCTAATTATTTTTTTAAAAAATGGGAATTACAGATAAGACAAGAAAATTAATTTGGGGAAAATCTGGAAATAGATGCGCGATGTGTAGACATGTTCTTTGTATCGATGCTACTACGGAAGATGATGAGTCTATAATTGGAGACGAATGCCATATAATATCAAATAAAGAAAATGGGCCTCGTTTTGATATATACTATCCCGATGATAAGATAGATACTTATGAGAACTTAATATTACTGTGCCGTATTCATCACAAACAAGTTGACGATCAATATTCAACATATACAACAGAAATTTTAAAGAAAATAAAAGAAAACCATGAAGAATGGGTTACTAAGCAACTAGATAAAAAATCTGAAATTTCTCCAGAAATTCGGATAAAACGTATTCCCCAAAATATTCCAAAATATTTAAAACGCATTACATTAGGAAAGGAAATTTTTAGTATAGTCGATGGTGCAGAAACATTTCAATTTGATAATGATGAGTTGTTAAATGAAAAAGAGGTAAAAACCGTTGGTGAGTTTCTTGATATTGTTAAAGATTGGGGTGATCTAGGTCCTGAACTAGATCCTAGTTATAGAGTGGATATAAATTATAGATTAACCAATTTAATTAAAGAACTTGACGAAATTGGATTTTGGGTGTTTGGTGCAAGGGAGAAACAAAAGCTTATAGCAAACGGTCAAGAAACCAATTGGTCAACGGGTATCATTTTGGTACTTCGAAAATCAAATTCACAAATTTCAAAAATAAACGCTTCTGATAACTTTTAAAAAAACAAATATAAAAAAGAAAAAAATAATTTAAAATAATAAAAAATTGTATTTTTACAATATTAAACACATCTTTCAAGTATTTTTAGTTTATATCGAATAGAATTTTATCTCTTGTGCTCAAGCATAGGAGATAAAATTGGTTGGACTAAGCCGCTAAGTGAAAGATTAAATGTGTAATTTCTTCTATGCAGAAAGTATAAAGATAATCAAAATAAAA
>JAMDEN010000010.1 GCA_023487035.1 Actinomycetota bacterium
ATTGGCGGGTTTTTAAAAACTGCAGAATTAATTAAAATAGCACAGGAAAATAACTTAATGGCAGTTTTAAGCAGTTCCTTTGAAAGTAGTATTGCTATTTCATCGATAGCATTATTTGCTTTCTCAATAGGATTAATTGAGATTCCTGTCGGTCTTGATACTTTAAGCTGGTTTAAAGAAGACTTGCTTACTGAAGAAATAAAAATTAAAAATGGAAATATTGCTTTAACTGATGTTTTAAATAACATTAATAATATTAATTATAATTTATTAAAACCCCTGGATTTTTAAAATGTATTTTAAAAAAGATGTAACAATACAGGAAAAATTTAATAAATTAAAGATTTTTCATAATGAAAAAGTTGCTATTATTGGTAGCAATTCTGAAAATTATCTTAAATTGCTAATTAGCTTGTTAATTACAGGCGCAGTTGCAATGCCTTTAAATCCAAAATATCCAATATCAAAAATTTATAACTGCCTTTTAAAAACTGATTGTAACAAATTAATAATAGAAGAAAACTTGAATATTAATGATATTAAGGATGATATTTCGGATATTTCGGGTATAAATTTAATTCCTCTCGGATATTTTGATGATAATTTTAAAGAAATTAATTTAATGGAACTTGTTTTGCAGTTAAAAGCAAAAAATATTAATGAAATTATTAATAATAATGCAACTATAATTTTTTCTTCAGGATCGTCAGGAGTTCCTAAAGCTGTTCTTCACACAATCGGTAATCATTATTTTAGCGCTTTAGGCTCAAATTATAATATTGAATTAAAAGAAGGTGACTGCTGGTTAATTTCACTTCCCCTAAATCATGTAAGTGGTTTTTCAACTTTATTTAAGAGTATTATAAGCGAAGCAAAAATAAAGGTTAAAGATAAAAATTTATCATTAATAGAAATGATAAAAAAAAATAATATTACTCATATATCATTAATACCATCCCAACTTTCTGAGCTTATAGAGAACATTAATAATGTAAAAATATTAAAAAAATTAAAGGCAATACTGTTAGGTGGTGCTCCGACTCCATATTTTTTAGTAGAAGAAGCAAAAAATTTAAATCTGCCAGTATTTGTTTCTTATGGCTCAACGGAAATGTCTTCTCAAATAACATGTACTTTAAAAAATGACTCTTTAAAACATTTAAAGACATCAGGTAAATTATTAAAATACAGGGAACTTAAAATTAATGAAGAAGATGAAATACTTGTAAAAGGCCGGACATTATTTAAAGGTTATATTGATAAAGATAAGTCAGGTAAAGAAGTATTATTAAAGCCGTTTGACAGAAAAGGATGGTTTAAAACAGGAGACTTGGGGTTTATTGATGAAGAAGGCTATCTTCATGTTTTAGGAAGAAAAGATTTTATGTTTTTTTATAAGGGCGAGAAAATTTTTCCTGAAGAAATTGAAAATGCTTTAAAAGAAATAAGAGAAATAAATGATGCATTGGTTATTTCAATACCTGAGCGCGAAGAAAATCAGGTACCTGTAGCTTTTATAAAAAGTAAAAATTTCAATAGTCTTGATTTTGAGCTAATAAAAAAAATTTTACATACAAAAATAGAATCTTATAAAATACCGCAATTTTTTTTAAATTGGCCAGAAAGCTATGAAAAAGAATTATTAAAACCCGACAGAGAAGGATTTAAAAATTTAGCAATAAAACAATTAAAAAAATAGCTTAATTTTAATTATAATCATTCTTATAAATTTAAACTTTTTAAAATATTTAGCAATTCTTGAGGAATTTTATCTGGTTTATAATTATCATTATTTAATAACACATGAACTGTTTTAACTTGAGCAACTTTTTCTTTGTTTTCATTATAAAAATCATAAACAAGTTTATATGAGCTTTTTCCTGAAGAAGCTAACGACATTCTTATTTCAATTTTATCTCCAAGCGTGATTGGTTTAATATAATCAGCTTCAGCATGAACCACAGGTACCAGTATCTTTTTTTCACTTAAGATTTTTGATACGCTAAAACCTGAAGTTTCCAGGAATTCCTCATAACATTCATATGCAAGATTAAATAAATTGCTATAAAATATTAAATTTGCAGCATCTGTATGAAAAAGTCTTATTTTTATATTGTATATATACATTAATTTATAGTTATTTGTTTAAAATTATTATTTTAGTTATTCTATAATTATTTTCGGATTTTTATTAAATGGATTTTGTCTTAATGCTAATGAATACAGATATGGATAAGATGTTTTTAAATATTGCATATAGGAAATCCATTCTTTTATAAGTAATAAATAAGCTCTTCTTATATCCAGTTTAATATGTTCCAAATCTGACTTTGGTTGATTTTCAAAACTGTTTCGGCTTACAAGCTCTTCAGTAAGATGAAATACAGCTCTAAGCAGTTCTGTGAAAGTTTCATGCTCCAGTAAATTCGGGTTTTCAAGAAGCCTTAAAAGAAAGTCTCTTTTACTGCCAAGAAATGTTTTTAAATTTTCTTCTTCATTCGGATTTAAAATAAACATAGCTTCATTTTTAACTATATTTGATTTAAATCTTATAAAATCTTTTTTATTCCAGCTATTTATCTTATTAAGTTCATCAGAAATATTTTTAATATTTTCATAATAATTATTTAAATAACTTAATAATTTTGTTCCAACTTCACTAAAAAATACTCCTATGACCATATTAAGCTTATTTAACATTGATTTTTTTTCACGCCTTGAAAGCAGATTGTCTATTACAATAGTAACAAGTAAAACATCGATTGGAAGAAATGCAGTATCTATAATAAGATAAAAGAAAAGATTACGGGTATCTTTAAAAATAAAATAATTTATTATATAAAAAATTGCAGAAATTATTATTAATATAATTGCAACAAAAAATTTCCAGCTAAATTTATTTTTCAATTATCATCTCCTTTTCAATAAATCTATTTTAATTTTAATTATTTAAAATTTCTATTAAAAATAAAATAAAAATTTCATTTTTAACAGGTTATTAAGAATAGTTTATATTATAATAGATATTATTGTTTTATAATGACATCTTATAATGTTAAATAATAATAGAAAGGTAAGATTAATTTGAAGAATTATCTTAATTTAGAGGATTTTAAAAAAATAATTATGTTAATAAATAAAATTATTGAAGAAAATAAAGAATATTTATCAAAGCTTGATTCAGTTATAGGTGATGGTGATCATGGAATAACTATTTCTTCCGGTTTTAAAGATACAGTTGAAAAAATAAAAGAAAAAGAGTTCCAATCTGTTTCTGATTTGTTAAAATTTGTTGGTAACAATTTTATGTCAACAGTTGGAGGAACAACAGGACCTATTTTTGGATATCTTTTTTCTGAAATGGGTAAAGCTGATGAAAGTAAAAAGGGAAAAATCAGCTTAAATGATTTATATATCATGTTTTCACAATCTCTTAATAAAATAATGAAAATAGGTGGAGCTAAACCGGGGGAAAAGACAATGATTGATGCACTGTATCCGGCCGTAAATTCACTTAATGATTCAGTTAATAAAAATATCAGTTTAAAAGATGCTTTAGAACAAATGGCTTTGTCAGCAAAAAGAGGATCAGAATCAACAAAAGAAATGGTTGCTACTAAAGGTCGGGCAAGATATCTTGGAGAAAGATCTGTTGGCTTTCAGGATGCAGGAGCAACTTCCACTTACTTTATTATAAATGCTTTTTTTGAAA
>JAMDEN010000113.1 GCA_023487035.1 Actinomycetota bacterium
TACTCTCAAATCATAAGAAGCAACAATGTCTTCCCCAAGTTTTTTGGTATCATCAGCTATTCCCATCTTTTATCCCTCCTTCTTTTATATATTTTTATAATTTATATTTTTATATATCATTAAGCGTATAATTTTCTTTAGATTCCATCACTTCCCTGTAACTGCTGTTTAAATAACAGCCGCTAAGGCAGGTTTATCTGCTTTTATATACATCTATGGCGTGATCGATTCAGCTCTTCTTTGAGTCATTTGTTTTTGAGTAGCCTTCCAGTGTCCGGCTGATCCTAATCTTTCTTTTTTAAAATCACTGAGCATACCGTGCACTTCTTCCTTTCTTTCCTCCTGGCAAGCTATCCTCTCTCTATTCTGGATTTTTAATCCTTCAAGCATTGATTTAAGATCCTTTATTCGAAGCTCTTTATCTTTTGCTAAAAGTTCTTTGAGTCTTTTTGCCATCTCCTTTTGCTCTTTCTGAAACACTTTTAGGCTTGACAGGAGGAAAGAAAGGAAGAACTCCTGCTCATCAAGAACTTCTTTAATCATATTTTGAAATTCTTTGACTCTTTGAATTTCACCTTTGGTAAGAAAATCTTTAAACTTCTCTAAGGTTCCTTTTAAAGCCTGCGCCATTTCTTTCCGTTCATTAAGGTAAATATTCAATAAATTTCTCACTTCTTTTTCTCTCTTATCTTGAGTTGAAAGGATATCCTGCATCATATTATCAAAATCATTTCTTCTTAAAGACTTGTTTTTGGCAAGATTATCACGTAATTCTACAGTAAGTTTTTCTCTTTCCTGTTTCGTATCAATAAACGAATCTTGAAAACCTCGAATAAGTTGGTGTGTAGTATCGAAGATGACTCCAATACCCTCTAACCTGGTCTCATAAGCGGAAATTATATCTTCAACAATATTTCTCATATCCTCTGCTAATGGCATTTCTTTTACTGTCTCCTTTTTCTTTTAGGAAAGGAATTTCTTGGCGACCCATGCTTTCCCTTAAATAAGTTGGAAATGAAAGGATGATTCGGCAAGAATTCCTTCTTACCTTAAACCTATGCTGTTGCTGTTAGTCCAATAGCCTCAGCATACTTCAGGTATGTTTCAACTGATGCTATTACTACTCTTGCTTCTACTGCAAGAATTTCAATTCCTACTAAAGAAACTCTTACCCAAGCATCAACTACTACACCCTTGTCAAGAATTCTATCAATTACTTCTACTAAACTTGAAGATGCAATTGCTTTTTCTACTGCCATTATATATTCCTCCTTTCTTTATTAGATTCCGCTTTTTTAAGGCACGGACTTATGCAGATATTTTGTTTTTTTAAACTCAAACCTATTTGCCTGTGCAACTGTTATCTTATCCGTGACTTCTTAATTTAAGAGGAGCGGTTAACCTCAACACAACCAATATAAATACCCCACAAATACAAATTTGGTGCATAAGGTATAAATCCTCTTTTTTACACAATAAAAAAGAGGACAAAAACGAACCAATGGCCCAAAAGACCATAAATCGCTTTGTCCTCTTAAAGCACCTTTCAGTGCTAATCTTATTAACTATCTTTTCAAAAGAATAACTATTCTGTAGAAACTTCTTTTTTAAGCTTGCTTGCTTGCTTGCTTGCTTGCTTGCTTGCTTGGCAAATAATTGACCAGCACCCTAAATTTTTCATTTTCTCTACTTGTAGCACGTATACCCTCCCCTATAACTATTTTAGACCCCCTTGGAATTTCAACATTATGTCTTTCTTTTATTTTCTTACTCATTTTCTCATCTCTATACAATGTCTTTTTACTTTTGCCATAGCATTTATTAATAACAAAATCTATAATTATTTCTCCTTAAGCTTTCTTATAGCCCCTTCCAGAGAATATTTCTCATAATCAACTAACTTCTTAATTAAAAAAGCTCTGTCAATATCTTCCTTGGAAAATCTTCTATATCTTCTCATCCCGCATTGAATATATTCAGGATTAACTATACCTGCCATCTCCCAATACCTAAGCCTTTCGGCAGATATGCCAATCTTTTTTACTGCCTCTATTGTTCCAAACCTTCCATCATGTTTTTTGGTCATATAATAACTGTCATCATTAAATTATAAAATAGTATTATCTTTTACTTTTTTCTTATATTTTTCTAAAAATAAAAAAAACAACTATTGAAAACGATCATATATTTATATTATATATATATAATATAAATATTAATTTAATTATTATTTATATGTATTATATATAATAAAGTATAATATAATATAAAACCTTTTTATTAAAATGTCAATATTAAAAAAATTTTTATATTATCATATAATTATTATAATTGTAATATATTTTTAAAATTATTTTTATTATTTTCTATTCTCGGATAAGCTCCTGGTGTATTGAAATTTCTCATTTCAAACTCCAAAAATTTAAACGGCCATTTTGATGCCAAAGTATTTAATTTGTAATGATCCAGTAATTTTCCTAAATAGGCTGATGAACACTTCAGAGCAAAAGGGATATTCTGCTGATTTTATTTTAAAAAATATATTACTTGAATGTTAGTATTACTTATCCTATAATTATTACAATAATTTTATTATTACTTACAAAAGAAGGTGGTTTATTTGTCCAGGATTACTAAAAAGGGTCAGGTTACCATTCCTAAGGAAATCAGGGATTTATTTGGCATAAAACCAAATGATTTGGGTGAATTTGTTGTAAAAAACGGTTCTATCACATTTTTAGTTAAAAAAGGCACAATTCTTGATTCCCACAGGATTAAAACTGATAAAAAAATTGATCATGCAAGACAAAGAGAGCTTATGGAAAGAGATATTGCACTAAACATTATAAAGGAAATGAAATGATTTTTATTGATGCTAATATTTTTATAAGATATTTTGTTTCGGATGATTCATATAAATCTAAAAAAGTTGAAGAACTTTTCCAGAAGATAGTAAATGGAGAGATAGAAAGCTTTACAAATCAAATGGTTGTTGCGGAGATTGTTTGGGTCCTTGACAGAATCTATAATATGGACAGACAATTGATCTGTGACAATATTGAATTTGTTTTAAACACTCCAAATATCAAAATAAAAGAAAAAAATATTTTATTTAAAGCTATAAAGACCTACAGAAATACAAATGTTGACTTTATAGATGCATATAATTACTCCTATATCCTTATAAGGCATGCTGACAGTATTTTTTCTTATGACTCCCATTTTGACAAATTGGAATCTATTAAAAGAATAGAGCCTTAAACTTTTTTACCCCCAGATTTGGTTTGCAAAGTAAATTATCTTATTTGCATAATCGGCTGCAGGCGCCCATCTTGAATTTAAAGTGTTTATAGAACTGTCCCCGTTAAATTTGTGAGCCCCAATATGCCTCGGGTCATAATTTATATTACAGTATTCATTAATATCATTCGGATATACATACCATGCAAGATGAGCAAAGTGAGCAATTACACCTAATTCTTCAGACGCAAATGTAACCATTGCGCCGGGTCCTGTAATACCAATACCTGCAAAATTATTCCATTCAGGTTTTGCAACACCACCAAATTCCAGTAACCCGGTTTCATGGCACATTTGCGCCCAAGCAATATCGGCACGGATATTAAATGCCTGCCCCCACTTTATATATAAATCAGCCAGTCTTCTTGCCCTGTCAATTTGACCTGAACCCCTTGCTATAAAGG
>JAMDEN010000088.1 GCA_023487035.1 Actinomycetota bacterium
TGATATTTGGGTTTTTTTCCTCATACATTTTTATAGATTCATTTACAAATTTTTCAAGTCCCGGTGCTTCCTGCTCTCCCCACCACCAGAATACAAGCTTTATAGGTTCGCCGGAAGTTGTTTCTGCTGCTGCAGCTGTTGTAGTTGTAGCTACTGTCTTGCAGCCAAAACTAATGCTGAAAACCAAAAACAACACTACTATCACCACAAGTATCTTTAACCATTTAAAATTCATTTTAAAATCTCCTTTTTTTAATAATTATGATTTTTAATAAATTTGCCTAGTAAAAACATGTGGCATTTATATTCATTCTATCCCCCTTTCTTTGTTTAAATTTTTTGAATGGAATT
The DNA here is from genome assembly GCA_023487035.1 of Actinomycetota bacterium. Lineage (GTDB taxonomy): Bacteria > Actinomycetota > Humimicrobiia > Humimicrobiales > Humimicrobiaceae > JAMDDL01. The sequence continues at coordinate 352 of JAMDEN010000088.1, forward strand.
TATTTGAAAATAAAAATTAAATCGCTTTAAATTATAATACAAAAATAAATTATTACAAACTTTTTTCCAAGCGTTTTAAATATTACATATTAAGATAAGTTCAATCTGTTTTTGCCATCATTATTCAAACATCCATATTAATCATAAATTAGCAATAATAAATTCATAAAAATTTAAATCGCTTTAATATAAATTACTATTTTTTCATAGTCATTTTAAATGATTGTTAGTCTCGTTCTTCTATTGTTTGGATATCACAAAAGTATTAGTTTTTATCTTTTATTATAATATTTATATAATAAGCTTTGTGATATTAATTAAAGCTTAAAAAAATATAATTTTAAAAACTTTTGCAAGATTTCCTTTTAATTAATTCATTATCAACTATGAATTTTCTTGGTCCTTTATAATTATTATTTATAATTGAAATAAGATTGTTTATACCAATATTTCCCATTTCCTCCATTTTTATTTTAACTGTTGTTAAAGGTGGATCGATTTCTGATGAAAGAGGCATATCATCCATACCAATAATAGAAAAATCATCAGGAATTTTATATCCCTTATTTTTTAGCTCTTCCATCACACCTATTGCAATATAATCATTTAAACAAAAAAAAGCACTGGGTAAATTATTTTTATTTATATTTATCAAATAGTCTATTGCTTCTCTACCACTAGTTATACCAAGTTTACACTTTTTATATGAACAAAATTCATTTAAATTATATTCCTCCAATGCTTTTTTAAAACCTTCCCAACATTCCTTTCCCAGTGGATGACTATCTGGTATACCTATGTATCCAATTTTTTTATGACCTAATTCTATTAAATATTTAGTAGCTTTATATGCTCCACCATAATCATCATTATCCACACCATATGTGCTTTTATTTTTTTTATGATTGTCTATTAAAATAATTGGTAATTTACACTTTTCTTTTAAAATTTTTAAATTTTTCTTGTCGATTACATCTAACACGACAATACCATCAATATTAGTTATTTTATGTTTAAATTTTTCAAGATCAAAGTCTTTTTTGTCACCGTAAAAAGAAAAAACTACAGAATATTCCGTTTTTTCTGCTTCTTTTATAATACCGCCAATAACTCTTAGATAAAAAATATTGGAATAAGTTAGGAAATATTTCGAATTAATCATAAGAACTATATTATAACTTCTTCCACGGGCTAAATTTCTTGCATGCATATTTGGATAATATCCGAGTTTCTGAACCCAATCTAAAACTTTTTTCTTTGTTTTATCATTTACTAGATCGCTATCATTTATGGCTAAAGATGCAGTAGCTAATGATACATTAGCTTTTTCGGCAACATCCTTTAATTTATACATGAAAACCACCTTAGAAAATTAAAAAAATCAAAAAACTTTTATCTTTTAAATATTTAATATTCATATCTATAATTAAAAATTTCAACATCTCCAGTAAAATAAAAATAAATAAATTGTTTAAGTTTAAATTATAATTAAAATTAAAGATTTTAAAAATACTATTACCAGTAAATCTATAATTTATAATTATTTGCAACTTCAAACATTTTTAATATATTTTCCAGCTTGCAAGACGGATGAATTTCACCTGTCGAGCCTAAAATATAACCACCATCTTTACAAATATCAATATTATTTTTGACTTCCTGCTCTACCTCTTCTAAGGAACCGGTTGTTAACAGCTGTGAACTATCTATCCCACCCCAAATAATAAGTGAAGGATAGTTAGATCTTACATATTTAACTTCTAGATTCTTTTTTTCACATGGGTTTATGCCATCAATCCCACAGTCAACAAGTTCTTGCATTAGTGGTTTTAAATTTCCTTCAGAATGATATATTACCTTTATGTCATGTTCATGCCAAGCATCAACCAGTCTTTTTAATTTAGGAAAAAAATCTATCTTCAAGAATTCAGGAGAAAATAATGGGCCATTATTAGAAGAAATATCACAATAAACTTTAACTAATGGAGATATCTTTTTATCTGCCACCAAATGTATCCTCTTTTCTTCATGTCTATTTAATGTTTCAAACCATTCAGAAATTAAGCTGCTGTCATCCGCTAATAGGTATGAAAATAAATCGAATCCGGCAATAGTATATATCGTATCCAGACCGACTGGACTTTCAATGTGACAAGGTAATGTAGATTCTCCAAGCATTTTTTTTAGATAATCGAAGTAATTTGAGTAATTTAAAAATTTTTGGCCTAATATTCCACCTTTCCCTGCATAACTCCATATACTTTCAGGTTCAGAATTTTCAATTTTATTTATACTCCATTTTATATATTTTTTTAATCCTTTTACATCTTTAAATGGTCTTTCTACTACCCATTCTGACCAGAAAGTAACCTGATATCTAATACCTTCTCTTTCCTCCATTCTTGGTTTAGCAGCCGGAGCAAATAAATTACCGGTATCTATCTTTAGAGATTTATAAGTTTGCACCAATTCTTCCAATGTCCAGTCATTATTAATCTTTCTACCAGAACAGTAAGCTATTACATCAGAATTTTGTATTGCATCACCTGTAGTTATTTTATCAACTTCTTTAAATTCCAATGTTCTCGTAATTCTTTCTAAAACTGTTAATTCCTTAACCATAATTATCACTTTTTTTATTTAAATGTGTTTTATATTAAAAAATATTATTCCTCGCAATTTCAATTTATAAAGAAAGCAAAATATTACAAAACAAAAAATATAGAATCATAAAATATACTTCAAATATGATATAAATGGAATATTATAAAATACTATTTATTATTTTAGTAACCAGCCTTGGCTAAGCGATTTTTTATTATTTCTTCTTCTTCAATGCTTTCTTTACTTTTTTTCTGAATTATCCATTCATATTTATTGGGATCTAAATCCCTGTTTTTAAATCCTTCAAAATCTATACTATAACGGTGAGCTTGAAAAATATATTTTGTTTCAGACCAGCCCCAAATATTTTCTCTTTTCACAATAATTGGACTCACATATTTCCAAACAATTTCTTTTTCATAGGTAATTTCATATAAAGTTCCAGTCCTTGCTTCACAAACTAAATAATTTCCATTTGGTAATTTTTGTACACTTCCACAAAAATTTGAAAATAGAAGATGCATAGGATCTATATATTCCCAAACGATCTCATTATTTTTAGGATTTACCTCTAATGCTCTTGATGTACAAAAACTTGATAATTCATACATTTTGCCTGGATTAGATATGGCATTGTGTAAACCATTGTCAAATATAGTTATATTGCCATTAGCTAAAACACTTACATCGTGCTGATGCCCAAGCTCATGGTCCTGACCCCATTCCCATATAATCTCGCTTGTTTTTCTATCTATTCTTGCTACTTCATTAAAATCTCTCAATGAAATGATTAGATCTCCATTTTCAAATTCATCTATGGAATTTGGATAACCCCATGCAAATCTATCACAAATTGGGCAAATAACATGTTTATCAATATTAAAATGTTTCCAACCATTCCATTCCCAAACAATTTCCTTGTTTCTGTTAATTTCTCTAATTTGGGGTGCAGCCATAACTCCACCAGGAAGTTCTGTACCTGGAACACCTCCCTTAACTTTTTTCTGTATTTCTTCCGGAAGCAAGACAAATCTTAAAACTGCAATATTCCCATTCTTTAATATTTTAAAGTCATGAGTAATATTTGGATCATCATACCGCCATATTTCATTTCCATCCCAATCCAACTCAATTATTTCTGTTCCACATCCACCTAACTCCTCATAAAAAGCATTTTGTCCCTTCCCAGCCCACATTAAATTTCCATTAGACATTAAACAATAATTGACTCCTGGAGGATAATTAGTATCCCAATAATGGCATATATTTCCTTTCATATCGACAAGCCATGCCCTGTTTGCAAACTGAGGAGCAAATAATGTATATCCATTATAAACTTTTGATTCATCATGTATCGTTACGTCACTTGTAATTTGCCTAAAATATTTTGACACTTTAACAACTCCTTCTTGAATTTTTATAATTTACAACAATATTTTTTAACAACCTACACCTACATATACCCTAGTTTCCTAAGCCTCTCCATAGCTTCTTCCTTATCCTGGCGCCTTCCAGCCCTCTCAACTGTATTTTCAAGATCCTGTTCCCATGCAGGTATATCACTAAGTTTTACTGAAGTAGTAGCTGCACCAAGTGATCTGTAGCCTTGCTTGTAGAGAGCACAGTAAGGGATGCTGTAGGTAAGTGTTGTATCCCATATATCTCTTTCTGTAAAATGAAGTATAGGCTGTATTCTCGTATGTTCTGGAGTATATTTATCGCCAGGGCGAAGAACAAAATACTCATCCTTTACTCTTGCAGCCTGCTCGTCCCAGCGTATACCCATAAACATGCCCTTTATATTGTTTCTTTTTAAGAAATCATTAAATACAACTGTTTTCATAAGGTGATTTCCTATCCAGCTCTCAGCTTCAAAAGGAAACTTGTCTCCAGGATATTCAAGACGCTCCCTTATCTCTTTCTGGTTAATCTCATTTAATTTGGCAACTTCCACATCTACTCCAAGCACACCACCTGCTGCATCATAAACATCTTTATTCATACACCACTTAAGATCTAAATTCCATTCCTTTTCATACTTTGTCAGAATATCATGTATTTCAGGAAAAGCATCGCCTTCATCTATTGTCATGACCTTAGGAATATTTATCTTATCCTCAAGACAAACCTGCCTTACTGTCCAAAGGGTAAGTGTTGAATCTTTTCCACCTGTCCAGGTGATAGCCAGTTCATTTTGACTAAACCTGTTAAATGCTTCCCTTACTATTTCTTTTGATTTGGCTATTTTAGATTCAAGTTCTCTTTTTCTTTCCTCTGATACCATCTTTTACCTTTCTTGTTTTATCTTTTTCTGTTTATGAAGTTAATTAATTTATCTTTAAGCTCTTTATTTACCTTGGAGATTATATTTATTTTCTCAGTTGGATCATTCTTAATATCATATGCCTGCCAAATACTATCTTCTTCTTTATAGATTAGTTTCAGATTGTCTTCTAAAAGATAGTATACGGGCATATCGCTATCCTTTTCCTTATGTCCTATCTTTCCTATTGCCTCGCCGTATAATGTATGAGGGCTAACACTGGAAAATAAAGATTTACCCTTAAATGCCTGAGAGGGTTCTGTGTCAAAAAGAGCGCATATTGTGGGAGAAATATCAATTAATGATACAGGTGTATCTATTTTTGTCTGTTTATAAGTTTTGTCATATATAAATAGCGGAATATTAAGCAGCTCGTTATACATCTTTCCATCATGAGAAAGACCAGAGTGCTCGCCAAATTCATCTCCGTGATCTGATGTAATTATAATTGTAGAGTTATCTATTAAGTTATGAGAAGAAAGTATACCAAATAACTCTTTTATATAATCATCAGTTTCAGCAACTTTTGCCATGTAGAGTTTTTTTAGAATACTTACTTTGCCTGTATCTGAGATATCCCTTGGAAGTAATGTATTTTTAAACAAAGAAAACATCTCTTCTTTTGAGAGGTTAATACCTGTATCTATTTTGTTTAGATATTTATCTTCTGCTATATAGGGCTCATGGACATCCATGTAGTGTACCCATAAAAATAAGGGCTTTGAGAACGAAAAGGCCGATAAGAATTCTGCTACCTTTTTATTTATAGCGTAGCCTCTTATGAAAGGATACATATCAGTTACGCTATCTTTCATGGAATCATAGAAAATGTCCCAGCCCTTGTTGTATCCAAAGAAGTATGAAAGGTATGCATTTGAGTGAAAGCCAGCTGTATAGATATTGTTATTTTTTAATACTTCAGATATTAATACTTTATCCTTGTTTAAGCTCTTTTCCTTGCCATATTCAAGGTAATAACTTGAGGTAAGTATTCCTTGAAAGGATGTCTGGGTATAGGGGCCTGTTGCATAGGCATTTGTAAAAATAGAACAGTTATCCTTTAAGCTGTCAATAAAGGGGGAAAGATTTGAAGACGGATTATACAGTCCCAGTATATCTTTTCTAAGTGTATCTATGGTAATTAGAATTATATTGTTCATAGCTGTCTTTCTTTTAAAGTTACGTAATAATCTATTAATATATCTGATACTTCTTTTCTTGTTATATACTCCGGAGGATACTCTCCATTTGAGAGCATCTCACGCAGTTTTGTTCCCGATATCAGCTTGTGGTCTTTATCAGAATGAGGACAGGTCTTATATGAAGCCATTGAATTGCATTTCTGGCAGTAAAAAGTCCAGTCCATTTTAACAGGTCTTATTGCTAGGTCCTTATCCGGTATAGTATCAAATACATCCTGTGCATCAAAAGGTCCGTAAAACTTACCAACTCCGGCATGATCTCTTCCTATTATTATATGTGTGCATCCATAGTTCTGGCGTATTATTGCATGAAGAACTGCTTCTTTAGGACCGGCATATCTCATTTCCATTGGATATACCTTTAGAACTACCCTGTCTTTTGGATAATAGTTATCAAGTAATGCTTTGTAGCAAGCCATCCTTACATCTGCGGGTATGTCATCATCTTTTAGCTTTCCTACTATTGGATGGATAAAGAGGCCATCATATGTTTCAAGCATAACTTTGGTTAAGTATTCATGTGATCTATGAATAGGGTTTCTTGTCTGAAAAGCTACAATAGTTTTCCAGCCTTTAGCTTTAAATATCTCTCTTGTCTTAGCAGGTCTGGCATACTCGGGAAAGATTTGAGGATATCCCCCTTCGGAGAATACTTTAACCTTGCCTCCTATATGGTATTTTCCCTTTTCCATTAGTTTTTTAACTCCGGGGTGAGAAGCATCTAAAGTTCCAAATACTTTCTCGGCTTCTTTTTCTTTATCATATGAGTATATGTCCTCTATTTCAATAATACCCATTATTTCATCATCATAGGGGCTTGTAAGAGCGGCCCTTACACCTGTTTTAAGATTGTCTATATTACCTGCTGCAAGTGTTACCGGCATGGGCCACAGGGTGCCACCGGATAATCTCATATCACTTAAAACACTTATATAGTCAGACTTTACCATAAAGCCCTCAAGTGGTGAGAATGCACCGTTGCCGAGCATTATAAGATCGGAGAATTCAAGAGTTGAGAGCTTAATTTTAGATAAACTTGCCGATTCTTCAAGCTCTTTTCTTAATTGTGTTTCATTGTCCGGCATTAAATCAATCAATTTTCCGCCATGCGGTGCTACCAAAAAATTTTTTTCCATTATGTAACCCTTCTACTTAAAGCGCTTTAATTAATTTTTATTATAATAATTTTTAATCATAATTGTCAATATGCTTTCAGATACTTTATTAGATTAGGCAACTTGAATAATTGAAAAAATATGTTAGATAAAGAAGAATTCCATTATTTTAAAACATTACTTTTAGGGTAGATTTTAAAAAAAAATTAAAATATAAAAAGATAGTATTGCTGTATTTTTAGAAAAATAAATTTGCAGCTTAATATATGTTGTGAAATCCGAAATCTATAAAAATCCTACTGTTATAATGTTTATAAAATTTTAAAGTATCTCTCAAAAAAGCCTAAAAAGTTTATTAAGATGTGAGTCATTGGTTCATTTTATTGACCGACTTATAATAGATATTTAAAATATTAGTGAAAATTACTAAAATAAACAAAGCAATCGTGGTAATAAAAAATAAACCCATTGCAGAATATTTTGCAAATAAATAGCCTGTTAAATATTGAAAAATTATAATACCAGCCCATCCAAAGCTATTTATCATGCTTACAATAGAACCAGAATATTCGGGATCCAATTTTATTCCCACAGAAATAGATAAGGAGCCAATTGCAGAAGCAGAAAAACCAAATAACAATATCAGGATGGTTTTGACAACTATCCATTTAATAAAAAAAGTAATAAATAAAATGATAAAACTTGATATCGAAAAAAAATTTATTATTTTCTTTTCATCAAATCTAGCCACCAGAAAGCTTTTAAAAAACATTCCTAAAATAAATATCAGGGAATACAAAGTAAGCAATATTGAGCTGATATTTAATGATATATTCAAACTTTTAAAATAAGTGGTAAACCAATCACTAAAAGTAGTTGTTAATCCCGAATGAAAAAATATAATAAATCCACATAAAATAATAATTAAATTTAAAAAAAGTTTGTTATTGGCAATAATCAACTTCTTAAAATTTTCTTTGCTCTTTATATTATAAAAAATCTCATTATTAAATAATGCAAATAATGTAATAAATATTAATAAAATCATATCGATCATTGCAATGGACAAAAAAACATATCTCCAGTTAAAATTTAAAAATGAAACGCAGCCGACAACGAGTGGGGAAACAGCAGCACCTAGGGCAAATGAAATATTTAATATTATTATCTTTTTGCTAATATATAAATAAGAAAAATTGCTCATCATGGAAATTAAATTTACATAGATAGCCCCCCAAGACAAACCGAAAATAGCATAACATATGGTGAAAAGAATAAAATATCTTGAAAAATATATGGTTAAAAAACTTATTATGAAAAAAATATTACTTAAAATAAATATATTTCTCCTTCCTAATTTTTCTATAAGAATTCCTGTAAATAAGCTGCCTATAAAAACGCTAAAAGAATATATTGATAATGTAAGACCAATCTTATCTAACCTTATATTAAAATCACTAACCAATATGGGAATTAATGGACCTACAAAAGAAGAACCTAAACCTATTAGAAATAATTGCATAAATAAGAATGGAGATATCTTTTTCATAACCTATTAAAGGTGAGAATTAATATTATTAAATTAAATATAAGAGTAACAGATTCATTCTTCCAGTTATATTGAATATTAAAATTCCTTTTAATCATTATCTTTAATTCCATTAACTACATTTATTTCTCCCAATTACTCCCAAATTTATTAGATTGGGTAATACTGATGTTATTTCTTTTTGATGTGCAAGTTCAACCACCCTTCTTGCCATATCTACATTTTCTTCAAACGAAAGTCTTGACCCATCTATCTCAATCCACCGTAATTTTTTTCGACAATATATTTTGCCAAGTGGAAATCCTTGAGGTGATCGGAGAAAATTGAAACAGGAACCGCTATGGCCTCACCCAATTTTTGCACAATTAAATCAATGCATAGCTGATATACGCCTTTTAGTTCCGGTTCATAAATATCATGTATTACAGAAGCACTGCTTACTGAGAGCAAAAGATAATGCTCTGGGAGGCTCTGTTAAAGACATAAGACCAATTTTGGGCTTTATTATTCCGACTTTTTCCATTTTCTCTCCTTTTGGTCTAACCCAATTTCAAAGATTTCGCATATTCTTTGCTTAATTTTAAAAAAGATTCGTATATATCCCTAATTTCACTATCAGAGTAAATTGAACTATCTATAGTATAAAAGGGGATGCAGACTATATTACTTTCTATGGCTTTTTTTATAATTTCCTTATATAATTCTCCACCTTTTTTAGCATTATAATATTCTTCTTCAAATAAGAAATATAATACAGTCTCTGTATCTTTAAAAACAGAAATGAATTTAGCCAGGTTATTATATGTACATCTCAATGAACAATTTATTGCTTTAACCTTATCTTTTCCATAATCAATATATGCCTGTGCACAAGGGTGAGGACCACAATTATGAAAACCTCCATAACCGAATGCATCATAAATTTTTTTATCATATGGTTTACTGAAAACTTCAAATAAGGCAATATTCAAATTAGCACATGGATCATCGCTTAAATAACCTTTATGCCCTTCCGGATACCATGATGGCTCCCAGTCTATATTCATCATATTGTTTAAACCGCCAAACTCACTTACTAAAATTTTCTGCACTTTTATATATAGATTTGATAATTTATCAAGAAATTTTAGTATTTTTTCCTTATCAGTTAGTAAAGACATATAAAATAAACTTGAGTCAATAACATCTATGGATCCACAAAGAACCCCGCCAATATCAAAACCTGCATAATTAATCCTATCTTTAACAACTTCACGATAATATTTTATTTTCCCAAGATTTAAAGGCATCAATCCTTTTGCTTTTATTTCCTCATCATTTTCAGGAATATATAAGCTTTCAAGCTGCTCTATATGTTTAACCAAAGGTTCTTTAACAGTGGAAAAATTATCAAATGCACTTGTAAAATAAATCTCCGCTCCTAAAATTGAAGGAATAGTTGCGCATCCGACTTCAGGTTTAACAAATGGAATATAATCATCAGGTAAAAGCATTAACGATTTTTTAACATTATTTAAATCAAATCTTAAATTTTTTTCCTTTTCCTGTTCAATTTCTTTTCTTGTAAATTTTTCCCTGTTATCAACTATAGAAAATCCTAAGGGAACATGATCAACTTTTTTGTATTTCCAAATATCCCTTATCCTTTGTTTGCGTTTCTCAATTGCACTAATATCAATCTCAAAATCAATTTTATTTTCAATCCTAATTGTATTCATCGCTTAAGACTTAAAACTTTTTAGCAGTATATTGCTATCGGATTCACTGTAAAGTTTATCAATAAATGTCTGTACGGCGCCAAGAGCAGCAATATTATCACCCAGTGCGGTTTTTTCAATCCTAACTCTCTTGGAAATAAATTCCAGGGCCCTCATTTTTACTGTTCTTTTTATTGCATCAAGAATGATATCCCCGCATTCAAGAATGCCCCCCCATAAAACCACAAGATCGCATCCGAAAAGGTTTAAAGCTGCTGCAATTGCAATTCCTATATATTCACCGGTTCTGTTTATAAGATAATAAGCATATTTATCACCCTCATTTGCTGCTTTTGAAATAATTTCTACCGTAAGACTTTCAAAATTATTATTAATTTCCTTGGAAATAGAAGTCACAATACCGTTTTCAATTCCTTCACGGGCTCTTTTTAATATCCCTGGACCTGAAGCAATGGCTTCCAGACAGCCCTTATTGCCGCAATTGCACAATGGTCCGTCTTCAGAAACCGTTATATGCCCGAGTTCTCCGGCAAGCCCCATGCTACCGCGGTATATTTTCCCGTCAATAAATGCACCCATACCGATGCCCTTACCGATACTTACGAAAATAAAATTGTCATGGTCTTTTGCTATGCCAAATCTTTTTTCTGCAACTGCCGCACATCTTACACTGTCATCAATACAAACAGGAAGGTTGAATTCTTTTTCCATTATGCTTTTTATTGGATAATTTTCCCATCCAGGTATATTCGGACAAAAAACACTGACACCTTCATATGAATTAATAATGCCTGAAATCGACATCCCTATTCCAAAAAGCTTATCTCTGGAGATTTTCGACGAATCTATCGTTTCATTTGCAACCGAAATCACTTTGCTTAAAACAGCCTCCTTGCCTTCTTTTGCTTTAGTCTTTATTTTAAGATAGTGAATTATATTTCCTGATAAATCTGTCAATATTCCACGGGTGTTTGTTCCGCCGATATCAATCCCTATGATATATCCCAGCTCATTATTTATTGTATAAAGTTTTGGCTTTCTTCCTCCGGAAGAACTACCGTCGCCAATTTCTTTTATTATATTATTTCTTTCCTTAAACTGATTTATCAGCATGTTTACCGTAGTTATGTTAATGCCAAGTTCTTTTGCAATTTGCTGCTTGGTAATTAACCCTTTATTTCTTATCAGATCTAAAATTTTTAACTTCAAGGCTTTCTTATTATAAAATCTGCCTTCAAAAGAACCCTGGCCAATTTCATCAGACATAATATTCTATTTGCCTTCCTATTTTTTTAATTTTTCCTGCGCTCTTTTATGATATGCTTTTGCCATTTTTAAAATTTCTTCAGTTTGATCTTCTGGGATAATAGGTTCGGTATTTTCCTTAAGTATCTTTTCTGCTTCCTCAACAGCAAGATCTCTCATGCTTTTTGCTCCAATCAACTGCCATGTATTCCATGAATCTCTATTGGTAATTTTAGGAACCCAGTTGTTTTTTCTAATATATTCGGAAGTTTCTTTATAGTTCAGAAAATGCCCGCCATGTCCGGTTTTTCTAAGTAAATCAACCGACAGAGAAAAATCATTGACTTCCACACCCTTTAACATTCTATACGTCGCACCCATAATTTCATTATCAATTACTACCTGCTCATAACTTGCAAGCATCATCATCTCCATTAATCCAAAAGAAAGATGTATAAAGTTTGTTCCTGCAAGAGCATTGCTTAAGACCTGCATGGCTCTTTCATAACCTGCCTGAGCATCAGATATTTTTGCATCTATCCCAGTTCCACCTTGAAACGGCAGATTATAATAATGAGCAACTTGTGCAGTGCAACAATGAAGAAGATTTGATTCAGGAGCAGCACCGGAGTAACCTCCGCTTGTCATATCCATCAGCCCTGATGCTATGGAATATATACACGGAGTTCCGGGTTTGATCAGTTGAGCCAGCACAATTCCTGTAAGGACATTTGCATTTTGTTCTACAAGACAGCCCGCTATAGGTGCAGGAGTGGTACCGCCCGGCATTGCATCCACTTCAATATAAACAGGAATATTATTTTTGGCACATTCAATTATCACTTCACTGTTTACTTTTTCATGTTTTAACGGACTTACCATACAAACCACTTCTGTAAACATGGGATTTTTTCTCACGGCATCTTCACTTCCCTGAAAAACTGCAGCCATCTTCAATTGCTCAAGAACCCCATCCGCACCAGTTTGCGACTGGGAATAATAATTTCTTGAAGTATACGGAAATGCCCCTGCAAACAATAGTCTGTCCACACCATACTCTTCGATATCTGAGGGTATGACTATTGCGTGCATTATATGCAGGTTCTCCATTTTATTCTGGAGAAGAGTAAGTTTGATTAAGTCATCAAAAACAGCCGGCCTGTAATTCCCGTCAAGATCAAAAACGTTAAGTGCAGATGAGCCTCCGATTGTATATACTCTTTCAGGATCAACTTTTATATCGGTGTCTTCAGTTTTTCCATGAAGCGTGAAAGCGGAAGGAGCATTCAAAAGACCTTTCCTCAATATATCTTCTCCTATTTTTACAATCTTATTTTTAAAATCAACTTCCGCACCATAATCCTTAAAAATTTCAAGTGCTGGTTCGTACTCCATTTTTACGCCAATCTCACTCAATATTTCAACGGTTGCCAGATGAATAGCTTTCAAATCATCTTCTGATAAGAACTTAAGCATTCCGCCTTTAAAACCTCTGATAGGCATTTTATCCTCCGATTTTCTAAAAAATATTTTTTATTATCTTATAAAACTCTGAGTTTTTATAGTCTATTATTTCTTATTTTTATCACAAATAACCATAATAATTAGATCAAACCTGCTTTTCGATTTACTAAACCTATAACATACATAGCCTGTCACTGTTAAATAAAATTTTAAATATTATATATGCTTTTCTTTACTTGTTTTAATAACAATTTAATATTTATTCTTTCATCAGTTTTTCAGCAAGTTTAACTGCATCAACTGCATTGCCGGCATAACCATCGGCTCCTACCTTTTCCGCATGTTCCTGTGTAACGGGAGCACCGCCAACCATAACTTTTACTTTATCTCTTATTCCTCTTTTTTTAAGCTCTTCAATCACAAGACCCTGATATGGCATTGTTATCGGCAGAAGAGCAGACATCGCAAGAATGTCAGCCTTTTTTTCAATAATATTATCAATGAACATATCTGAACTCACATCAATGCCAAGATCGACAACATCAAAACCTTTCGCAGCCAGAAGTGCAGCTACTATGGATTTACCAATCTCATGTATGTCGCCCTTCACTGTTCCAATTACTATTTTACCTTGCGATTTTCTTTCAATACCACTTTTATCAATTTCTTCCTCTAAAATATCGAGGGCTTTTTTCATTGCATTTGCGCTCCTCATAAGATCCGGCAGGAAATATTCTTTTCTGCCGAACTTTTCACCCACAAGTTCGATTGCCGGAATTAATGAAGAATTGATAACTTCCATAGGATTAGTCTTTTCCTTAATTGCTTTTTGAGCAAGCCCTGCAGTCAGTTCAAAATCTCCTGAAAGAACATTATTGTAAAGTTCTTTCTTGATATCTTCAATACTCATCTAATATACTCTCTTTCTAAATCAAATTAATAATATTGCTGTTTGAATTCTTCCTTCAGATGTTAGTGCCATTTTAACTCTCTTCCGGTACTTATTAAACATTTTACATTTTGCTCTGGTGTATCAGGTGTAACAGGGCTACCATTTGCAATTATGAAATTATATCTTGAACCTTTTGCCTGTCTTGCTACTTCATTTTTAATTTCTTCTTCATTCCCTTCTCTCAATAAATAGATTGAATCCAGATTTCCAAAAATGCATATTCTGTTGTCTGCCGATTCTCTTATTTTCTGTATGTCAAGATTAAATCCTTTCTTACTTTCTTCAAACATGATTGCCATAACATTTGTTTCAATATAGTCATTCAGTAGTGGCACAGAATCTCCCCAGAACATACAGATCGGAATCAGACCATGATTTTTTATCTCTTTAAAATACTCCTTGTGTACGTCTTTCATGAATCTTCTGTAAATTTCAGGACTTGCCAGATCAGGAGAAATATAACTTTCGGAAATAATAAATGAATGAACTCCGGCTTTTGCATAAGCTTTTGCCCATTCAAGCTGTTCTTCATAACATCTTTTAAGAAAATACCTCATCTCTTTAGGGTAATCAAAAAAAGACATAAGTCCCTGTTCAAAGCCAAGATAGCCTGTTGTAGGGTCAAAAATTTCACAAATAGCCGATGGGATATGAACTGCTAAAAAAACATCATCTCCATATCGAGAAACAATCTTAGGGATATGATCCGTATATCCCATTTCTATTATTTCCTGGACGCTCATGTGAATATATTTTTTTATAAAGTCGTCTATCTTTTTTACACTAGAAAGATCAATTTTTGGTTTGCTACATCTGGAACCAAGCAAATAATCGGGAAAATCCATTATTTCCTCATCATCAGATGAATTTGAAGAAAAATATTTATCTTCTTTTTTTAAGCTTCTGAATTTATCGGAAATTTTTAAATAGCTTTTTCCGTTTTTATTTATAATTTCAGAATCCTTAAAATATTTTGGAGTTCCGATGTGAAGGTGAAACCAATCAGGTTTAAATTTTTCATAAAATTCCGTATAAACATCAGATAATTTTTCTCCTTCTTTCCAGGCATCTTTCCTATAATCAAGCCCAAGGGCTTCATATTTGTAAACGCCCCACCAGTGCAGAGCAACAGGAATTCTGGATGTTTTTTGAAGATTTAAAGTCATTATCATTAATTCTTTTGAATTTTCCAAGATTCTTACCCCACTTATAATTAGTTTTTCTGAATTATTTTTAAACTAATAATCTCAATAATAATTATTTTCATTTTTTAAATATATATATCAAAAATTATAACTTTCTATTAAATTTAAACTTGTTATTTTTTGTGAAACCCATTCCTATTTATCTATTGTCTCTCAATTAGAGGAATCATGACAAATCTTCTACCAAAAGTAAAAAACCTATTTCAAAAAAGATAAAAACAGCTTCAATTTTTGCTTTTTTAAATTCATTTTCATGAAACTTCAACCCAAATAGGACTGCTCCATGCAAGACTTCCATTAACCTGTTTTACTTTTAAATAATAAAAACTATTTTCCATAACCTGAGCATTTATTTTTTTAATATAATCTAATTTGTTTGGCTTATCTAAAAAAACACAATCTCCATTTTTAATTAAGCTTACTTCTTCAATTTTTTCGGTACCGTAAGCTTCAATCTTTATCTCTAATTTTTCTCCCTTTTGTACTTTTAATTCATCTCCTATCCCCTTGCTGTTTATATTAAAAAACAGAATTATTCTTTCACCTGAAGTTGCATAACACATTTTTCTTTTTAAACTGTTGAAAACACTACTCCTGCTTAAGTTGTCAGAAAAAATTGCAGTTAAACCTGATTTTGCATATTTTAGTACTGGTGTAAATTCTTCCCTAAAATTTGAGCCTGGCCTTGAAGCATGAGTATCAGACCCCCCTACAAAACCAAATTTATGACCCATTTTTAAACAGTTCACTACAAAATTTTTTGAACCGGTTTTAACTAAAGGAAATTCACAGTCTTTATATTCCGAAGAACCATGTTTGGAATATACCTCTATAAGAAACTGTTTATTGTTATCAATATAGCTTAAATCTGCCCCCCAGCTAAAATATGTATCCTCTTCAGGTTCAGGATACGATGTATGGTGCGGTATGATAAAAGCATCAGTATTTTTAATAAAATTACACAATTTTTCCGGGGTATTAAATCTTGTTGAAGTTTTGCATAAAAAATCATCTTCAATTTCATTTAAAAAATAAATATTTCTATCTCCATATTTGCCATCATCTTCTTGAAATTTTGCAGAACCATCCCATTCTAATCCTAATAATGTTACAAAACTGCCAGGTTCATTATATTTATCCGTAAGATTTTTTATTTTAGGCCATGCAGATATATTATTTTTCCAAAATGAATATGGAATTAATGGTTCCTTCCAACATAAACGACCCTGCCTTGTCAGCATGCTGCAATGATCAGTTAAGGCAGAACAATCTAGATGCTCAACATTTTTGGCATAATCATAATAAAAATCAGGGCTTTCCATTCCATCAGATAAATAAGAATGTCCATGCAAGTCAGCCCAATATAAATTACTCCTTTTGTTATTAGTGCAAAATATAGGATTACATTCAGAAACTAAAATGCTGTTAAGAAAATTATTGGCTATGGTTAACCTATATATTCCTTCTTTTTTTAAACTGGCTTCAAAAATAAAGCTGTATTTATAAATTTTTTTGGACTTTATGGAAATATCTTCATTTAAAAATTTTATTCCTTGTATTTTTTCCATTCTTATAGGGTTACCAAACTTATCAAAAAAAGTTATACAGAACTTGAATTTTTCGTTAACCTTTACTATCGAGGGACATATTATCTTATACTTAAACGGTGTATCAGGCAATATCTTGAAAATTATTTTTCGCAGAAATTTATAATTTTTTTGATCTTTCACAAAACATAATTGGGCATTAAATTGAATATCTTGTGCTGCAATAGGTAGTTTTAATCCAACTTCACCCTTTATCTTATTAAAGAAAGTAATTTTAATAATATCCCCACAATATAAATCCTCTAATATTTTAACTTCGACTTCTCTTACTTGCATTCTATTTGATATTATTGTCTGATATAAAATATTTTTTTTAATTTTCACATCCACAAAACAGCTAGGATATTCATTATTTTCAAAAAAGCCTTCATTTACTGGAAATTTGCTTTCATAAATAATATTATTTTCAAGAACATAATTTTCTTTGTCCGGATTATATTTGCACATTTCCTTTGCCGGGTCATCAGACTGCAGCATCGGCCACTTATTTCTTCCAAATATTAAAATTTTTAAGCTGCTTCCCTTCGGCAGGCCTTTTTCCCCAATTATGGAAGTAAATTCCAATTTACTTCTTTTTCCAGCAACATTAGATCCCTTATAAACAAAATGAATTTTTCCATATTCATTAAAATCAATTATTTGTTCTTCTTTTTTTTCCATTTTCTATCCCCAAAGACAATAACAATTTTTGATTAATTCCACTCATTAGAAATAATTAAACTTCTTTCAAAAAATAAAAAACCAATTAAAATTCAAGCTATATAAAAATACTTAGTTTAAATAAAAAGCTCAATCTTTTAATGAGCCAGCTATTAATCCCTGGATAAAATATTTCTGCCCCAATAGATATAAGATAATAACTGGTAAAATTGCTATCAACATTCCCATCATCGTTAAAGGTATGTTTATCATATATAATGATTTAAAA
>JAMDEN010000120.1 GCA_023487035.1 Actinomycetota bacterium
TTTTTAAAATTTAATATTTTTAATGAATTATCAGAATGCTCAGGATATTAATTTTAGCTTAATTAACAAACTTGTTTTCAGCTTTTATGCAATTGCAATAATTATTATTACCCTTTTTAGATTTTACCAGACTTATGTTCACTTCCATAAATTAAAAAATTCAGGATATGCAGTTGAATCAACAGATAAAGAAATAAATAATATTGTTTCGCATTATTCAAAATTGATGGGTATAAAAACTCCAAAAATTTATTTTACTTCAGATATAAAAAATAGCTTTTATACTTTTGGGTTTATTAAGAAAAAAATTATTGTTAACAAACAAATGCTTTATTTTTTAACTAAAGATGAAAAAGAAACTGTTTTGCTTCATGAACTTTCTCATGTTAAAAGACATGATAACATTTTAAATGCAATGCTTACTTATCTTACAGATGTTCATTTTTATAATCCTTTTACATATATTACTTATGCTCTAATTAAAAACGAGCAGGAAAAAGATTGCGATAAACTTGTTATACAATATTCTCAAAAATCAGGCAAAGAAATTGCAGTAAATATTTTAAATTCCATTCTTAAAATAAAGAGAAACTTATTTAACATTAAAAATTACTGCCCTAACCTCGCATCACCATTTTCAGCAGGTAAATCTATGGAAGAAAAAACAATGAGAAAAAGAATTAAAGCACTTATAGATGCAGATCCTTTAAAAATTAGTGTAAATATTTTTACGAAAATAGCTCTTTATAGCTTTTTTCTTGGTTTATTATTTTTTTAAAAAATGTCTCTAACTGATTGTCCCTTAACTGATGTTTATTGAGTCAACTTTTGCAACAATCACAGAATCTATACTTCTTTCCCTGGTTTCATCTGTCATTCTTGCAGAGCTTCCATTTACTACAAGAACTTTTTCTCCAATTCCAACACCTACAACATCAACAGCAACAACAAAAGGTTCGAGTAAATTACCTTCAAGATCTATAGCTTTAACAAGCATTAATTTCTTCCCGACCAGGCTTTCATCCTTTTGGGTAGCAACAACAGAGCCGATCACTTTACCTAAAACCATAATTATTCTCCAGTAATGTTTACTTTATCAATAATAGCAACAATTGTTGCATCTGTCGGGACTTCTTCAGGTTCAAAAGCCCAGGCAGCTTCTTTACCATCCTCATAACCAACATAATCACCAATTCCGGAATCAGTAATATCAAGAGCAACAATAAATTTTCCAGATTCAATTCCCGTAGTCATATCAACAGGCTTTACAACCTGAATTTTTTTTCCTTCAAGCCCCTTTGCTTTAACAGTTGCTACAATATTACCAATAACTTTACCATAAAACATATTTTTCTGCTTTTCGCTAATATAAAACTTATATTTTTAAAATTACTGAATTTATTATTTCTTTATTTATTATTTTCTTTTTATATTTTCTTTTTACAAATATAATTATTTATAATTATTAAATTTGGCATATCCCTTTATTATTATAATATTTATTATAATATAATTTAATTATGAAGTGCCCCTCACACTTTTAAATATATTAAATAAATACTAGTAAAATGTCTTAATATAAAAGAAAATTAAATGTTATCCAATTAATATAATATAAATAACAATGACATTTTATAAAAAATGACATTGTTTATGATAACATTATTCATAAAAAAAAAGTAGTTTAGTAGTATATTAAAACTTAAACTAAACTACTTTTTAAAAAATATTTACTAACTTTTTAAATAAATTAATTCAAATGAATTTGTCTTTATAAAAATTATTTATATATTTGTTTTACTTCATTTGTGCAAAATTTTTAGCAGATTTTAATGTATTTTTTAAAAGCATTGCTATGGTCATAGGTCCTACCCCGCCAGGGACAGGAGTGATTGCACTTGCCTTAGGCTCTACTTTTAGAAAATCCACGTCACCAATAATAGTTGAACCTTTTGAATCAAAATCAGATTTTCTCCAGCTTAAAAGCTCAGGAGTTGCTTTATCTGCTGTAATCCTGTTAATTCCTACATCTATTATTACTGCACTATCTTTTACCATATCTTCTTTTATAAGATAAGGTTTACCTGCCGCAACGACTAGAATTTCTGCATTAACTGTATGCATTTTTAAATCTCGTGTTTCAATATGACACACAGTTACTGTTGCCCACTCATTTAATAACAAAAGCGCACAAGGTTTTCCAACTATTTCACTATGTCCCACCATAGTTGCATTTTTACCTTTTATTGAAATACCTTCCCTTTTCATCATCTCAATTATTCCTGCCGGAGTTGCTGGAACAAATCCATCTTCCTGAGCAACTAACTTGCCAATATTAACAGGATGAAATCCGTCAACATCTTTTAAAGGAGATATTGCTTCAAGAACTTTTTTCTTATCTATTTGAGGAGG
Organism: Actinomycetota bacterium; assembly: GCA_023487035.1. Classification (GTDB taxonomy): domain Bacteria; phylum Actinomycetota; class Humimicrobiia; order Humimicrobiales; family Humimicrobiaceae; genus JAMDDL01. The sequence continues at coordinate 2,413 of JAMDEN010000120.1, forward strand.
AAGAGGAAGCTGAACAAGGATTCCATGTATATCTTTTCTGTTATTATAAATTTCTATTTGCTTTAACACTTCTTCTTCTGTTGCATTTTCCGGCATTTTAACAGCATCAGATAAAAATCCTACTTCTTCACAACCTTTTTGCTTGTTCGAAACGTATACTTTGGATGCAGGGTTATCACCTGCAAGAATTACACCAAGTCCTGGTTTAATTCCTTTTACTCTTTCAAGTTCTTTTACTTCTTCCCTTATTTCATTTTTAATATCATTTGAAATTTTTATTCCACTAATTAATTTAGCCATTTGATTCTCCATTTATTTAAATTTTTTAAATATTAAAATTCTTTAAATATTTTTTAAGCCAATATTTTTTTTAAGTTAATATTTTTATGTTAATTTATACTAATAAATAATAATTAATCTTATAAAAAATTTGCTTAAAAAACGTTTTTTTTAAAATAATTAAAAATTAAAAATTAAAGCTTAAAACTAAAATGCCAAATGACAAAGCAGGTTTAAAATAATTTCGCACTTTAAACCCAAACTGCCATTTGGCTTATTTGTTCAGTTTATTACAATAGTAATTAAAATATTAATTACAAATTTAAAATAGTAATGACAATTTAATAAAAATAACAACTATTAAAAATTACCGGAATTGTTACTAAAAGTTAAAATAATCCTACAATATTGCCATTATCATCTAAATCTACTTTTGTGCCTGCAGGAACCTTAGGCAATCCGGGCATCGTTCTCATCTCTCCTAAAAGAGGATAAAGAAAACCTGCTCCAATTGATGCTTTTACATCTCTTATTGGAACTCTAAACCCTCTGGGTCTACCTTTCAGATTAGGATCATGGCTAAGAGACAGATGAGTTTTTGCCATACAAATAGGAAGCTTATCAAATCCCTGTTTAGTATAAAGCTCAATTTTTTCTTCAGCTTTTGGCAGATAATCTACTCCATCTGCACCATAAATCTTTGTAGCTATAATTTCTATTTTTTCCTTGATTGTTGCTTCAAGTGGGTAAAGGAATTTAAATTCGGAAGGTTTTTCACAAGCTTTAACAACAGCATTTGCAAGCTCTACTCCACCAGCACTGCCTTTTGCCCAAACTTCGCTTATTACACAATCATCAGCGCCTGATTTTATAGCCATTTCCTTTATGGTTTCAATTTCTTCCGGGTAATCTGTGTTAAAAGTATTTATGGAAACAATAGCGGGTATTCCGAAAAATCTGATATTTTCAATCATCTTAGCAAGATTTTCACAACCCTTTTTAACTGCTTCAACATTTTTCGCTTCCATTTTTGCTTTATCAACCCCTTTACCCGGGATAAATTCAAATCCGCCGCCATGCATTTTTAAAGCTCTTACTGTAGCAACAATTACAGCAGCTGATGGTCTTAAACCACTATATCTGCATTTAATATCCATAAATTTTTCTGCACCCAAATCTGCTCCAAATCCGCTTTCAGTTACAACATAATCCCCAAGTTTACTTGCTATCATATCTGCTAAAATTGAATTATTACCATGAGCAATATTAGCAAAAGGTCCGGCATGAACAAAAACCGGATTATGCTCAATTGTTTGAAGTAAATTTGGCTTGATTGCGTCTTTAAGTAAAACAGCCATTGCACCTGCGCATTTTAAATCTTCTGCTGTTACAGGTTCACCATTATAATTTGTACCAACAACCATTCTTCCAAGTCTTTGTCTTAAATCTTTAAGACTATTAGTTAAAGCAAGAATTGCCATAACTTCTGAAGCAACTGTGATATCATAGCCTGTTTCTCTCGGAACACCATTAGCTTTTCCACCAAGACCAACAATAATATTTCTTAAGACTCTGTCATTTACATCTACTACCCTGTTTAAAGTAATAGAAAACGGATCAATATTCAGTTCATTTCCATGCATGATATGCGCATCTAAAAAAGCAGCCAAAAGATTATGCGCAACTCCAACCGCATGAACATCTCCTGTTAAATGAAGATTAAAATCTTCCATTGGAAGAACCTGGGAATAACCTCCACCTGCAGCTCCTCCTTTGATACCAAAAACAGGTCCAAGGGAAGGTTGCCTTATGCAGGTTATTGCCTTTTTACCAATCCTGTTTAAAGACATTCCGAGCCCTATTGTGGTAACAGTTTTCCCTTCTCCAAGAGGTGTAGGGGTTATTGCAGTTACATCAACATATTTAGCATCAGGTCTGTCTTTAAATCGATCTAAAACTTCCAGCTTTACTTTTGCCTTATACTTGCCATAAAGTTCCAGATCATCCTCTTTAAGCCCCATTGATTCTGCAATCTCAATAATGGGCTTAATTTCTGCTTCCTGAGCAATTTCAATGTCGCTTTTCAATAAAACTCCTTTCAAACTGCCAAGTTTTTATATTAAATGAGTTTGACAGGAAAGGCGTTCTCCTATTTAAGGGTTACCTGAAATAGGAGGACTCCTGTCTGTCAAATATTTAAGAAAAGATTATATAAGAAAAAAATACAAGTTACAAATTATTTATTTATGTCAGTTGGACGTATAATTTGACAATCTTATTAAATTGAATTCAATGAAATTATCAATGGAGCAGGTTTGCCAGGATATAAATAATTTAATGCTAAGAAGACATGCCAGCACTATCATAGGAATAGTAAATAATTTATTTGCTAGCCCCTTATTAATCCCTATTAAAGGTATAAAGATAAAGAGTTAATCTTAATTAAAAAAAATAGAATTATAATTATATAAAAATTTCATATCTCTATGATATTTATAAAACCCTATGATATTTACAACATGTCAAACTATACGTCCCTGTGACAATTTCGTCCCCTTGACAATTGAATTAATTATTTTTCCACTACTGTCATTGTTAATGAAGCAGTATCACCTGATTTGCCAATCATTATTCCAACTTCATATTTATCATTTTTGAAATTAAGAAAGGCAATATCTCCATCCTCTGATTGTGTGTACTGATCTGTGGCAGTTTCCCAACCTGATCCATATTTATCCTTATACCAGTTATATACATCTTTTATAGAACCCTTTGTAACTTCTCCCAGAATTGAAAACTCATTTTTACCAGAATCACTATTTTTTGTTTTTGTTGACATGCTAAGTTTTAAATCAGGATATACAGCACATTCTGATGATGGCCATCCATCAGGTAATTTTGCGTTTTCTCCTATTTGTGTTTGTCCGCCTTCCTTATCCTTAACAGTTACTCCATCTTTATTTAAATTTAAATCAACATTTCCACCTGCTGCTTTTTCGATAGCTTTTTCAGCAATTTTTTCCCCAACTTTTGCACAACCACTAAATGATAACACAACTAAAATTAATACCACTGTAATTCCGCTAAATATAATTACTTTCTTTTTCATTTTTTTCCTTTTTGTTTAATTAATTTTGTTATTTTAATAATATAACTTTTTTGTTTTATAAAAAACAATTAGTAAAGAAAATTTTAGTAGAAGTATTATAAATTATATATTTAAAAAAATATATATAATATCTATTAATTTTATTTATTTTAAAAAAATTTAAAAAATTATATCTGTTACTTTTGTTTTTAATTTAGTAGTTATTATTTGTTTCTTATATTTGATTCTAATTTTTTATTTTTTATCTTTTTTAAGAGGTGTCAAAGGGACATAAATGATTAAATGTCAAGGGGACACATCAACGGTACGTATAGATGTGATAAATAATTAGACAGCCCTATTAATCCTATTAAAGGTATTAAAGATAGGGGGTCAATCTCAATCTACGTCAAAGGGATTTATAATTATCAAATTATACGTCCCTGTGACATTATTTATTTTCAAGCTCAATTTTGTAAAAACTCATGAAAGCTTCACTTGGTATATCAACTTTACCGATTTTTTTCATTTTTTTCTTTCCTTTTTTTTGCTTTTCAAGAAGTTTATTTTTACGAGTAACATCTCCGCCATATAATTTTGCTATAACATCTTTTCTATAGGCTGATATGGTTTCTCTTGCAATTATTCGTTTGCCAATTGATGCCTGAACTGCAATCTCAAACATTTGTCTTGGTATTTCCTGTTTTAACTTTTTAACAAATTCTCTTCCTATATAATAAGCCTTATCTTTATGAACAATTACAGAAAGCTCCTCAACTTTATTACCATTTACTAAAATATCAAGCTTGACAAGTTCAGATTCACGGTATTCCAGAAATTCATAATCAAGAGAAGCAAACCCCGCAGAAATTGACTTTAAAAGATTAAAGAAATCAACAATTATTTCAGATAGAGGAAATAAATATTTTAATTCTACTCTCCCAACCGAAATATATTGCATATCTTTATAAATGCCTCTTTTTTGGCTTGAAAGCTTCATTATTTCTCCAATATATTCCTTTGGAGTTATTATTGTTGCAATAACATAAGGTTCTTCAACTTTTACAATTTTTTCTTCTTCCGGATAGTCAGCAGGGCTTTTTAAGAAAATAATCTCACCATTTGTTTTAGTTATTTTATAAGCAACATTCGGAGTTGTAGTTAAAAGCTTTAAATTATATTCTCTTTCAAGCCTTTCTTTTACAATTTCCAGATGAAGTAAACCTAGAAATCCCATCCTGAATCCTGAACCAAGAGCTGTTGAAACCTCAGGAGTAAATACTAAAGATGAATCATTAAGTTCAAGTTTTTTTAATGATTCTCTTAAATCTTCATAATCATCTCCATCTATCGGGTAAAGGCCACAATAAACCATAGGTTTTGGTTTCTTGTATCCAGGCAAGCTTTTTTGAGCAGGATTTAGAAAGGAAGTTATAGTATCTCCAACAATTATTTTGTCAACTTCTTTAATGCCGGTAACAATATAACCAACTTTACCAGTGGTAAGTTCATTTCTTGGGATCATTTTAGGCGCCATGATACCTATTTCTTCAACTTCTGTAACATAATTTTCTGCCATGAACTTAATTTTCATGCCCTTTGAAATTTTTCCGTTAACAATTCTAATAAGTGAGACTACTCCTCTGTAAGGGTCATAACTTGAGTCAAAAATTAAAGCCTGAAGCGGAGCATTCTCATCACCTGATGGAGCAGGAATTTCTGAAATTATACTTTCAAGTATTTCCTTAACTCCCTCTCCTGTTTTTGCTGAAACTTTATGTATTTTATTTTTATCTATTCCAAGGATTTTATTTAATTCATCAGAAACTTCTTCAGGTCTTGCGCTTTGAAGATCTATTTTATTGATGATAGGTACGAGCTCAAGATTATTGTCAATTGCAAGATAAACATTTGCAAGGGTTTGAGCTTGAACACCTTGCGTTGCATCTACTACAAGTAAAGCACCTTCGCAAGCAGCCAGGCTTCTTGAAACTTCATAAGTAAAATCCACATGTCCTGGAGTATCAATAAGATTAAATTGGTATTCATTACCATCATTTTCGGATTTATATAAAACAGTTACATAATGAGCCTTTATTGTAATTCCTCTTTCTCTTTCAAGGTCCATATCATCAAGATATTGCTCAAGCATATCTCTAGGGCTTACAGTATGTGTATATTCAAGAATTCTATCAGCCAAAGTAGACTTTCCATGATCAATATGAGCTATTATTGAAAAATTTCTTATTAATTTTTGATTACTCATTTTTTAGTTTATCTATTTTTAAACTAATCAATTTTATATTATTAAAAATATTAAAAATATAAATTTTAAAAAAATTTAATTAAATTTAAATTTATCTTTTAATTTTAAAAACTTTAATTTTAAAAACCCCAAAAACAATAAATATTTATAATCTTATTTCTTTATATTTCTTTATAATTTACTATCTTCATAATTATTTTTTTAACAAATTATTTTCTTAATAGTTTATTTTCTTAAAAAATCTTCCTTTAACTGAGCTCGCTACAAATTTTATTTCTTCCATTCTAAATAAAAAAGTAAAAAGAATATATACAGCTGCACCAACTGCAATAATTATTACAAGCAGCAATAATAACATAAAGGTTCCAGTTGAAAAATATTTAACTAAAAATCTCCACATGCCGTATATTACAGCACACATAATTGCTGAAGCAGCAGAAATCTTTAAATAAGAAAACATAATTTTTTTACCACCAAGATAACCTATTTTTTTTCTCAAAATTATAATAAGAATTATAACATTTATTATACCAACTAATGATGTTGATAATGCAACGCCGCTTACATTTAAAAATTTAACAAAAAGCCAGTCAAGGAATAAATTAATTCCTATCGAAGAAAGAGCAACTTTTAATGGAGTTTTTACATTTTTAAAAGCATAAAATATCCTGTTTAAAACCATAAGAAGCCCGAAAAATAAAAGTCCTATACTATGAAAAACTAAAATATGTGATACCTTTGCAGTATCAACTGCAGTAAATTGATATCTTTCAAATAATATCTTTATAATCGGATTGCTTAAAATTATCATACCTAAGCTTGCTGGTATCATAATATAACCTATTTCCCTGAAACCTAATGAAAAACTTTCCTTGATACCTTTAATATTTGAATTAGCTGCATGTCTTGAAATTAAAGGGTATAATACCGTAATTACTGCAACTGAAAATACCCCTAAAGGTAAATTGGCAACACGCCATGAAAAAGTAAGAGCTGTTGTGTTGCCTTCTCCAAGATTTAATGCAAAAAAATTATCAACACTGTTATTTATTTGAACCGCACCCAAACTTAACATAATAGGAACCATCATGCTAAAAATTTCCTTAACTGCTTTATTATTAAAATCAATTTTAAACTTATAATTAAGCCCTGTTCCTTTAAGACCTGGCAATTGGATAATAACTTCAAAAACTGAACCAATAATTACACCAATAGCCATGCTTATAATTCCGATATTTTTAGCAAGCAGTATTACAAAGATAATTGAGATTATATTCATTACCATAGGTGCAATTGCAGGAGCTGTAAATTTATTATGACTGTTAAGAACGCTGGTTATTAAACCTGAGATACTCATAATAACAAGTGAAAATATCATAATCCTGTTCATTGTTGAAAAGCTAGTTATATCAAGATTATTACCTGATATTTTTGAAAGCAACAGTCCAATTGGAGATGAGAATATAAAAATAAGCATGGAAATAACAACAAAAATTAAAATAAATATATTAGTTACAGAATTAACAAAATTATTTACTTCCTTGCTATCATTATTTTTTAAATATGATGTATAAACCGGAATAAAAGCAGCAATAATAATTGATTCTGCAAATAAAACTCTAAAAAGGTTAGGAATGAAGTATGCCCATGTAAAAGCATCAGTTTCATAGCTTATACCAAAATAACCTGCCATTATCTGGTCTCTGACAAGTCCGCTTATCTTGGAAAACAAGGTTGCTATTATTACTAAAAAAGTGGCACTAAAAATTTTTTTTCTGTAATCAATGTTTTGCTGCATTATTTATTATCTTTAAATTTTCTGTAAATTAATTTGTATTTATGATAACATAACTTAGCTTTTTTATTAAAAAATGAATTATAACATTTAAATTTTTAGATTTTAAATAATTAAATATTTTTATTTATTTAAAAAAATGCTAAAATGTCAATTCGTTAAAAAAACAGATAGTGGAGTTATTATTTATGCCAAATATAAAGTCACAGGAAAAAAGAGACAGACAAGCAGTTAAAAGAACACTTAAAAATAAGGCACTTAAAACAAGAATAAAAAGCAATAAAAAGAAGTTACTGGCAGCTGTTGAAAACAAAGATTTTGAATCTGCCAGGAATGAATTGAGCTTATATTTTAAAAGCCTTGATAAAGCTGCTAAAAAAAGTGCCGTTTCTAAAAATTTTGCAGCCAATAAAAAATCTAAAGCTGCTAAGCTTCTTAACTCTTTAAAACAATAGCATAGCTTTTACTGAAAATATTTATTTTTAAAAGATTTTTAACTTTTTTTAAAAAAAATTAAAGCAAAAAATTTAAAGTAAAGAAGTTAAAGCAAAAAAAGTTAAAACAAGCGATCACTATAAATTAGTTATTTTACTGAAATTGAATTTTTGATAAGAGATTATAAAGAAAATTCAGATTGGGTTCGCTTGTTTTTCTTCTTCTTATTTCAAAATCATTTAAAATACTTATAATATTTACTATTTCTTCAAATTTATAGTTTTTAGAAAATGTCGTATATTTATTTAAAATTTTAATTATAAAAGCAGGATTTGTTTTTATATTTTTCTCGAGATAAGTTTTAGCTTCATCTCTTCCTCTTTCTCCACCCTTTATATACAAAACACATTTAAACATTAAAAAAAGTTGCTTTATTACACTTGAAGTTATGGCATCATCTTCTGCCATAGCAGGAATAAGTTCTGCAGCCATTTTAAAATTTTTATATCCTGTATAATCAACAAAATTAAAGATTGTGAAATTAATATTTCTATTTATTAAGCTTTTAACAATATCTTCATTTATTACTTTATTTGTATTAAAACAAACATTTAAATACAGCTTTTCGTACTCATTTTCAAGAATATTAATATCTTCATTTACATTTCCAACAAATATTTCCAGTGCTTCAGGAGTAATTTTTATGCCATCAAGTTCTGCTTTTTCAAGTATTCGTTTTTTTAAATTTTCAGTTTCAGGTTTTTTTATGGTTATTACCTCTCCAAATTTAGTAACAAATTCTTTAAACATTAAAGCTTTTTTAAAATCTGTTGAAGTTAAAAATATTACAACACTTTCTGAAGGATTTGATGTTTTTAAAAAGAAATCAGAAATTACTTTTAATGAGCTTTTAAAAATTTTTTCACAGTTTTTTATAATCATTACTTTTTTTATTGAGAAAAAAGAAGGGGTATTTAAAAAATTATATAATTCACCTGGATCATCAATTTCATCTTTCAAATCATAAATCTTTAAATCATTTTCTATACTTATTTTATCTTTAAAATAATTTTTTATTTCTTTTATTTTCTCATCAATAATGCTCTCACTTTTACTTTCAATAAAATATAAAGCTTTTAAATTTTCTATATTTTTATTTTCTAAAAAACCTGTCATTTGATTAAATTAATAAAATTATTATTAAAAAAATTATTATTATAAAAATATGCAAAATAATTAACTACTAAAATTTAAAAAATAAGATAAATTTTTAATTTTATATTGTCTGTATTATCTGATTTTAAAAACAAAAATTAAAAAAACTACGATTAAATATTTTAATATTTATACATTATACAATATTTTTAGCATTATTCTTTATTTCTTTGCTCTTTAAAAAAAAGTATAAATATATAAATACAGCTATTAAAAAGAAATAATATAAAAAAATTACAGTTTTATTTTTAAAAATATCATTTTCAATATAGCTATTTGGTAAGGAACCAAAAAAATCAGAAAATTTTAAAATAATATTAATCAAAAAATTTGCTGGTTTAATTAATAAAGAACCGGCATTAAACCAGAAAACTGATAAAAATGATGAAATAAACAAGTCCAGTAAAAGAATATAAAAAATTGGAGCAACTATAACATTTACGATAACTGCAATTAATGAAAAACCTCCGAAATAATATGCAAGTATTGGCAAAATAGCTGCATTTACTGAAATTGCAGCAATAATTGATTTTAAAATATAATTATTTACTGTTTCTTTTAATTTTATTAAAAATTTAAATAACTTTTTAATAACAGGTATCATAAAAATAAGAGAGCCAACTGATATAAAAGATAAAATAAATCCTATATTTGTTAGATAATCAGGAGTCTTTAGAAGTAAAATAATATAAGCTATAAAAAATATATTTGACTGTTTAAAATCTTTATGTAAATCTTTTGCAAAAAGAGCCAGGCTAAACATTATTGAAGCTCTAATAATTCCTGATTTTTCTCCAACAATAAAATTATAAAAAATCAGAAATGCAATTATAAAATAAGTAATATTAATTTTGTTGTTAAAATTCAGTAAATGATTAAATAAATGAATAATTTTTTTAAAAATAAAACATATAAATGCAGCTATTATAGATATATGAAGCCCTGAAATTGCAAGAAAATGATAAATTCCGCTTTTTCTAAAACTTTCTTTAACATCATTTGTAATTTCTGACTGTCTGCCAAGTATTACGGCAGAAGCTATTTTACTGTTAGAAGCATCTAAATTTTTATAAAAAAGAATATTAATACAGCTAATTATTTTTGATTTAAAAACATATAAATAAGACTTCAATCCTTTTACCTGAGTATGAGTAATTTTATCAGCAACAAAAATATAAGAATCGCCTTTATCGCTATCCTGATAAACCCGGATATCTTTAAGATTTACCTCAACAAAATCATTTAAGAAAATATCAGGTTTATTTTCACCCTTATAATTGTAAGAAATAAAAATATCACCACAATTATTTATTTCCTGAAGATTTCGCCCTTTTTGATCAGTAATTTTTAAATTTATTATTTTAAAATCAAAGTAAACTGTAGTAAATTTTAAATAAGGATTACTTACTATCTGCCCTACTGCATTAACTTTAATATTTTTATTTTTAAAAATGCCTGTATTTTCTGCAAGATTGTTAAATCTATTATTATTTAAATAATTAAAGTAATTATTTATAAAACCTAATGAAAAGAAAGCGACAAAAGTAAATATTAAAAAAACCAAGTTTGCTTTTTTAATATTTAAATTTTTTTTAAAAATATAATATCCCGAAATTGATAAAATAAACGAGATTAGTATAAAGAAAATTATGCAAGCAAGACTAATATTTATTTTTTTTAAAACAAGTAAATTAAATAAAATAATTCCTGCTGTTACTGATAAAGCCCATATAAAATAACAGTATTTCATACAGTAATCAAATCCTTGATTGCTTCATATTTTTTCTCACCTATTCCTGTTACATTTTTTAAATCCTCCTTTTTTTTAAATGCTCCTATATTTTTTCTGTAATCTATAATTCTTTGAGCAAGTTCAGGCCCTATACCGGGAAGCAGCTCAAGCTCATTTTTCCCTGCAAAATTAATGTTTATTATTTTATTTTTTAAGTTGTTATTATTTAATTCTCCAATAGAATTAAGACCTTCAGAATTTAAGATTTCTTCTTTTGAGGGGATATAAATTTTCTGGCTATCTGTTAAAATTTCTGCAAGATTAATTGATTCCAGATAAGCATCTTTTCTGGTTCCTCCGGCAATATTTATTAAATCAATTACTCTTGAATTACTATCAAGCTCATAAACACCTGCATTATTTATTTCACCGCAGATATAAACTTTTATTTTTTGTATTAATTTTTCCTTTTGCTGTTCATTTGTATTCACTGAAGCTTCTTGAGTTAAAGAATTTTTAGTTAGAGATTCTTGAGTTAAAGGTTTTTGATTCAAAGATTCCTGGGTTAAATCCTGGTTTTTATCAGGACTATTATTTGAATTTAAAACAGCTTTTAAAATATTTTCTTTAATTTTAGTTTCCTGATGCTGTTTTATGGTTAATAAAGTTAATATTATTGTTACAATAATAATTATAATAAAAACAGACAAGTAAAATTGCTTGTTTTTTTCATATTTTAAATATAAAAATTTAAAGGCAATCTTATTTAATATACTTTTAAATTTCATTCATAAATAAATGATTATCTTTTTATTATAAGCTTTCCTTTATAAGCTTTTCATAGGAGTTATTTTTAGTCTTATCTCTTATATTTCTTGCCAATAACTACTATATATAAACTTATTAAATATATTTATACATAATAGCACAAATAATCATTTATTCAAATAATTAATTACTCTAATTTAATTATATTTAGTTGGCATCTCCAATCTCGTGATAAAAAATTAATTATCGGACCAGGATGGGTTACTTTAGAAAACCATTTGAAGGCGAAGCGGGCATGGTTCCTCTTCAAAGAGGAGAGCGAAGCCTGAAACTTAAGTAAGCTTTTTCTCGCTGGGAAAAAGCTTACGTGTTTTCGAAATAACCCATCCTGGTCCTTAAGTTTTACTTTTATTACTATCACGAAATTGGAGATGCTTCCTTATATTTAAAAAATTATTTATTTAAAAATATAAATAACAGATATTTCTGCTTTTACTTCAAGTTCCTGCGGCAATATAACAGGAGGGACAGCATTTGCTTCAGATACAGCTTGTTCTCTTTTCATGGATTCATATATAACCGGACTTGGATAAGACATTCCGGTTTCATTTACTGAGTAAACATCAACAATATCTGCAGCCATTGCCTTTGCTATTGCATCAGCTTTATTATTTGCATCTTTAACAGCAATAGCTAAAGCTTCATTTTTTGCACTTTTTTTAACTTCATCGCTTAAATCATAACTTATTGAAGAAATATCGCTTGCTCCAGCTTCAACAGCAGTAGAAATTACACTTCCGATTTTTTCCAGTTTTTTTGTAGTTACAAGTAAAGTTGTTGTAGCATTATATGCATATATTTGAGGTGGCTTATTTGTTACATAATTGTATAAAGGCTGAAGACTATAACCTGAAGTTTCAATTTTTAAATCACTTTCACCTGTTGTTTTTATTGCAGTTATAACATTTTGAGTATCAATTGAATTTGTATTTACTGCTTCTTCACTTGATGGTTTTTCAGTTGAAATTTCTATTCTTACCTTAACAATATCAGGAACAACTTTTACAACACCTTCGCTGCTTACAGCTATTGTTTTAGCTTGATTTATAGCTGATAATTTTTGTGTTTCATCCTGACTTCCATAAATAGTTTCTTCAGTTATGGCTTTGGTTGAACTGGGTTCATTTACATATCTTGGAGGTTTCTGGCCTATGCAACCTGGCAACATAATTATAAAAGAAAAAAGAATTATTAAAATTGAAATTGAAAGTAGTAATAAATTTATTTTTTTTATTTTTTTCATTTAAACACCTTTGTTTAATTGATGTTAATAGTTAAATTACAATTATTATATTCAAGACTATGTTTCAACTATGCTACAACTATGCTATATAATTTATCCTGAACGTAAATTTTCTTTAATATTTTTTTACCTTTTATATAACTTTTAATTTTCTCAGAAGAAAATGCAAAATCCTCTACTTCTTTTTCTGAAGTTCCTGCAGGAAATTCACTTTTATCCCTTATTTTTCCATTTATCTGAAAAACTATTACAACCATATCTTCTTTTACTGCTTCGCTTTCAAAATCAGGCCACTTAACTTCATGAACACTAAATTTCTTACCAAGCCTTGACCATAATTCCTCAGCTATAAATGGTGCAATAGGCGATATAAGAAGAATTGATTTTTCTGTTGCCTCATATATTAAATTATAATTAGCATCCTGTGGTTTAACTTCATCATTATATTTATACATCATATTAACAAGTTCCATCATCGCACTTATAGCTGTATTAAAATTAAATCTTAAAATATCTTCAGTAACTTTTTTTATGGTTTTATGTAATTTTCTAAAATATTCTTTTTCAAGCATACTTAAATTTGAAATATCAGTAATTTTTTGTAATTTTTTATCAATTTCAGAATTAGAATTATAATTAGCATATTTTTTTAAATTTAAGATATTTTGATTAATAAGCCTCCAAAATCTTCCTAAAAATCTGTATGAACCTTCAACTCCGCTATCGCTCCAGTCTACTATTGAATCAGCAGGGCCAACAAATAAAATATATAATCTTAATGTATCAGAACCATATTTATTGTAAATTTCTGAAGGATTTACAATGTTGCCTTTTGATTTACTCATTTTCTGTCCGCCTAATGTAATTACGCCATGCGGATAGTATTTTGTAAAAGGTTCTTTAAAATTTATTAATTTTGCATCAAATAAAACTTTTGTAAAAAATCTTGAATAAATAAGATGCATTGTTGCATGCTCTATCCCGCCAATATACTGATCTACAGGCATCCAAAACTTAGTATCATCTTTATTAAAAGGTTCTTTGCTATCATGGGGACTGCAATATCTTAAAAAATACCATGAAGAACATACAAACGTATCCATAGTATCAGTTTCCCTCTTAGCTTTACCTCCACATTTTGGGCATGTCGTATTAACAAATTCGTCTATATACGCAAGAGGAGAAAGTCCTGTAGGTTTAAAGTCAACATTATATGGAAGAACTACTGGTAAATCTTTTTCAGGTACAGGAACAGTACCACATTTTTCACAATAAACAATCGGGATTGGAGCTCCCCAGTATCTTTGTCTGGAAATTAACCAGTCTTTTAATTTATAATTTATTTCTGCATTTCCTATTCTGTTTTTTATAAGAAATTCAATTATTTTTTTTCTGCCTTCAGCTGAACTTAAACCATTAAATGCGCCAGAGTTTACCATTATTCCTTCTCCAGTATAAACTTCCTTAAGATCTTTTGAAACATTCCCTGAAGGTGAAATAACCTCTCTTATCTCAATCCCATATTTTTTTGCAAATTCAAAATCTCTTTCATCATGTGCGGGAACTGCCATAATAGCTCCAGTTCCATAATCTGAAAGAACATAATTAGCAATCCACACAGGTACTTTTTCTCCGTTTAAAGGATTTATTACATACCTGCCTGTAAAACCGCCAATTTTTTCAATTTCAGTTGAACCTCTTTCTATATCAGTTTGTTTTGAAATTTTATCTTTTAATTTTTTTATATCATTTTTAATTTTTGGATCTGTAATAATTTTGTCAACAAGCGGATGTTCTGGTGCAAGAATAAAAAAAGTAACGCCAAATACAGTATCCGGTCTTGTTGTAAACACGGGAATTTTGATATTCTCTTTATCATCAAGAAGTTTGAAATTTATTCTTGCCCCTTCACTTCTTCCAATCCAGTTTCTTTGAATTGTTAAAACTTTTTCAGGCCATCCGCTTAAAAGCTCCATGTCATCAAGTAAAGCTTGGGCATACCTGGTAATCTTAAAATACCATTGTGAAAGATTCTTTCTTACTACTTCACTATCACACCTTTCACATCTGCCATTTATTACCTGTTCATTTGCTAATACTGTCTGACATGAGTTACACCAATTAACAGGTCCTGATTTTTTCTCAGCCAGATTCATTTTATATAAAAGTAAAAATAACCATTGCGTCCATTTGTAATATTGCGGTTCACACGTAATAACTTCGTCATTAAAATCATAAGTCATTCCCAGCTTTTTAAGTGCAACTCTCATCTTATCAATATTTTTAAAAGTACTTTCCTTGGGATGAATACCGCTTTTTATTGCCGCATTTTCAGCAGGAAGTCCAAAAGCATCAAACCCCATTGGATGAAGAACATTATAACCCTTCCTGCTATAAAATCTTGCAATAACATCACCAATTGTGTAGTTTCTGGCATGCCCCATATGTGGCTCTCCTGAAGGATATGGGAACATTTCAAGACAGTAATATTTAGGGGTTGCTTTATCTTTTTTTAGTATATTTGTTTTGTTTTCCTCCCATTTTGCATACCATTTTTCTTCAATAAGCTTATGATTGTAATTTTCAATATTAATGGTGTCCTGCAATTTTAAGAATCCTTTCTATTTTTATATTTAAAATTCATAAGAATATTTTAAAATTTATTAGAAAATTTAATTAACTTATAAATCGAATAAATTAAAATTATACATTCAATTGTACTATCTAAGCTTGGTGTTTACAGTTAACACTTATACCTCCAAGCAAAATATTATAAAATATATTTTAACCTGTCAGAGCTTTTAAGTCACTGACAGTTTGTAATTTAAAACAAGGAATAGAAC
>JAMDEN010000037.1 GCA_023487035.1 Actinomycetota bacterium
TGGAAAGTCTTGAAGATTCTGTAAAACGTTTAAGTAAATTTGGAATAAAATACATAGAGCTGCATGGCAATTTATATGGCAAAGATTTAGGTTATAAAGCAAAAGAAGTAAATAAAATATTATCTGCTTACGGAGTGGAGGTTAGTGGTATTTGTGGTATGTATTCGGCAGATAATGATTTTTCTTCTAATAAGCCGTTAATCAGACAAAATGCAATAGATTATACTTACAGAAATGTTGAATTCGGAGCAGAGACAGGAGCTAAATATTTTCTGATAGTACCAGCAGCAGTTGGAAGACCAGCCAAATATGATGATATGGAATTTGAGCGTTCTGTGGAGACTTTAAAAATTGTTGCAAATATTTTCGAAAGGACAAAAATTAGAGGAGCTATTGAACCAATCAGATCCGCAGAAACAAGTATTGTTCATACTTTTGAAGATGCTAAAAAATATATTTCAGCTGTTGCAAGCCCTGGTATTCAGCACATAAATGGTGATGTTTATCATATGCTTGTCGAAGAAAGACATATCGGAGAAGCAATTATTAATGCTAAAGGAATGTTAACAAATCTTCATATGGCAGATTCAAATAGATGTGCATTAGGTGAAGGATTTATGGATTTAGATACAATTATCATGGCTTTATATATTATAGGCTATAATAATGATGATAGCTGTTTTCTATCTGCTGAACCATTAGGTCCGGGAGGAGATCCTTATCCTGCGATGTATGGTAAACCTGATACACAAAAGTTGGACAGTCTTGTTAAAAATTCTATTGAATATTTTAACTTTAGAGAATCCGAATTATTAAGTCTGTAATATTTTGCAATCTTTTATCTAGCAGTGTTCCCGGCTTTGTCCCCTTTCTTCCCTTGCCCAACCCGTATCTATCTTTTTCAGGTTTTAAGAGTCTATCAATTGTGGAAGCAGAGATTTTAAGGAGCTTCTGTTTTATTTCAGCACTAAGGTCTATTTCCTTATGTTTTGTAAGAACCTCTATAGCTTCAGCCATAAAGGGCTTAAGTCTTTTGCTTTAAGATAAAATCAAAGATTGCCCAGATTTTTTTCAGTGCTAAAAATACCTCATAATTATAAATTTTTTTCCTGGCTCTTTTTTTCTTTCTCTTTTTTTCTAAAACGTATTTTATTTTTCTTCCGCCGGATCTGATAGTGCCTATTACTTTTTCTTTTGTTTTTAAGATACAGGATGCATAACAACGGTTGTATCCTGTAAGGTCTATAAACCAGTTAAGTATTCTGGTTTTTTCTTTTTTTCCTGCCTTGCTGTATCTTTTATTTAATTCTTTTGTTATCGCCTGTCTTTGCTTCATATTCAACATCCTATCCTGCCTTCCCATATTTAAAGATCTTATTTTTCTTTAAATATAGAAATTTGGCATTATAATTTAAATAATTTCATTTAGATTTTTTATATGAAGCAACGATACAATTTCATTCAGATTTTAAATAAATCAATTCGATATATTGACAATAATATGATTTTTTTTTATTATATACTAATATAATTGAAACAGTTCAATTTAACTATTATTCATAAAAATATATAATATAATTTTAATTAATTGTAATAAAATTGAATCGATTAAATTTATTAACTATTAATTAACGTATTCATGAATTTCGGAGCTTATTATATATGATAACAATTAAAGATGTTGCTAAAAAAGCAGGAGTATCAGTAGGAACTGTTTCAAATGTAATAAACAATATTGATATTGTTAGTGAAAGTACAAAAAGAAAAGTCTTTAAAGCCATAAAGGAATTAAATTTTAAACCTAATATTATTGCTCGGAGCTTATCTAAAGGCAAAACTGATAATATAGCGATAATTGTTCCAGAAATAAATAATCCTTTTTTCCCGGAATTAATTAGGGGAATTACTGATTTCCTTGAAACTAAAGGATATTACGCAATTATAATAAATACTGATAATAATGCGGAAAAGGAAGAAATTTTCATAAATGGTCTTAATTCTTTTCTTGTAAGTGGGATAATAATTGCACCTGCTGACTCTAAAGGGAAAGATTTTCGAGTTCTTAGTGAATTAAAAATCCCAATAGTTATAGTTGACCGAGAATCTGATAATCTCAATGATGATACAGTAATAGTAAATAATCATAAGGGAGCATATGACGCTGTAAATTATTTAATTAATTGCGGGCATAAAATAATAATAATTTTATGTGGTTCAAATCATACAAAAACTGCTCAAAATAGGTATATTGGGTGGAGAAAAGCCATGGAAGAAAATAATCTTTTTAATGATGATTATATATATTGGGGTGATTTTACAATAGATTCCGGCTATAAAATGATGGATGAAGTTTTAAAGAAATTTAAGAAAGTTGATGCGGTGTTTGCATCAAATGACATTATAGCAATAGGAGCAATGCAGGCGATAAGAGAAAATGGCTTAAGAATTCCTGAAGATATTTCCATAATAGGTTTCGATGACATTTATTTTAGCAAATTGCTTAGTCCTCCACTAACGACTATAAGGCAGCCAGTGTATGAAATAGGTTCCATGGCTGCAGAAATTCTATTAAAAAAAATAGAAGGGAAAAGTGAACTGAAAAATATTTGCAGATATGTTATCGATGGAGAATTGATTATAAGAGATAGTGTGGCTAAAAAAGCTGGCTCTTAGAATATATTTAGTAAAAAATAAATAGAAATTAAACTTATTTTATAACTAAAATAACTAAAACAAAAGAAAGGAGGGCAGAATATAAAGTAAAGGAGTTCTCAAGAAAAAAAGCACCTAATAGATCGTTGGGTAAATAAAAAAATTTTTTTAAATTAACTATTTCAAGAACAAGGGGAGGTGATATAAGAAATAATTATTGTTTCAATTTGTATAAACTTAAACTAAGAAAGGGTAGGAAAATGTTAAAAAAAGTATTAACAATCTCAATAATTATAGCATTTATAGCAACGTTAGGTTTAACTGATGCTGGTTGTAAAACAACTGCAACTACAACAACTTCTGCTGAGTCTACAAAGGCTGCTGAAACCACTACAACAGCTGCGGCTGAGACTACAACGGCAGCAAAGAAATATGAGATTGTAGTAGTGGATAAGATAGAGGGGATTCCGTGGTTTGTAGCTACTGCAGCTGGAATTAAAAAGGCATCTGAAGAATTAGGGGTAAATGCATATCAGGTTGGCCCGGCACAAGCTGATCCAGCTCAACAAGTGAAAGTTATTGAGGATATGATAAACAAAGGTGTTGACGCAATTTTAACTTGGCCTAATGACTCACAATCTGTAGAACCTGCATTTAAGAAAGCAAAAGAGCGGGGTATCCTTACTATGACTATGGAAAACCCCCAGCAAAAAGAAGTAACTTGGAATGTGGAGCCTATTGATACTACTGTATGGATGCAAACATTAGCTGATGAAGTAGTTGCAAGGATGGGAACAGATGTTGGAGAATATGTAATATTTACTGGAGGGGCTACAGTTGCAAGTCATAATGCTTGGGCTGATATTCTGGAAAAGTATATTTCAGAAAAATACCCAAATCTAAAGGAGGCAACTAAAAGATTTCCGACTGAAGAAAGCCAAATAACTGCACATGATAAAACCTTAGAGTATATTAATACATATCCAAATCTAACTGCAATATTTGGAATAGGAAGTATAAATGGGCCTGGTGCAGCCCAAGCTGTTAGGGAGAAAGGTCTTCAAGGCAAGATTCATGTAGCAGGAATGTCTTTACCTTCTGATTCAAAACAATATCTTGAAGATGGTTCAATGGATATAAGCGTTCTGTATAATGTTGTAGATACAGCAAAAGGTTGGATTTATGTTGCTAAATTAACACTTGATGGTGAAAAAATTACAGATGGAATGTCAATACCTGGACTTGGTAATGTAAAAGTTGAAGGTCAGAATATAACAAGTTCTTTAGTTCTTAAAATAACGAAAGATAACGTAGACCAAATTATTAAGGATCTTGGTTTTTAAAGAAAATTAACATTGAGTTGGTAAAAAAAGTTATTATATTAAAGAATATTGTAAAGTAGACAAAAATAATTAAGATAGAGACTCCTTTTTTAAAATAAAAAAGGAGTCTCTATGAATAGGGTTTTGTATAGGTTTAAAAAAATTAAATATAATATAATTATTTAAGAATATCGATGTTTAATTACAAGGAACAAGATATGAAAAATGATTTTTTAGTTATGAGGAATGTAAGCAAAAGTTTCTACGGGGTAAAAGCTTTAAAAAATGTTGATTTGACTATTAGAAGAGGTGAAATCCATGGTTTGGTGGGTGAAAATGGCTCAGGCAAGTCGACGCTTGTAAAGATAATTTCTGGTATACTTCAAGCAGATGAAAACTCAGTAATAGAAGTAGATGGATTTAGATACCAAAAATATAATACAAATAATACTATACAAAAAGGGATTCAAGTAATATATCAAGACCCTTCCATCTTTCCAAATCTAACAGTTGCAGAGAACATTGCATTTAATAAAATTATTGAAAAAGGAACTAAGTTTATTAATTGGAAAGAAATAACTCGCATTGCAAAAAAAGCTATGGATAGGATAAAAATAGAATTATATCCAGATACTTTGGTTGGGGACCTTTCCTTAGCAAACCAGATGCTTATTGCAATTTGTAGAGTTATAACTACAAATTCTAAACTAATTATCATGGATGAGCCAACCTCTGCTCTTACGAGTAATGAAGTTGATTTATTATTTAGAGTAATTAGAATTTTAATAGCAGAGGGATTGTCAATTCTTTTTATCAGTCATAAAATTAATGAAGTTTTGGAGATTACAGATAGAGTTACTGTCTTAAGGGATGGAGAGAAAGTTGGTACATATGAAACTAAAGATTTAAATTACAATGAAATAACTTATTTGATGAGTAATAAAAAAATTACTGAATCAAGATATATATTTAATAATGAAGACAAAGAAGTTTTAATTGAGGTTAAGAATATTTCAAAAAAAGATAATTATAAAGATATATGTTTTAAATTATATAAAGGGGAGATATTAGGTATTTCTGGTTTGTTAGGTTCTGGACGTACTGAGGTCGCTCTTACACTTTTTGGTATGAACATTCCAGATAAGGGTGAGATATTGATTGATAATAAGCCTGTAATAATAAAATCACCTATAGAAGCAATAAAACTTGGGATTGGCTATGTACCTGAAGATAGAATACTCCAAGGATTAATAATGGAGGAGTCTATCGGTAATAATATGGTAATTACAATATTAAATAGTCTTTTAAATAGATTAAAGTTAATTAATAACAGGAAGAAAGAAAATACTATAAATTATTGGACTGATAAATTAAAAATAAAGTGTACATCTTCCGATGACTTAGTTAAAACACTTTCAGGAGGGAATCAGCAACGTGTAGTTCTTGCAAAGTGGCTTGTTAAGGAACCAAAGATTTTTATATTGGATTGTCCAACTGCAGGTATAGACGTTGCAGCAAAAGATGAAATACATAAAATCATTAGAAAATTAGCAAATCAGGGTATCGGTATTATCCTTATATCGGATGAAGAAGAAGAGCTATTAAATAATTGTAATCGTATATTAACCATGCATAAGGGCAGAATTGTTAAGGATTTTATAGTTAAAGACGATATTAAGAAGAGAATAAATTAAATCTGGTCTACTTAATTATAAGTATAAAAAATTAATTAGTTCCTTGTGAATTATTCATCAGGAACTGATAATTATGAATAAGATCCTTTAAGCTTAATTGCAGTTTATATTAATAAATTTAACTCCATGCTTTTTAATTATTAATTAAAAAAGACTCTTAAGAAATGCATGTAAAACTCTTAGAAAGGTTATAAAAATATGATAAAGAGAATATTAAAAATCAGGGAATTTTATATATTCTTAATAATATTGACAATCTCAGCAATAATGAGTTTTTTAAATCCAACTTTTTTAACAGTAACTAATATACTAGATGTTATTAGAAGTTATTCTTTTATGGGGATTTTGGCAGTTGGTAGTTTTGTGGTAATGATATCAGGAGGAATTGATGTATCATTCACTGCTGTAGCTTCAATAGCATCTTATGTGATGGGAATAATTCTTAGCCGATTAACTGGCAATTTATTTTTAGCCTTTTTTATTGTAGCTGCTGTAGGGATAATACTAGGGTCTATAAATGCATTGCTAATTTATTTCTTAAAGATACCAACAATAGTTGTAACTATATCAACATTGAATTTATATTATGGTTTGCTGATTTTCTTCTCCAAAGGCTTATGGATTCAATTACTTCCTAATTATATTAAGAGATTAGGGAACATGTATATTTTTACTTTGGTAAATAATAAAAGCGGTGCTCTTTCAGGCTTGTCAATTTTTACAATTATTTGGATTATTGTTATTTTCTTAACTTGGGCTTTATTGAAATATACTGTTATCGGCAGGAGTATTTATGCTATGGGTGGGAATAGTGAAGCTGCTAGAAGAGAAGGATTGAATATTTTTAGATTACAGCTTTTCATATACACTTATATGGGTTTTTTGTCAGGAATTGCAGGTCTTGTACATGTAGGATTAAATCAAACTATTGCGCCAAATGCGATAGTAGGTACAGAATTAACGGTAATTGCTGCAGTAGTAATTGGAGGAACAAGTCTTGCTGGTGGTTCAGGCACTTTATTGGGAACTACACTAGGAGTTGCTCTGTTAGCTGTAATATCAAACGGATTAACATTAGCCAGGATAACTTCATTTTGGCAAAATGTTATTATAGGTTTTATATTGATTGTAAGTGTTTCCATTACTGCCTATCAAAACACTTTTGCAAAGAAAAAAATATCAAGAGTTAAGGTCGATTAATGTTTTAGATTTTTCATAAAAAAGAAAAGGATAAAAATATCAAATTGTTAAGGAACTTAAAAGTAAGTTTTAAAAAATATTTTGTTCTTTGAAAATTAAATGGGTTAGACAATTGGTGGTTAAAAAGAAGAAAACTGGGAAAAATAAAAATATATCATATCAAAAATAGTTTTATATATGGGCATTAAATAAATAATTCAATTGTTTTTTAATAATATATATAGTTAAAGCTTTTTATTTGTTATATATACTCTATTATAATAAATATTTTTTAAGCCGGGTATTATGTTAAGTGGATGTAATACTAACTATAGAAAGAATACATCTGAAATCTTTTAGCAAAGATTTTTGTATGGTTAGATTATTTTACTATATACTTTAAGCGCAAATATCTTGTTGTTAAATCTGATATAGGAGATAAACTCATGAGAAGTAAAAATTTGGATACATAGTTTTTGTCTAAAACAATCAAAAGAAAAAAATTTGTTTTTCTGCTTAAATTTTTTAGATATATTGATAGATTTTAAAATAAGTAAAGTTTTTTATTAAATATTATCTTATTATACGTGGAGGTTTAATTGCATAATAAATTTTATTCAAAATATCTAAATACATTATTTTTATTTGCTGTACTTCTTTTAATAGCTTTAGTGATGAGTATTATTAATCCACGGCAGTTTTTAACCTTTTATAGTGTACAATCACTACTTTTCCAAATTCCTGAACTTGGGATTCTCACATTAGCAATGATGGTCCCAGTATTAACTGGTGGTATAAATTTGTCAGTTATTGCGACTGCAAATCTAGCCGGAACAATTGTAGCAATTTTCTTTAGACATTTTGCTTTTGACAGAATGGGAAATTCTGAGACGATATCAATATTTATAATTGGTATCATTCTGACGATAATTATTTCACTAATTTGTGGTTTAGTAAATGGATTTCTTATAGGAGGTTTAAATGTCCATCCTGTTCTTGCTACGTTAGGAACAATGACTTTTTTTAGTGGAATAGCTCTCCTAATCACTCAGGGTAAAGCAATAAAAGGTTTTCCCGACCAAATGTTTTATTTAGGAAATGGTGTAGTTTTTGGGTTGCCAATTCCATTTATTATTTTTATTATTTGCTGTATATTTTTAACTTTAATTTTAAGAAAAACTGCTTTGGGTTTAAGTATATACATGATTGGATTAAATCCAATTGCTACTAAATTTTCTGGTATTAATAATAGACTTGTATTATATAAAACATATTTAATATCTGGAATTTTTTCAGGAATAACTTCTCTAATTATGATAAGTAGATTTAACTCAGCTAAGGCTGACTATGGTAATAGTTATCTTCTGGTAACTATTTTAGTTTTAGTAATAGGAGGAGTTTCTATTAATGGAGGATCTGGTAATGTAATAGATGTATTTATTGCTATAGTAATATTAAATATAATTTCAACAGGATTTAATCTTGCTACTTTAAATATTTTCCTTACCCAGGCAGTATGGGGATTATTGCTAATATTAGTGATTCTAATAAAACATTTAATTAGTCTCTGGGGAAATAAATCATTTAGAACTAATTAGTTTCTAGTAATTGCGGTTCAATGTAAGCTTACAAGAATAAAATATAGGGTATGAAGTATATTTAAATATATGCACAGATTTATAGAGAAAATTTAATAAAAGGTCAGAACCTGTAGTGAAATAATAAAAGTAAAAAAGGATATTCCGAAATGAGTAAAAAAAGTTTTTATACAGGATGAAAATAAGAATTTTTTCAGGGGTATTAAATAGTATGATAAAAATTACTAAGTTATATAAGAAATATGGGATAAATAGGAGTTGGTTTTATAAGCAGAAAAGAATAAAAACAAATTAAAAGATAATAAGCCTTTGTAGGTAAAAAGGGGGAAACCAAAGATGCCAAATAATTTCATTAGAAAGATAGAAGAAAAATAATAGATTATTGTTTTAAATATCTCAGCTGTGGTCCTGAAAAGATAGAAGCAGGATTTAAATCTATTGGTATTTTTGCTTAGCTACCAGTATTTACAATATCCTTAAAAATGCAGTCTTAATGCATTTAAAAGTTGATTGAAATGGATAATAGAATTATTGGAAAAAATAATTACAAAAAATGAATTGGAAAGAGATAAAAGAAACAAAAACAGATCGTATATAAGCAATTTTATCTAAGGCAAACATATTAAAGATATAAATTAAAGTAGAATAAATATAGAACACTGGTAGAGGTACACATTTTGAAAAATTTACTAAAAAATAATAGAGAGTGATTGGTTAAAAATAACGGAAGAAATAATTGGTAAAAAAGGGGTGGAAAAAATTTGACAATAAAAAATTTATAGTAAGAGAATTTGTAAATTTATCTCGAAAATAGGACTTCGATGAATATCGTTATTTAGTTTTAAATTATAAAAAATTTATTTATCTTTTATTGGGAGAAATTATTAATAACTTATAATATTAACATGATAGATGGGAGGTATGTAGTAATGTCTGATTTAACTTCAAGAGAAAGAATAAATATAGCGTTAAATCATATTGAACCTGATAAATTTCCGATAGATTTTGGGTGCCTGCATTCAAGTTTACATATTAATGCTCATAGAAATCTTATGAAATTTTTTGGTTTAGAAGGACCTGAAGCTAAAATTCAGGATATTTTACAGCAGGTAGTTTTTCCCGATTCGAGGATTTTGGAAAAATTTCAATCAGATGTTGTTGGAGTTTATTCTAAACCACCATCAAATTGGGAATTATCTATTGATCCTGTAAAAGATGAATTTTTAGATGAATGGGGGACAACGTATACAAGACCTAAGGGTGGTTATTTCTATGATATAAAAATACCTGCAATGAAAGATTTCACTTTAGAAGATTTAAAAAATTATAAATTGCCAGACCCTACCGATGAAGCAAGATTTAGAGGTTTAAGAAAAGAGATTTTAGATTTATATAATAATAGCGATAAAGCTATACTCCTTTATTCCCCAGTTTGGGGATTTTGGGAAAGTCTATGGCAGTTGAGAGGATTTGAACAAGCATATATTGATATTGCAGCTAATAAAGATTTTGTTAGTTATTATTGGGATAAGATGCTTTGGTGGAATATTTCTTTTTGGGAAAAAATATTAAAAGAAGTTGGAGATATAATAGATGTGGTTGGGATAAGTGATGATTTAGGTTCACAGAGGGGACCCATGTTCAACCCAGAATTTTATAGATCAATGTTAAAGCCAAAACATAAAAAATTAGTTGATGCTATAAAAAGAAATACGAAGGCAAAAGTTTATTTACATTCTTGTGGTTCTGTTGCTTGGGCAATAAAAGACTTTATTGAATGCGGTATAGATATATTAAATCCAGTACAAGTAAGTGCCAGTGATATGGATTCAAAAAAATTAAAGAAAGAATTTGGGAAAGACATAGTTTTTTGGGGAGGAGGTTGTGACCCTGAAATATTATTAAGAGGTTCAAAAAAGGAAATTGAAGAAGAAGTAAAAAGAAGAATAGATGATCTTTCGCCAAATGGCGGATTTGTTTTTGCATCAATTCATAGCATACAGGCAAACACACCACCAGAAAATATAGCAACAATGTTCCAAACTGCCATAAACTCAAGAAAATATTAATTGTTCTATAAAAGCTTAGTCATTGAGGGATATATTAAATCCCCAGTATTGTTGCTTTTATTATTTTAATTTTGGTTAAATAGTAATTAGAAAATGTACGAGATTATATTTAACTTTTAAAAAGTAGAACTATTAAACGAATACTAGATATGGAAATAGTATATAAGATAGGTTTTCTTAATTTAAAACCTAATTATAAACTTGATAATTTTACATTTTTTAATCCTAAAAATAGTAAATGAGTAATAGTTGAATTAATAAATAGCAAATGGAGTAAACGTACTCCATTGTATATATAATAATTAAAATAACTTAAGTTAATAAGGATTTGTCGACTGGGCTTTAACTTAAATGAGTTTGTTTTCAGCTTTTGGTTTTTTCATGCGATTTTTAAATGGATTAAGAATATAAGTAAAAGAAAAACAAATTAAATAATTTAATTAAACATTGTTAAATTGGTATATGAGAATATTAAGATAATTAATTTTAGAAATTTGTATCAATTATATCAAATTATTATTGAATTAAATTTTTAACTGAAAGGAAACTTTCATGAGTCAAGAGAAATACGTAATAGGTCTTGATTTTGGAACTGATTCCGTAAGGGCAGTTCTTGTTAACGCTGGTAACGGTTTTGAAGCAGCAACTTCAGTTTCAAACTATAAAAGATGGAGCCAGGGCAAATACTCTGATCCTAGTAAAAATATATTCAGACAGCACCCTCTTGATTATCTTGAATCTATGCAGGAGGTAATAGTAAATACATTAAAACTTATGCCTGAAGGCACATCTGATAATGTTATAGCAATCGGGGTTGATACAACAGGCTCTACCCCTGCCCCCATAGACAGAGACGGATTAGTACTGGCACTTCGCAAGGAATTTAAAGACAATCCCAATGCAATGTTTATCCTGTGGAAAGATCACAGTGCAGTAGAAGAAGCGGAACTTATAAATAAAAAAGCAAAAGAATATAAAAATGGTCCTGATTATACCAAATATGAGGGAGGAGTATATTCATCAGAATGGTTCTTTTCAAAAATACTTCACATAATAAGAGAAGACAGGTTAGTTAGAGAAGCGGCTTATTCATGGGTTGAGCTTTGTGACTGGATTCCGTCTGTTCTTACAGGAAACACAAAACCAGAAAATATTAAAAGAAGCAGATGCGCTGCAGGACACAAGGCAATGTGGCATGCAGAGTGGGGTGGGCTTCCGCCTGATGATTTTTTTAGCTTTATTGACCCACTTCTTAAAGGAATTAGAGATAGACTATATGAAGATACATATACATCTGATAATAGTGCAGGTAGTCTTACAAAAGAAT
Source organism: Actinomycetota bacterium (assembly GCA_023487035.1). Lineage (GTDB taxonomy): Bacteria > Actinomycetota > Humimicrobiia > Humimicrobiales > Humimicrobiaceae > JAMDDL01. The sequence goes on from JAMDEN010000037.1 coordinate 11,842, forward strand.
GGGCAGATAAACTTGGCTTAAATGAAAACACAGCAGTTACAGTTGGAGCTTTTGATGTACATATGGGAGTAGTTGCAGCAGGAATAAAAGAGCATGTATTTGTAAAAGTACTTGGTACTTCATGCTGTGATATTGCAGTAGCTCCAAAAAAGGAAAAAGAAAAGCTAATACCTGGAATATGCGGTCAGGTTGATGGCTCAGTAATACCTGACATGATAGGTTACGAAGCAGGCCAGTCATCATTTGGTGATGTTTATGCATGGTTTAAAAATATACTGTCCTGGCCATTAAAGAATATATTAAAAAATACTGCGCTATTAAGTAAAGATATTGCAGATAAGCTCTCATCTGATATTGAGGATAAAATAATTAAAGAAATTGAAGAGCAGGCACAAAAGATAAGCCCGAAAGACACAAGCCTTGTTTCACTTGACTGGCTAAACGGCAGACGTACTCCTTATGCAGATCAGAAATTAAAAGGTGCAGTACTTGGTCTTACTCTTGGTACAGATGCAGTAAAAATATACAGATCTCTTGTTGAAGCAACTGCCTTCGGCTCAAAAGCAATAATAGAGAGATTTACAGATGAAGGTATCAAAATAAAGGAAGTAGTTGCAATTGGCGGAATAAGCCAGAAATCACCGCTTGTCATGCAGATACTGTCTGACGTACTTGATATGCCTGTAAAGGTAGCATCTTCATCTCAGGCTGTTGCACTGGGTGCTGCAATATTTGCTTCAGTTGCAGCAGGTTACTACAGCAACATATATGAAGCTCAATCTCATATGGCAAGTAAGTTTTTAAAAGAGTACAAACCAGTACCTGAAAATGTAAAAATATATGATAGCTTATATAAGAAGTACAAAGAAGCAGGAAGAATACTTGAAGATTTGTTAAGAAGCCTGTAAGTTAAAAATTAATTATGAGTAGTAAATATAAAAGTTTAAAAGAAAAAGTATATAAAGCAAACATGGATCTTGTAAAAAAAGGTCTTGTAATTTATACATTTGGTAATGTATCTCAAATAGATAGAGAAAATAATGTTATAGCGATAAAGCCAAGTGGAGTTGACTATGACATATTAAAACCTGATGATATAGTTTTAATTGATTTAAAAGGAAATCCAGTAGATACCAGTCTTAGGTCTTCATCAGATACTAAAACTCATTTAAAATTATATAACAAGTTTACTGATATCGGTGCTGTTGTACATACTCATTCAAAATACGCTACAGCATTTGCTCAAGCAAAATTATCCATTAAATGTCTTGGTACAACTCATGCGGATTATTTTTATGGTGACGTACCATGCACTGATATAATATCAGATGAAATGCTTGCCAAAGATTATGAAGAAGAGACAGGCAGTTTAATTGTTGATACTTTTAAAAAAAATAATATTGATTATCACTCAGTGAAAGCATGCCTTGTTGCCTGTCATGGACCATTTACTTGGGGAGCTGATGCAGAAGAAGCTGTATTTATAAGTGACGTGCTGGAGGAAATTGCAGAGCAAAACTATATAACTCATACCCTTAATCCAGCCATTGAAAGCATTAAATTAACTTTAATGAATAAGCATTATTTTAGAAAGCATGGTAAAGATGCTTATTATGGGCAGGAAATATGAAAATTTTAAGAAGTAATATGACACCAAGAGAAATTATTTTAAATATTCTTTCTAAAAAAGAAGCCCTAAGATGCGGGGTTGCAAATCCTGTGTCTTCGACCACAATAAAACAGATGGAAATTATGAATTCATTTTTTCCTGACGCACATTATGATGCCAAAAAGATGTATGAACTATCAAGAGCAAATTATGAAATCTTAGAGTATGATGCAATTATGCCTGTTTTTTCAGTTGTAATTGAAGCTTATGCCTTGGGTTGCAAGGTTGACTGGGGCAGACCTGATATGATGCCGCAGATTTTGGGGAAGTTGTGGAAAAGTTATGAGGATATAGATATTAATAAAGATTTTTTATCCAATCATGCTGCAAAAGCTGTTCTTGAATGTATATCATTACTAAAAAGCAATTACCCTGATGTTACCATAATTGGTAAAGTTTTTGGTCCCTGGACTTTAAGTTATGATTTTTTTGGAGTAGAAGATTTTCTTATTAAAACTATATTAGAGCCTGATGAAGTAAAAAGCATATTAAATAAATTAAGTGAGGTTACTGTAAAATTTGCCAATGCTCAGATTGAGGCAGGGGCCGATGTAATTACAGTAGCAGATCATGCAACAATGGATTTATGCAGCCCAATGGCTTATAGAGATTTTTTAATTCCAATTCATTCAATGTTAGTCAAAGAAATTAAAGCCCCAATACTGCTTCATATTTGTGGCGATACCCTGGATAGAATTGAATATATTTGTCAGACAAATGTTGCCGCTTTTCATTTTGAATCAAAAGTTGATGCATGCAAAGCAGTAAATATTAATAATGGCAGAATTAAACTTATTGGAAATATAAATAATCCTCTAACTCTTCTTTTTAAAAAACCTGAAGATGTTCGAAAGGAAGTTGAATACGCTATCAAATGCGGAGTAAATATTATCGGACCTGAATGCGCAGTCCCTCTGACAACTCCTCTTGAAAACCTGAAGGAAATATCAAAAACAGTTAAGAATTACAAATATTGAGTGTAATATTAAAATAAAATACTATTAATAAATTAAAATACAAGTTTAAATTAGAATTATTGATGTTTTAATGCAGTAATTATTTGAATTATTTTAAAGGTATTTTAAACCCGTTAATATGAGTATACTAATAAAAATCCTAATTATCCTAATTAAAATATAAATTTATGAAAATTTATTGACAATTAATATGTATTATCTATACTTATTATTGGTGAGTATTATGAAATCAAAATATGTAAGAATTAACCTGACTATTCCCGAAGAAAATTTAAAACAGATTGATGAATTTTGTGCAGAAGAAAACATCAGCAGAAGTGAATTTGTTAGAGAAGCGTCCTCTAGTTTTATCGCCTTTAAAACTGAAGAAAAAGATAAAGAAAAAATCAGAGAAAATAGACTTAAAGCTATGCAGATGATGGAAGAATTTAGAAAAAAAAGTTCTTTTACTGGCGGCACAGAGATAATTAGAAAATTCAGAGATGAGCGAAATAAATGAACGAAATAAATAATTTGAAAGAAATATTTAAATTATACGGAATTAATATCATCATTATTGATGCCTGCATAGGTATTAAATGGTTTTCTTCTGAAAATGAAGAAAAAGTTGAATACGCAACATTAATTCAAAGGAAAAATATTAATTTAGAAATTGAAATTGTAATACCTGATTTATTTATTTATGAAATATTAAATGCATTACTTATAAAGAAAAAATTATCTGTCGAAGACTTGAGGTTTGTAAAACATACTTTGGATTTAATGAATTTGAATATTATTATACCAGACAATAAATTACTTGATTCTGCAATAGAATTTGCAAATAATTTAAATCTTACTTATTATGATGGAATTTATTTGGCATTAGCTAAAAGAATAGACGCAATTTTAATTACTGAAGATAAAAAAATTCTTTCTTATTCACATGAATATGAATTTATAAAAAATTTAGATTATGTTCAGGATATTTTATAAATTTCTCCTTTAATTTTCTAAATTTCACTAGCTTTAAACAATGATTTAATTATAGCAACATTGGATTTATTAATATTTATATATGACTTATTAAATAAAATTTAATAAGTCATATTATTTTTAGCTTGTAATAATATAAATTAATGACTATATTTAATAAGTATAGAAAATTTTTTAAAAAATCCACTTAATTAATTAATTTATTATTAAAAAATAATTTTTTTAAATATTTTGAATAATATTTTGAATAATACATTTTAAGTAGCTTATTAACAAATAACTTATTTTAATTAATTAAAATTGAAATGTGTTTAATTAATTATCAAATTGAGAAACAAAAAGGAAAATCATGGATAAAAATAATCCAAAAATAGGGCTCGTATTTTTTGCTGCAAGGTGGTTTGAGGAAGTTGTTTTAGGTGGTGGAGAAAATTCAAAAGAATTTTCAAGATTTTTAAATGAAGACACAAAAAATGTAATTGGCGCCCTTTCTAAGGAAAATGAAGTTGTCAGTTTTCCTGTTGTAACTTCAATGGAAAAGGCTTGGGCTACCAGTGAAAAAATTCTTGCGCAAAATCTGGATGCAGTAATTTTTTGCTCAATGGTTTGGACTGAAGATGAATATTTACTTGCTTTTAAAGATGTTATGAGAATAAAACCTTCAATTATCTGGGGTGTTACTCCTTATAAAAATTCTCCAAAAAAAAGTGACATTATGACCTTATTTAAAAACTCAGGCATTGTCGGGACAGTTGAAGGATTTAATGTTGTTGTAAAAATGGGAGTAAAGCCATTTTATGTTTTCGGGAGTGTTTTTGACAATGAACCTGTAAATAAAATAAATAAAATTGTAAAGGCTGCCAGGATATTTAAGGAACTGAAAAGAACAAAACTTGGGATTTTGCCTTACAGGAATTTTCAAATGATAGTTACTTATGTTGATGAGTTCAGATTATATTCTCAAATAGGTCCGGTTGTTGAGTATATATCATGTCTTCAGCTTAAAAAAGCAGCTGATTTAATTTCAGATAGTAAAGTAAGTGATTATGTCAGGGAAATAAAAAGTAAGTTTAGAATAGACTCAAGAATAACTGAAGAAAATTTATTTAAATCAGCAAAAGCAGCCTTGGGGTTTGAAAAAATCATATTTGACAATAAGCTTGATGGCATTGCTTTAAGTGATCTTATACCTGAACTTCATGAAGTTATGGGACTTCGCCCATGTTTATATACAGAAAAACTTGCAAGATCTGAAGTTGTAGTTGGAAATGAAGGGGATCTTGGTGGAACTGCTGCGATGTTAATTTTAAGAAAACTTACAGGAAATCCGGTAATGTTTACAGAAATCTTTAATCTTGATTATGAAGAAAATACTATAGGTGCCGGCCATGCCGGTCCATCCAATTATATGTGTGCTGAAAGTGATGATAAAGTTACCATTACTCCTGATTATGAGTTAATGGACGCAACATCAGATATTGGCGGGGTATGGATGGAATTTATAGGTAAACCAGGTAAAGTGACTATTGTTAATTTCATTTGTACTCTAGATAATTTTCAAATGACTGTTTTAAACGGAGAGTCTTTAGGTGGAAATGTCAGATTTGATGGGTATCCCCATTATGCTGTAAAGATAGAGCCAAAATTAATTGATTTTCTTAATTCCTGTTCATTAAATGGTACGAGTCATCATTGGGCAATAGTAAATGGGGATGTTAAGGAAGAATTATCTTATCTGGCAGATATGCTAAATATAAAGAAAGTAATCTTTTAATTTTATAAATATAAATTTTTGATATAAGAAAAATGACTAAAAAAATAATGACAGTATGTGGAGCTATAGATTCTGAAAACTTAGGAGTAACACTGCCTCATGAACATATACTAATAGATTTAAGAAGTTCTTGGAAGGGTTTCGGAGATAATGATAAAAATAATGAATTATTTAAAGAATCAATAAAGCTAAATAATAGAGGAAAAGTAGTTTATAACACTTTTAATTTTATCGAAAATATGTATCACCTTAATATTAATGATGCGATTAAAGAACTTAATGAATTTAAGGAAGCGGGAGGTTGCTCAGTTGTCGATGTTACTAGTTGTGGTTTAGGTAGAGATCCAAAAATGTTATATAAAGTATCAAAAAAAACAGGATTAAATATCTTAATGGGAGCTGGAAATTATGCTTCTTTTGTATGGACTGAAGAAATGAAAAAAAGAAGCATCGAAGATATTAAAAATGAAATTTTGAATGATTTTGAAAATGGTGTGACAGAATTAAAAATAAAGCCTGGGGTAATTGGTGAGATAGGCATATGGGATTTTACAAATGATCTAGAGATAAAAAGTCTTATAGCTGCTGCAAAAGCACAAAAAATAATTAATTGTGCTTTATTTATTCATCCACCGATATGGGAAACTTTTGGAAACAATATTTTAGATATTCTTGAAAAGGAAAAAGTGAATTTGAATAAAGTTGTTTTGTGTCATTGTGACCCTACATTAGAAAATTATGA
>JAMDEN010000040.1 GCA_023487035.1 Actinomycetota bacterium
AGAGTAAAAAATATTGGAAGTCAAAGTGGCCTTGTACTGGGCTCCTCAAATACTCTTGGAAAGGATATCCCTATAGAAAATATCAAATATTTCACAGAAGCATGTAAAACTTACTGTGAACGATAAATTATTTAATAATTTTTAATAATTATTTTTTGGTGAATAATTAACTTTTTTATTAAATTAAATTGCATATTTGTAATATTAAAATGTACTATCTAAGCTCGGTGTTTACAGTTTTTATAATAAAAGTAAAGAGATAACAAATATTTTAAAAAATATAATTTTTTTATATGTTACATAAACCTTAATATTAATCTTATTTTAGTTATGTTTGTAACATTTTATTAAATAAATTTTTTAATTTTATTATATTATCTAAAAGCCATTAAATATAAACTGTAAACAGTTCTTTTAGATAGTACAATTAAAAATTTTTTAATTTTTTAAAATAAATCTCATTAACAATTTTTCTATGTAATAAGCATTAGTCTTAAATCGAATTTTTGTAACAAGTCTATTAAAACTCACACTAAGAGAGATTTTTACTACCAGTCCACTTTGTTTAAAGGTTTTTTAATGTTAAAATATTATAAATATCCATGATTTAATGTAATTTAATGTTTTGTTATTCATCAAGAACTATTAAATATTTCTTGGAGTTTTAAAATGAGCATTTAAAAGAAGTTCAGCAACTTTTTCATCTGTTGCTAAAATGTTTATAAGTCCTCCTTTAATTGCTGAAAAGATTGCTTCAAATTTTTTTACTCCACTTGCTGCTCCGATACGATATTCTATCCTGTTAATATATTCAACAGGTATGGATATAATACGATCTTCGACTGAAGTTTTACAGAAATGTCCATTTCTGTCAAAAAAATGACCGTATATATCTCCAACAACATTAACATCAATTAATTCATCTATTTCAGTTTGTGATAAGTTACCAGACTTGAAAATTGTTGAACTTCCCAAAGGATAAAAAGATCCAATACCTACAATAGCTATGTTTACTTTCTTAAATGTATTAAATGTATTTTTAATGCTACTGTCGCTCAGGATAGCTTTTTTAATTTTTTTATTGTCCACAAAAAGAGGAGCATATAAAATATTTGGAAATACTCCAAATTTGTCAGAAAGTTCCTTTGTCAGATCAAGACCTTCAAAGGCTAGATTATAAGATCCTCCTAATAGTTGAACCACGTTTACTTTTTTCGGAATTTTTATTGGTAATGCTTTGATAACTTCACTTACGGTAGAGCTATGAGAAATACCCAATATATCACCATCTTTAAGTATGTTTAAAAGATAATTTGAAATCTTTTGTCCGACCAGCATCTTCGATTCGAATTCGTTTTTTTCATTGCTTTTTACAATAAGCATCCTTTTAAGTTCGAACTTTTTTTCAATTTCGCTTTCCAGCTTTGTTATTTCCAAATTAATATCAGCTATATTAAATCTAATAATTTCAAGATCAAGTGCTTTTTGAAGCATCCTTGTAACTTTAGCAGGGGAAAGCTTAAGTATTTTTGCAATATCTTTTTGCTGTTTCTTTTCAATATACTTGAGATTGCATATTTTAATTATCAAATCTAAATCAAAGTTTTCCATTTATCACCTGTAAAGTTGGTTATTGTTTTTTTATATTTTTATTTTATATATAAAAAATATTAAATTCTATATTTTTTAATAAATTTATCTAATCAGATTCTAATTATTTTTTAAAACATAAGATTTATTATTTAAAAAATATTTTAAAAAGTAAATTACAGAAAGATCAATTCATATTATTAATATATAAAATAGATAATGAAATGTCCAAAGTTATTGAATAAAACATAGAGATCTCAAAAGACAAATAGTTTTCTATAAATCACTATTGCTTAAAAGTGTAAAAAAAAAAAGAAGTTATTTCTAATATATTAATTTGTTTAATTAAAGATGCATTCTTTCCAAGTCTATATACTATAAAAGTAAGAGAAGTTGCTGTAAAAGTTTTTTATATGTAGTATAAGTACAGCAATTGTATAATACAATACTCGAAGCTTTGATATTAGATTGTGATAAAAAGCTAGCTATAGGATAAAATTAAATTAAATCCAATTCAAATGATTCTTAGAATCTGATAATTTAGCTATATTAATCATATAAATATAAAATAAAAGAACATTAATTAATATCAAAATTGATGAAGCTTATCAATTTATTTAATATCCTCCGTCAATTACTATGTTTGCCCCGGTAATCATATTTGAAGCATCACTTGCTAAAAATACAGCTACTGCGGCAACTTCTTTAGGATAAATAAAACGTCCAAGTGGAATTTTTTGTTTCATTTACTCTCCTATAAACCCTCCCCAAGCAGTTTTAGCCATATCGGTAAGAGTAACGGTTGGTGATATTGAATTAACATTTATATTATATTTCGCCCATTCAAAAGCCAGTGCCTTTGTTAAACCTATCAAACCTGCCTTACTTGAGCAGTAAGCTGCCCGTTTATCATAACCCAATATTCCTGCAAGCGAAGCAATGTTTATTATTTTACCATAATTTCTACTAATCATTTCTTTACCAATAGCCTTAGAAAGTAAAAAAGGAACAGTTAGATTAAGCATTAACGTTTTATTCTAATTTTCCTCAGTCATACTTATTATTTCATCAGTAAATATTATACCAGCATTATTTACTAAAATGTCAATTTTTTTAAATTTCTTTAAGCTCAGTTTTATAATTTTATCGATATCATATGTCTCTGTGATATCAAAAATTAGCGGCAAGCATTTCCTTTTTAAACTTTCGCATTGTGTTGTGGTATCAAGGATATTATTGCTCTTACCAACAAGTATAAGGTCTGCACCTTTTTGTGCAAATAATAGTGCAATTGATTTCCCAATCCCCCTTCCTGCACCAGTTATCAAAGCAGTTTTTCCATTAATATTAAAATCAGTATTAAAACCAAAATCAAGATTATTAATCATCTATCCTCCTATGATTTCCAATATTCATCTTTATAAATTATTTTGAACAAAAACCAAAAATATATATTACATTATTATTTGTTCTATTGCTAAATTAAGTTAGCATGTTTCTAATCAATTATTTTTTATAATTTTTTTATTGACTTTTAATATTTCTAATTATATAATAATTTGAAAATTATTACAGTATTGAAATTAATTTAATTAAATAATTTTAGCAAAATTTTAAAAAATCATATAGAAAGCTTAGTGTAAAATTTTTCTATCTTAAAATAGTTGAGGGAAATAAAAAACATAATAATTTTAATGATTAATGTTATATGAAGGGAAATAGCAATGAGAAGATTAGAAGGTAAAGTTGTAATTGTGACCGGCGGGGCACAAGGTATAGGCGAAGCTTACTCTATTGGAATGGCAAAAGAAGGAGCAAGAGTAATAATTGCAGATTTGCATGAAGAATTTGGTCTGAAACTTGCTGAAAAAATTAATAATGAAGGAAACTATGCTATTTTTTTTAAGACAGATGTGAGCAAAAAAAAGGATGCATATTCTTTGATTGACAAAGCATTATCTGAATATGATCGTGTTGATGTTTTGATAAATAATGCTGCTATCCTTAAGAGTGCCACAATTGAAGAAACTACAGAAGAAATGTGGGATATGCAACTAGCAGTGAATGTCAAGGGTGTATTTTTCTGCTCCCAGGCGGCAGCCAAAGCCATGGTTAAGCAGAAAAGTGGCAAAATTATCAATATTTCTTCAATAGCTGCAGTTGGAGCTCAGCCAGGTTTATGTGTTTATAGCTCAACAAAAGGTGCAGTACTGACTATGACGAAAGTATTTGCATTAGAGTTATGTTCTTCAAATATACAGGTTAATGCTATTCTTCCAGGGACAACAGATACTGGTATGGCAAAGCAGGCAATGATTGATCCTAAATGGACTAAACAGGTAATTAAGAGCATTCCAATGGGAAGGCTTGGGAAACCCAATGATCTTTTAGGCGCAGTAATTTATTTTGCTTCTGACGATTCAAATTATTGTACTGGCCAGACTCTTATTGTAGATGGAGGAGTATCAATGATTTAAAATTTATTTATTTTTACAATATTTATTTTAAATAGATATATATTTTACGGAAGAGATTAAGGTATATAAAGGCATATGTTATCTGAGTAAGTATAAAAAGCATTAGATTTTAAAAAAGTAATTCCTTTTAGTGAGGATTTATGAAAGAAAAATGGTATAAAAATAATTTCCACAAGTTTATCTCGATATAAATATTATTTGTTTATCAAAAAATATTTTTTAGTATTAATTGTTTTTATATTTACTATATTTAAATAATAAAATTAGATGTAATTTATTTCAGTATTGAATTTAATTATTTTAAGATTTTATAAGAGTTTTATAATCCATATTACTATTATTTGTAATTCCTAATAGTATACGAGGGAGGTGAAAATTTTAAATATTATAAATTTTGTCAATATTAAATTATAATAAAAAATGAGAGGAGAGAAAGATGAAAAAATCGATAACTTGGATTGTAGTTATTGTATTAAGTGTTTTGATTATTACAGCTTTTTCTTTTGCTGGTTGTAAAACAACAGCAGCTGTAAAAACTACGTCAGTTGAAACTACTTCAGCAACTACGGCTACAACAGCCGAAACAGCTACAACTACGGCTACAACAGCAGCCGAAACAGCCACAACAGCAGCAGAAACAATTACACAGGCGCAAAAAGAGCTTGCTCAAAAATATAAAAATGCTAATCCTGGAGAAAGTTTTTTAATAGGTCATATTACTTATACTCTTGCTCAAGAGTACTCTATGATGGTCTATCAGTCTATAGAACAAGCTTGTAAACAAATGGGACTTAAGTTCATGGGTAATGTAGCGGATTCAGATTCAGCATGGGTTCAAATAACAGAAAGTATGATAGCCGCAGGTGCAAAAGCAATAATATACAACTTACCTTCTTTATCTATGGTACCTGAGCTAGCAAAAATATGTAATGAGAATAATGTATATATGGCAACCTTTTTTGGATATACAGGCGATATGTTTCCTGGAGATTTTGGTCCAAGATGGGTTATAGATAATACTCCATTATCAGATATGCAGACTTTCTTCCCATTAATGATTTTACTTGAAAAAATGAAAGAAAATGGAAAGACAAAAACGTTAGTTCTTCAAGCATCAAAAACAGCAGCAACGGTATCTACAGTTTATATTAATTTGGGAGTATTCCAAGCTTGGAAATTTTATCCTGAGATGCAAATGTTAGGTCATCAATATGGTGAATGGGGATTCGAGGGAGGAAGAAAAGCAGCAGATGCAGCACTTGCTGTTCGTACGGATTATGAAGGTTTATGGGGAGCGAATGATTCAGAGACAACAGGTGCTTTAAAAGCTTTCACAGATCGTGGCATAAATATTGGACCATTCACAGCTTCAAGAGATATGGAAATGACTACAGCTGAAGAAATTTTGAAAGGAAATTTCCTTGTTACTTGTGGATTTGATATTCCTTACTTTGGAGGAAGACTTGTACCAATGGTTTATGATATGTGTGTTGGTGAATGGTATCCAACACCTGAACAAATGCTTCAATCGGGCTATTTAAATACCTATGGTAGACCCGGAGAAGTTGAAAAGTTGGCAGCAGCTTCAGGTATAGATAAAAACCCAGCTTTTAAACTAGGTCCACTTGAGGAAAATTTAAATAAGATATTAAAACAAATGAAAGCCACTCCACCAGAGTATCCATATGATTTCAGATTATTGTCCATTTCTAAGTGTAAAGAACTTGGGTTAACCTATGATCCCCATGCGGGTGGAGGAACAACACTTGGGCAAAATAATTATTTCTTCCCTGCTCTTATGAAGAAATTTGGGAGCTTAGATGCTTTCAAGAAGCATGTTGCAGCTCTTCATAAATATTTTTTGGATACAAGTTGGGCTGATACATGGCAACAAGCAGAGGAATACGCTAAGCAATTTCCTCCAGAATTAAAATTAGAACCTGAATGGCAATAAATTAATTGAAAGATATTTCCTCTTCTTGTAATTTCGTAGCTATTATTATGCTAATAACATTAGAAAGGAAGGGTTAATAAGGTGGGATCTAAAGAGGATTCGATAATTGAAATAAAGGGTGTATATAAAACTTTCAATGGAGTTGTTAATGCCATAGAAGATATTAGTATAGCAATTCGCCAGAATGAAATAGTAGGTGTGGTTGGAGAAAACGGAGCTGGAAAATCAACTCTCATGAAAGTTTTAGTTGGTGTTTTTCCACCTGACAAAGGAGAATTGTATTGCAAAGGAGAAAAAGTACTGTTTCCCAAGAACCCTAAAGAGGCAGCAAGAAGAGGAATATCTATAGTTTACCAGGAAAAAGGGGTGATACCTTGTTTAAAGGTATATCAATTCTTGTTCCTGGGTCATGAAGATAAGTATGAGAAAATGTCAAACCTCAATCTTGGCAAGATGAGAAAGTATGCCAGAGAGATTTTGGAAGAATTTCATGTAAATTGTGATGTTGATAGTTTTATGTATGAACTTCCACTTTCTGTACAAAAGATGGTAGAAATAGCAAAAGCTATTTTAAATGTAAGATTAGAGCACGGAGACAATAATATTACATCGGTTATAATTCTTGATGAACCAACTGCTCCGCTAACTATAGAAGAACGTAAGAAATTATTCAGCGACATATTAAGGATGAAAAAAAATGTATCTTTTATTTTCGTTTCTCATATAATACCTGAAGTAATGGAATTTACTGATAGGATACATGTTCTAAGAGATGGTAGGCTGGTTGCTAATTTTGATTTAACCAAGAGTAAAATAACAGAAGAAGATTTGTTTAAGGAAATAGTTGGCAAGGAATCATCTGAACATATTTGCAAACATGAAATTAAAAGCAATATTAATGAAAAAATAGCTTTGTCTGCAATGAATTTAACTAAAAATGGATGCTATTATGATATTTCCTTTGATCTTCATAAAGGTGAATGTATTGGAATCTTTGGAACTGCCGGGTCGGGCAAAAGTGAGATAATAAATACTATTGCTGGGGTTATTAATTATGACAGTGGAACTTTAATGATTAAGGGCAGAAAAGTTAAAGCCAAAGAGCTCCCCTATGCTAGGCTAAAAAGAGGGGTTGGATATTTCTCAGGAGAGATCGAAAAAAACCTTTTCTTAAACTGGCCAGTTACAAAAAATATATCAATATTAAATATTGAAAAAATTTTAAGCAAATTTATTTCAACTATGAATTTTAAAGCAGAAAAACAATTGGCCAAAAAAATCATTGACAGACTAAGAATAAAAACTGATGTAAATGCTGATTGCTATTCTTTAAGTGGCGGAACAAAGCAAAAAATATCTGTAGGAAAGTGGCTTGAAAAAAGCCCGGATATACTTTTACTGGAAAATCCTACGATAGGGATAGATGTTGGAGCTAGAAATGATATTTATGAAACTATTCTTGATATGAATAAGAGTGGTATTTCAATAATCCTTGTGAGCGATGATCCTGAGGAATACTATATATTATGCAATAAAATATTTTTTTTAAAAGAAGGAAGAATACAAAAAGTTCTCAGTCCTGAAAAGTTTAAAGAGGTGATGTCAACGTGAAAACACAGAACAGAAAACAAAATATATCTCAAATCGTAATTCAAACTTTAAAGACTCACCCTGTGATAATGATCTTAATTGCTTTAATTGTGATATTCTCAATTTTTTTCCCTAAAAGGTTTTTAACTCCATTGAATTTTTCAACAATTTTAAAACAATTTGTAACACTTATGCTGTTTGCTCTTGGGCCTTCAATTACAGTAGTCATGGGTTCGCTTGATTTATCTTATATTGGGATATGGATGCTTGGAGGTATACTTGTATGGATTCTTACCCCTATAATAGGAATGTTCTCAATTCTAATAATTCCTATACTGGGTGTAGCTACAGGATTTATGATAGGGATAATACAAGTCAAGGCAAAGATACCATCCTTTATACTAACACTAAGCTTATTAGTAATATATTCTGGATTGACAGCAACTCTTGCGAGTGGTTACACTAGGCATGTTAATGGATATGAGTTTATTACTATGAAATTAATTCCATACTTTCCTTCTGCTTTTTTATGGACAATTCCCTTAATAGTTGTAGCGATTTATATAATGAAGCGGACAAGTATGGGTGTATATATTTATGCTATTGGTTCTAATGAAGAAGGTGTAAGATTAGCAGGAATAAATGTTGATAAGTATAAAATTATAGCTTTTACAATAAGTGGTTTATTTTCTGGAGTTGGATCAATAATTTTATTCCAGCATCTTGGAGCTTCTGTGCCACTAGAGCTGAATCTTAATGATATGACCACACCACTAGTAGCAATCGTACTTGGAGGCACACCGCTTTTAGGTGGAAACGGCGGACCTCAAAGAACAATATTTGGAGCCCTAACATTTTCTGTGCTTTATCAAGGGCTAACTCTTTCAATGATAAATCCTTATGCATTACAGCTTCTTATAGGGTTACTATTAATTATATCTATTGTTGTAAGTTCTAGAGGACTTAAAGGTGTAAATGTAACTTAGTGAAAAGAATAAAGAAAATGAAAGGAATATAAAATAATGGGGAGGACATCTCTTTTTTCAGGATGGTTGCGTAAAAGCATTAGTACAGTTATGCCAATAATTGTTGTGATAGTAGTTATAGGTGTATTTCAGCTAGTTAACCCAACTTTTCTAAGCTATCAAGGTATTATTACTTTGATTTACTCATCAGCATATTTTTTAGTAGCTGCATGCGGTTTGACATTTGTCATTATGATGGGTTCATTTGATTTTTCGGTCATAAGCTTGCTGAAGCTTTCAGCAATAATTTGCGTTTTATATATAGACAAAATAGGTTTTATGGTTATCCCCATTGCACTGCTGATATGTGTAGGATTTGGTTTTGTAAATGGGCTTTTGTTTGCAAAGTTTAAAGTACCATCTTTTATGGTGACTTTAGGTATTTCTATAGTTGTAGAGGGGATAGCGTTATATCTTTCAAAAGGCTTTCTTAATATAATGTATAATAAGGCATTTATGGCTATTTCGACAACATTTATTGCAGGTTTGCCATCTATATTATATTGGGCTATTGGAACGTGGAGTATATGTACATTTATTGCTATCCGAATGCCATTTGGAAGAAGGACTTATGCTATTGGGGGAAATTCAATTGCTGCTGGGCTTTCTGGTATAAACATTGAAAGACAGAGGATCTATGTCTTTATGCTAAGCGGATTTTTATCTGGATTAGCTGGCATTTTATACATGGCGCAAATGGGTGGAGGTTCCACAAATATTGGTGTTAATATGACTATCCCTCTTTTTGCAAGTGTGGTAGCTGGAGGTACTGCTTTAACTGGGGGAGTAGGCGGGCCTCACAGAACATTGCTTGGAGTAATTATAATAACATGGATTCAAGCTGGATTGCTAATGATTGGTATGGGACTCAATATGCAGTTTGTTGTTATTGGATTGATAGCTATTGTTATGACCATTGCAACTACTGACAGAAGAAGAACAAAAATTATCAAATAAAATATTGACTTTACATTTATTAGATTATAAAATTATTTGAAATTTTTTTTAATAATGAAATTAATTTTAATTATGTGGTTATTTATACATTTTTCTATATGATTCTAAAATTAAAAAACGAAAGCTTTTATGATTTTGGAGGAAATCGTGCAGTTTAATAATAAGGACATTGTTGAAAAAATATCTGAGGAAATAATTTCAAGACTTAGGACTTCAGGTTTTTCACAAAAAGGTTTTATATCTGAAGAAGATGAATTAAAAAAAATTGCAAAAATGATTGATCATACTATCTTGAAAGCAGATGCAACATATGACGAAGTGAAACAAATATGCAGAGAAGCAATAGAATATGGTTTTGCCTCTGTTTGTGTAAATCCCGGGTTTGTACCAATGGTAGTTGAAATGCTTAAAGGGTCAGGTATACCAACCTGTTGTGTAGTAGGTTTTCCTCTTGGTGCAACAACTTCAAAAGTAAAAGCTTTTGAAGCAAAAGAGGCAATTGAAAATGGTGCTAGGGAAATAGATATGGTTATAAATATTAGTGCACTTAAATCAAAGGATTATAACAGAGTAAGAAGCGATATCCAAGAAGTTGTAATTGTCGCAAGAAATAAAGCAAAAGTAAAAGTTATTATTGAAACCTGCTTATTAACTGATGAAGAAAAAATAAGAGCATGCGAGATTGCCAAAGAAGCAGGTGCGGATTTTGTAAAGACATCTACAGGTTTCAGTACTGGTGGAGCAACTGTTGAAGATATAAAACTTATGAGAAAAGTTGTAGGCCCTGATATGGGAGTTAAAGCATCAGGTGGAATAAGTGATTATGCAAGTGCTGTTGCTTTGTTAGAAGCGGGGGCATGTACTTTAGGTGACAGCGATACCTGCAGGATTGGAACTAGTAAATCTATAAAAATAGTAGAAAGCAAATAGGTTGGAGGAATAAATGAGCAAGATGAGGGCAGTAAGACTATTTGCACCAAGTGATTTAAGATGTGTCGAAATAGATAAACCTGTCATTGAAAATGAAAATGAAGCGATAATCAAAGTAAAAGCCTGTGGTGTATGTGGGTCTGATTTAATGAGGGTAATGGTCAAAGGTGCATACAGACATCCAATTACTATTGGACATGAGTTTTCAGGAGTAGTAGAAAACATTGGAACAAATAATAAAGGTTTTAATATCGGAGACAGGGTAACAGTTGTTCCGTTGATTCCCTGCGGTGTTTGTGATTATTGTAGAATAGGACAGCAAGTGCTTTGTGATAATTATAGTTATTATGGTTCTAGAGAAGAAGGAGCGATGGCAGAATATATAAAAGTAAAAATAGATAATCTTATAAAAATACCTTTTAATGTTGATTTTGAAACAGGAGCTATGACTGATCCTATTGCTGTGGCTCTTCATGCTGTTAGGAAATCCAGATTGGAGCCGGGTCAAAAAGTGGCAGTATTTGGATTGGGTGCAATAGGACTCATCGCTGTCCAGTGGCTTAAATATTCAGGGTGTACAGAAATTTTTGCTGTAGATATTTTTGATGAAAAATTAGAGCTGGCTGAAAAATTCGGCGCGGATGTATGTATTAATGCAAAAAGAGAGAATCCTGTGGAAATCATTAATAATAAAACTAATAAAAGAGGTGTTGATGTTTCCATAGAGATAGCTGGAAATAAAATTACACAAATTCAATGCATTGAAGTAACTAGAAAGCTAGGAAGAATAGTATTTTGCGGAATATCTTATGATGACTTAGTTCTCCCTAATGCTGCACTTAGCAAAATTTTAAGAGGTGAAATTGAATTAGTCGGGTCTTGGAATTCACTTATTTCTCCTCTTCCTGTGGATGAATGGAGAGCGGCTATCAACTATACAAGTAAAGGTAAAATTTTATGTAATCCTGTTGTTTCGCATAGATATAGGCTTGAAGATTGTGCCAAAGCATTTGATATGATGTTTTACAGGAAGGAAATTTTTAATAAAGTTATGTTTAAACCGGAAGATTAGAAACTTATTAATTTTTTTAACAAACCAAGTTAAAACTATGAATAAAAAATATATATTATCTATAGATCAGGGAACTACTGGATCAAGAGTAATTTTATTTGATTATAACGGAAGAGTTTTTCAAAGTGCTTATAGGGAAATAAGGCAGTTTTACCCGAATCCAGGGTGGGTTGAGCATGACCCTGAAGAATATATAAAAACAATTTTGGATTGCATAAGAGAAGTCATGGGAAAGTCTAAAATTGATGCTAATGAAATTGCTTCGATAGGTATAACAAATCAAAGAGAAACAGTAATACTTTGGGACAAAGAAACTGGGAAACCTTTATATAATGCAATTGTTTGGCAGTGCAGAAGAACTGCAGATTACTGCAGTTATTTAAAATCAAAAGGTTATTCTAATTTGATTAATGAAAAAACAGGACTTGTCATAGATGCATATTTTTCTGCTACAAAAATCAAATGGATAATTGATAATGTTGATGGTGTAAGGGAAAAAATAAAAAAAGGGGAAGTTTTAGCAGGTAACGTGGATTCATGGATAATATGGAATTTAAGCAAGGGGAAGTATCATGTAACAGATTATTCTAATGCTTCAAGAACATTGCTATTAAATATAAATAGCCTTAAATGGGATAGTGAATTACTTGAAATATTTGGCGTTCCTGAAAGTGTATTACCGGAGCTAAAGTCAAATTCAGGTATAATGGCTTTTACAGATAAAAATATTTTTGGAATCGAAGTTCCTATTGCTGGAGATGCTGGTGATCAACAATCAGCACTTTTTGGACAAGCTTGCTTTAATCCGGGTATGGCAAAAAATACTTATGGCACTGCTCTTGCATTGATGATGAATATAGGGGAAAACCCTGTTAAATCAAAAAATGGACTTACTACCGATCTTGCGTGGGTAATAAATAATAAGGCGGTATATGCATTTGAAGGTGTAATTTTTATAGGTGGAGCCACCATACAGTGGTTAAGAGATGGATTAAAAATCATTAAAGATGCAAGAGAATGCGATTTACTGTCTGAACAGGTTGAAGACACCGGGAATGTTTATTTGGTGCCTGCATTTACAGGCCTGTGCGCACCATATTGGGATATGTACGCAAGGGGACTTATAATAGGAATTACGAGAGGTACTTCAAGAGAACATATCTGCAGAGCTGCAGAAGAAGCTATTGCTTATCAAACACTAGATGTAATCAATGCAATGGTCTCAGATTCTTCTATTAAAATACTTTCACTAAGAGTTGATGGCGGAGCAACAAAAAGTGATTTTTTAATGCAATTCCAGGCAGATATCCTTGGAATACCTGTAGTGTGTCCAAAAGTAACCGAAATGGCGGCTCTTGGTGCAGCGTATCTTGCAGGGTTAGGTGTAGGATTCTGGAGTGATATGAAAGATCTTGGAAAACAATGGGAAGTTGGAAAAATGTATAAACCCTCAATGAATGAAGAAAAAAGAAAAGCACTTTATTCAGGCTGGAAAAATGCTGTAAACAGGTCACTTGAATGGGCAAAATAAATTTTTTCAGTTTATTAAAAATAATATTTTTTAAAATAGTTCGATAAAATTTATAGACAAAAAGGATGGGAAAAAATGAAAAATGCAATAGGTCTTATTGAAACAAGAGGATTTGTAGGCTCAGTAGAGGCAGCTGATGCAATGGTCAAAGCTGCAAATGTAAGTTTGCTAGGAGAAAAACAAATTGGCGGAGGTTATTTTACAGTTATAGTAGAAGGTGATGTCGGAGCTGTTAAAGCAGCTATAGATGCAGGAGCTGCAGCAGCAAAAAAAGTAGGGGAGCTTATATCTGTTCATGTTATTCCTAGTCCTCATGCGGAAGTTGATAAAATTTTACCTGGAAGAATCAGCAGTTCAAAATAGATATTAATAGAAAGTTGTATATTAATTAAGAAATTTGAAGAAATATTCGGAGGTATTTTTGAATTATGCAATAGGTCTTTTTGAAACAAAAGGTTTTGTTGGATTAGTAGAAGCTACTGATGCAATGGTTAAAGCTGCTGATGTTAGAATAATTGGCTCAAAACAAACTGGGGGTGGGTTTATCACAATTGTAGTAGAAGGTGATGTTGCAGCAGTTAAAACTTCAGTAGTGGAAGGGGCTTTAGCTGCTAAAAGAATTGGCGAATTAGTTTCTGTTCATGTTATTCCTAGGCCTCATGGTGAAATTGATAAAATTTTACCAAGTGACAAATAGATTTTTTACAAAAAAATATAGTGTATGGAAATAAAAATTTTACTAATGATTTAGAATTATATTAAATTTATGCAGGATTTCAGAGTTTTTAATTATAGATATTGTAATAAAAATAACTATTCTTATATCAATTTAAATTAATTATTTTATATTTATGTATTTTAGTAGAAAAATAGAGGATTTTATCAGTGAAAGCTATAGTATATCACGGGATTAATGACATTAGGTTAGATGACATAAATATACCTGAAATAAATGAAAATGAAGCTTTACTTAAAGTCCATGCAGCTGCAATATGTGGAACTGATTTAAGGGTGATAACATCAGGGCATAGGCATATTCAGGAAAATGAGACAAGGATTTTAGGCCATGAAGTTGCAGGCATAATTTCAAAAGTTGGAGAAAAAGTTAAAGGTTTAAAAAAAGGAATGAGAGTCGCTGTTGCGCCGGTTTCAGGGTGCGGTGTTTGCAGACAATGCATTTCAGGTATGCAAGTATTTTGTGGCAAAGATATAGTTCTTGGTCTTAGCACGAACGGCGGGTTTGCAGAATATATGATTATTCCTGAACCTCATATAAAGGGTGGAAATGTTTTTATACTGCCTGATAATATGAGCTTTGAAGTTGCAGCAATTGCGGAACCGCTTGCTACCGTATTTACAGGATTAAGTGCATGTGAAGTAAAACCTGCTGATGTTATTCTTGTAATAGGAGCGGGTCCAGTTGGTTTGATGCATATGCAAATGGCTAAGATTTTTGGCGCTCAAAAAGTTATTGTTAGTGAAATATTAGATGAAAGGCGAGAAATAGCTTTAAAATTTGGAGCAGACAGGGTGGTCAATCCTTTAAAAGAAGATCTTAAAGAGATTATTTTCAATCTTAGTTATGGCAGAGGAGCAGATGCCATTATAATAGCTGCAGCTTCTGCTGAAGCTCAATCTCAAAGCCTTGATCTTGTTGCTATTGGTGGTCATATTAATTTTTTTGGTACACTTCCTAAAGGAAAAGATAAAGTAGTTATTGAATCAAATAAAATTCATTACAAGAATATAAAGATTCTTGGTACAACCGGGTCAACTGTTTTGAATTATTACAAGACATTGGAGCTGCTTTTATCAAATAAAATTGATTTGTCTAAATTTATAAGTTCAAAATTTAATTTAGATCAATACCATGAAGCATTTGAAACTGCAAAATCAACTTCATCGTTGAAAGTTATTTTTAAAATTTAAATTGGAGTAAAATAAATTATGGAAAACTCGTTATTTGACAAGGATTTACTATCAATCCAACAAGCAAGAAATTTATCAAAATCAGCTAAGGCTGCCTATGAGTTATTTTCAACATTTCCCCAGGATAAAGTTGATAAGATTGTAGAGTCCATGGCTGTTGCAGGTATAGAAGCATCAGAAAGACTGGCAAAAATTGCAGTAGAAGAAACCGGTTATGGCAAAGTTGAAGATAAAGTATTAAAAAATATCTTTTCAACAAAAAATGTATTTGAATCCATTAAAAACCTTAAAACTGTCGGGGTAATCAACAGAGATAATTCTAAAAAAATAATAGAGATTGCTCATCCCATGGGAGTTGTTGCTGCTATTACTCCTACAACGAATCCTACTTCAACAGTAATGTTTAAAGCTTTAATTTCAGTAAAAGCAAGAAATGCTATTGTATTTGCTCCGCATCCTCATGCTGTAAGATGTTCTTTTGAAGCCGCAGAAGTAATGGCCAATGCTGCAGAAAATGCAGGTGCACCAAAGGGATTAATAAGCTGCATTGAAACTTCAACACTTGAAGGTACTAAAGAATTAATGGCAAGTCCAAATATAGCTATAATTCTTGCTACTGGCGGTTTGGCAATGGTCAAAGCTGCCCATTCTTATGGAAAACCTGCACTTGGAGTTGGACCGGGAAATACTCCTGTTTATGTTGATAAATCTGCTAATCTTGAAAAGGCTGCAAAAGATATAATAATATCCAAGTCTTTTGATAACGGGGTTATTTGTGCGTCTGAGCAATCTGTAATAGTTCATAAAGATGTTGAGTCAGAATTTAGAGAATATATGATTCGCAATGGTACGTATTTTTTAAATGAAGCTGAGATTGAAAAAGTGGGATCTGTTTTAATTAAAAATGAGGCTATGAATCCCGAAATGGTCGGAAAAGACATTCAGGTAATTGCTGATGCTGCCAAAGTTTCAGTTCCAGCTGGCATTAAACTTCTGGCAGCAAAACTTGCCGGAGTTGGTCCCAAGTATCCTCTCTCAAGAGAAATACTTTCTCCAGTAATTGCCTATTATATTTCAGATAATTGGCAGGATGCCTGTGAAAGGTGTATTGAACTTATTAATTTTGGTGGGGTAGGTCATACCATGGTTATTCATTCCTGGGATGAAGAAGTAATAACAGAATTTGCTCATAAAAAACCTGTGTTTAGAATTCTAATTAACACCCCTGCTTCTCAGGGAGCAATCGGCTTAACTACTTCACTTACACCATCTATGACATTATCTACTGGTACTTGGGGTGGCGGTATCTCTTCTGATAATATAAGTGCATACCATTTAATGAATATAAAAAGAGTGGCTTATGAAGTAAATCCCGTTAATAGCTCTGGTTTTAATACAAAAAATATAGAAAATAATAATTATTCCGTTGAATCAACAAAGAATCTTATTGAAGATATAGTAAGGAAGGTAATTGAAAATATTTACACAAATAAAATTTGAAATTATAAATGGAAATTTTAGTAATTAATTCAGGTTCAACTTCAATTAAATTTAAATTATTTAATATGCCAGAAGAAAATGTAGTTGCTGAAGGTAAAATTGAAAATATCGGCCAGATAAATACTTTATTTACCTTTATTTCAAAAAATTTTACATTTATAGACAAACCTTACAAAGTTTCAGATCATAAAACTGGTTTAAATATGATTATTGATTTATTATCCAATCCTCCAGTATCGGTAATTAAAAATAAAAATGATATTGATGCAATTGGTCATAGATATGTAAATATAGGAGATAGAATTAGTAGTCATTGCATCATAGATGAAGAAGTTATAGAAAAAATAAAAGAAAGTCTGGAACTTGCACCTTTACATAATCCAGCAAATCTTATGGGTATTGAAGTCAGCATGGATTTATTTAAAAATAAGCCGAATGTAGTTGTTTTTGATAATATTTTTCATAAGGATATTCCTTCTAAAGCATATCTTTACGGCATACCTTATGATTATTATGAAAAATATAGAATAAGAAAATACGGATTTCATGGAATCGCATATACCTATATGGTTTCAAGGGTATCTGAACTTTTAGGTATAGATTATAAAAAGATGAAGATAGTTGCAATAATGCTTGGAGGGGGTTCATCAATTACTGCCATTAAAAATGGAAAAACTATGGATACTTCTATGGGATTTACACCTGCTGAAGGTTTATTTATGTCTACAAGAAGTGGTGACATGGATCCTGCCATAATTGGTTATCTTATGAAAAAAGAAGATTTAAATCCGGCTGAAATGGATGAAATTATTAATCAAAAGTCAGGGCTGCTTGGACTTTCCAGAAAATATAAAAATTTTATTGATATTGAAAAAGGCGTTGAAGAAAAAGACCCGGATTGCATAAGAGCTTTTGACTCTTACGTTTTTAGAATTAAGAAATACATAGGTTCTTATGCTGCAATAATGAATGGTCTTGATTTAATTATTTTTGGAGGAGGAATTGGAGAAAATTCCTCAATTACCAGAGAATCAATACTTGATGATATGACTTACTTCGGGATAATTATTGATAAGAATAAAAATAAAAACCTGAAAGGTGAACAAATAATTTCCACTTCAGACTCAAAAGTTCCTGTTGCTGTCGTAAAAGTAAATGAGGAAATAATTATTGCAAGAGAAACTTATAATATGGTTATGCAGCAAAAAAATTAAATAAAATTAATAAGGCATTTAAATTACTAATATTAATAAATTTAATTATAAATAAAGTTTCTTTTTTTGTTGAAGAGCTTACAATGAAAAATATC
>JAMDEN010000068.1 GCA_023487035.1 Actinomycetota bacterium
ATTGCAAGTTGACCTACTTTAATATTTTTAATTGTAGTGAAATTTGCAGGCTTTAAATTATTTGCTTCAATTTTTACTACAGCAATGTCAGTATTTTTATCTGCACCAATTAATTTAGCAGGATATTCCTTACCATCATATAATGTAACTGAAATAGATTTTGCATCTCCTGCAACATGATTATTTGTTATTATATATCCATCAGAAGTAAATATTACTCCTGAACCAACACCTTCTCCTTCTCTTAAGTTTCCAAAAATATCCTGCTCCTGTATTTGAACTTTAATATTAACTACTGAAGGTTTTACATCTTCTGCAACTTTACTTATTGCTTCATCAAATGACACAAGAATTTGAGTATCAATGTTTTTATTATTTTGTACATTAGCAGCAGTACTTGTAGTAGCGGGTGCTTTACTTGCCGCCTTGTGATTTTGATTTAAATTTAGTTTAGAAACAATAAGAGAACAACCGGATAGTGAAAATATTACTAAAATACCAATAAAAACAATAAACAGGTTCCTGATAATTTTTCTTTTATTCATTTTATATCACCTCTTAACATTTTTATAAGATTAAAAAATAAATTTAATTAAGATTTACTTATTTCTACATATATAAGATATTTTACTTATAAAAGTTAAAGTGATATTAAATTAATATTAAAATTTTTTAATGTTAGTTTATTTTTAGATTTTTTTTAAATTTAACTGATTTTAATTTAATTTAAATTGGGTGTTATAAATTTTAAGCTTAAATTTTAAAAATTTTAAAATTTTTTTTATAAGCTAAGTTAAATAAATAAAATAATTAAATGTATAAAGTTAAGATAAAGTTAAGTATTTAAGGGTAATCTAACTATAAATTTGGAACCAGAATTCAGTTTGCTTTCAACTTTTAATTCGCCTTTATGCAAATCTGCTATCCATTTTGCAATTGATAAACCAAGTCCTGTACCTCTATCTGATCTTGATTTATCCACCTGATACAACCTGTCAAAAATATATGGCATATCTTCTTCAGATATTCCAATACCAGTATCTTCAATAATTATTATAGAATAGTTATTTTCCTTATTTATGCTAATATTTATTTTTCCGCCTTTATTTGTGTATTTTATGGCATTATCTATTAAGTTTATAAATAATCTTGTTAAGAGGGTTTGGTCCGCTTTTATTTTTACTGCAGTTTCTGATTTAAAAGATATTTGTATATCTTTTTGTATTGCAATGTTTTGAAATTCTTTTACTATATCTTCCATAATCATATTTAATTCAAGAATTTCAAAATTAAAACTATATGTACCTTCATCACTTCTGCTAATCATAAGAAGTTGTGAAATAATATGATTCATTTTTTTACTTTCATTATAAACAATTTCAAAAGCTTCCTTATACTCCTTAACTTTGCGTTTACCTGATAAAGCCTGCTCTGCTTGTGCAGTAATTACTGATATGGGAGTTCTGAGTTCATGAGAAGCATCTGAGGCAAATTGCCTTTCCTTTTTAATTGAAGCTTCAAGTTTATCAAGCATCTCATCAAATGTAACAGCAAGCCTTCCAACTTCATCTTCTGTTTTATTTAACTTCAGCCTTTGACTTAAATCTCCTTTACTTATTTCCTGCGCTGTTTTTGTTATATAATCAATAGGTTTTAAAGCTCTGTTAGCTAAAAACAATCCACCTAATGAAGCAAGAAACATATACAACGGAACGGAAATAAACATTATAATTTTTAAATTAAGTAATGCATCTGTTATATATTGTAAAGAACGGCTGACTCTTATCCACCCGATAACATTTCCATTATTTAATACTGGAGTATCATAAACAATCCATTTAACCTTATTAATTGAAACATATCTTAATTGTTCCTGTCCAACAGGCAGATTTACTATTTCAGGTAAAATTTTACTTTTAAAACCTGCATTACCATTAACATCAAAAATAACAAAATAAGTATTAGTATCAATAATTTTATAAGGTATATCAAAATGAACATTGTATCCTTCTGATTGTATAATTGAAAATACCTGCCTGGCATCCGATTTAAGAAAACCTTTTACACTTTGATTTAATATTCCTGATATAATCATATAAATAAAAATATTAAACACTACAAGCAAAATTAAAAGCAGTGAGGCATACCATAAAGTAATTTTATATCTTATCTTAAGATTTCTTATTTTAAGATTTTTCATTTTTATCCTTAAATAAATATCCTCCGCCTCTTACTGTATGAATCAGTTTATTTTTAAAATCATCATCAATTTTTCTTCTAAGATATCTTACATATACCTCTACAATATTTGAGTTATATTCAAAGTTATAATTCCAGATATGTTCTGCAATCTGATGTTTTGTTAAAACCCTGTTTTTATTTCTTAAAAAAAATTCAAGCAAGGCATACTCTTTTGAAGTTAATTCTATTAATTTATCTCCCCTTTTTACTTCTCTGGTTATGGTATTTACCTTTAAATCATCTATCGATAAAATAATGTCTCTACTTTCTTTCTGGCGTCGCAGTAAAGATCTTACTCTTGCTAAAAGCTCATCAAAAGAAAAAGGTTTAACTAAATAATCATCAGCACCACTATCAAGCCCGATAACTCTATCTTCGATTGTGTCCTTTGCTGTTAAAAATAAAACAGGTGAGGATATTTTTTTTAATCTCATTTTTCTAAGTAAAGTTAAACCATCAATAATGGGAATCATTATATCAAGGATAATACAGTCATATTCAACAGAATTAATAAAATTTTCTGCTTCTCTTCCATCTTTAGCAGAATCAACACTATATCCTTCTTCTTTTAAACGTCTTTCAATAATTTTTAAAAGTGATGGTTCATCTTCAACAAGTAAAATTCTCAAATTTTTTACCTCCGGAAAATAATTTTTTTATTTTTAATTTTATAACTAATTTTATAAATGAAAATTAAAATAAAATTAAAAAATTTTAATCTTTATATTGCTGAAATCTGATATTTTAACCATAAAAATTAAACAAATAGTTTTTATTTATTAGAATTGTTATAATTGTTAACAATTATGTATTTGAGTTTTATTTATCTTTTTAATAAAAAATGATAAAAAATAACTAAATATGAAAAGCTTAAAATAATTTAAAATTGATTTTTAAAAAAAATGAATGAATTTAAAAAAACAAATTTAAAAAATTTTATAAAAAAATGCAATGAATTAAAAGCTAAAGAAAAATTACTTAAAAAAATTTTTAATAACATCAACAGTGGAATAGTAATATATGAAGTTAAAGAAGATTGTAATAAATTTATTATTAAAGATTTAAATAAAGCTGTAGAAAAAATAGAAAAAGTTAAAAAAAAGGATGTAATTGGTAAAAATGTAACAGATGTATTTCCTGGAATTATTGAATTTGGTTTGCTTGATATATTTAAAAGAGTGTATAAAACAGGTAAACCGGAAATTTTTCCTTTGTCTTTATATAAAGATAACAGAATTTCAGGATTGAAGGAAAATTATGTTTTTAAGCTTTCCTCAAACGAAATAGTAGCAATATACAATGACTTAACTGAAATAATAATAAAAGAAGAAAAGCTTAAGGAAAGCGAGGAAAAATACAGATCTTTATTTGAGAGATCAATAGACGGGATATATCAATCAACAATTAATGGTAAGTATATTGATGCTAATCCGGCACTTGTTAAGATGCTTGGTTATAAAAACAAAGAGGAACTTATGAAGGTAGATATACCTTCCCAGCTTTATTTTGCTAAAAATGACAGACCGGAAATTAATGAAAGAGATAAAACCTTTTGCACAAAATTAAAGAAAAAAAACGGAACAGTAATAGATGTTGAAATAAGCTCAAGAGTAGTACGGGAAGATGACAAACCTTTATTTTATGAAGGAATAGTAAGAGATATAACTGAACGTAAAAAAAATGAAGAACAGCTTAAATTTTTATCTTATCATGATAAATTAACCGGTTTATACAACAGAGCATATTTGGAAGAGGAATTAAAAAGACTTGATGTTGAAAGACAGCTGCCTTTAAGCATTGTAATGGCTGATATTAACGGGCTTAAGCTTGTAAATGATACATTCGGGCACAAGGAAGGAGACCTTCTGCTTTATAATGTAGCTAAAATTTTTAAGAATGCTTTTCGTAAGGAAGATATAATTTCAAGGTATGGCGGAGATGAATTTGTAATACTTTTACCAAAAACCTCAGAAACCGAAATTATTAATATTTTAAACCGTATAGAAAAGGAAAGATTAAAATTCTCTGAACAGAAAATACCAATCAGTATTTCAATTGGCAGTGCAACTAAATATAACAAAGAAAGGGATATAAAAGATGTAATCAATGAAGCTGAAGAATTAATGTATAAAAAGAAATTAATTGAAAGTAAAAGTACTTCAATTGTAATAATAAATACACTTAAAGATATTCTTTTTGAAAAAGATTTCGAAACAGCAGAACATACAGAAAGGGTTAAAGATTTAGCAATAAAGTTAGGTAAAAAAATAAATCTGTCTGAAAACTTTCTTACTGATCTTTCCTTATTATCTGAATTGCACGATATTGGAAAAATTGCTGTTCCTGAGGAAATTTTATTAAAGAAAGAAAAATTATCAGAATCCGAATATAAAATTGTTAAAAGACATTCTCAATCAGGATATAATATAGTTAGAAACATTGCGCATCTTTCAAACATAGCAGATGCAATCCTCTACCATCATGAATGGTGGAATGGCTCAGGATATCCTCATGGTTTAAAAGGCAGTGAAATTCCTTTAATATCAAGAATAATCGCAATTGTGGATGCTTATGATGTAATGACAAATGGCAGACCTTATAAAAATAAAATGAGTAAGGAAGAAGCATTTGAAGAGCTTAAAAAATGCTCGGGTACTCAATTTGACCCTGATTTAGTTAATGAATTTATTTCTATGCTTGAAGAATAGTAATGTCACGGGGACGAATAATTTGACATAATGGCATCTAAAATAAATTCTGGTGATTAATTAATTACTGATGAATAACTCAAGTTTTAGTAATTTATCTGTTTAAATTAAGCTTAAAATTTTTATAAATTAATCTTAAATTTGGCATTTGATTAATTTCATCAGAAATAATTATTTACTGGAAATTAATTAATAAATAATAATAATTACAGTAAAGCCAGCTTATAAGCCGGGTTCTGTATCTGACTTTAATTATATATAGTCAGTGACAGCCATCTCTCCAGGACAAATATTACTATTTGCCTCAAGCGATCAACCCGGAAGATGAGCGGGCAACTCAAGTTCTTCCCTATTTGATCTTGCTCCAAATGTGGTTTGCCTGGCCAGTCTGTTACCAGACTGCCGGTGAGCTCTTAACTCGCCATTTCACCCTTACCGTCATTTAATTATTCTTAATTCTTCAGCTTAAAAAATATAAATTTTAAAAGCTGTAAATGACCGGCGGTATAATTTCTGTTGCACTTTCAGTCAGGTAAAGTTTTCACAATACCTGCCCGGGTGTTACCCGGCATTTTGCCCTTTGGAGCCCGGACTTTCCTCAGGAAATTTTTAAATTAATTCCCTGCGACTATCCAGCTGGCTTTACTGTTTAATTAAAATAATAAACCTGATTTTATAAAAATCAATATAAACAAAAGAAAAATAAAGAAAAATAAGATAAGAAAGTCTTTAATTGTTATTTATTTAATTAATCTGACACTTTTTGCTGATATCTTTTATTTAATGCTTCGATGAATGTTGAATATAATCGGGATTTTTTTAAAATGCCATATTATAAAAGATTTACAATATGTTGAATTAAAATAAATAAAAAATTAAAACTTAATTATCTGGTGTGTTTAAATTTAATTCAATATTTACAAGATTATCAGATTCTTTATTTTTTTCACGAGGTATGTAAAAAATTTTAAAATTTTTTAAATTTAAAATTTCCTTATTTATCTTATTAACTATATCTCTTAATTTCTCATCTTTAATCTTCCAGAAACCATTTATCTGATTATATGCAAGATTGCTGTCCGTATAAACATTAACTCCATCAGGATTATATTTTTTTACATTAATTAATGCTTTAAGAATAGCAAGATATTCAGCATAATTATTTGTATTATTTCCAATATATTCTGATTTTTGTTCTAATTTTTTATTACTTGAGTCATAAATAATAAAACTTATAGCAGCAGGACCGGGATTACCTCTTGAACCCCCATCAGTATAAATAGTGATAATATTATTCTTTAAACTCTTCATTAATTAAATCAACTTCTTCTCTATACTTAATAATCATTCGTCTGCAGGTAGGGCATTTATAAATCTCATTTAAATCATTCATCTTTATTGCTTCTCCGGCAGATATTTCCATGTTGCAAGCCATACACATTCTTTCTTTTAAAATACCTACAGCAATACCTCCTCTTTTTTCTTTTATCTCATTATATTTAATAATTAAATCTTCAGGTATAAGCTGTATTACATATTCTTTTTTTTCTTTGTATTTTTTTAGTTTTTCTTCAAGCACATGCATATTACTGCTTATTTCTTCTTTAAGTTTATTTACATGAGAACTTATTTTTTCTTTTTTATCATTTTCTGATTTTATCAGCTCATTGATATCATCAATTTTTATCATGATTTCAATTATTTTATTTTCAATATCTTCATTTAATTTTTTAATACTTACAATCTCTTCCTGATAGCTTACAATCTCCCTGGTGCTTGTTAAAGTTCCGCTTGATAACTTTTGCTCATTTTTTTTAATTTTTTCATTTCTCATACTTAATTCATCATCAAGCCTTTTTCTTTCTTTTTCAAGCTCATTATAACTTGCACTTAAATTATTTATGGTTGCAATACTTTCATTTAATTCTTCTTCTCTTGCTTTAAGCTCTTCATTAGATTTTAATTTTTCTATTTCTTTCTCAAGAAAAGAAATCTTATTATCTGATAACTGTAATCTATATAAATTCAGGAGATCAAAATTTTTATTATTCAATTAAATACCTCCATAATATTTCATTATTTTTAATGTCACGGGGACGTATAATTTGACATTTTTTTATCTAAATTTTTATTATTCAATTAAATATCTCCATAATATTTCATTATTTTTGCTCTTAAAGATGTTTAAATTAAAATTCATTTTTTCATTATTATCATTTAAAATCTTAAAAATGTGACTGGCAGCAAATAATTCTGATTCTCCATGGCCAATTTCTATTACTAATTTACCTGATTCTGAAATCATTTGCGCATTGTGATAACCTATTTCACCACATACAAGTGCATCAAAATCCAGATATTTTATATCTTCAATAATTGAATTTATACTACCGTTAATTACTGCAATTTTTCTTATTTTTTTCTCTTTTTCTTTATCTTTTAAAACAAAATTATCTTTTAAGATGTATTTAAAATTATTTAAATTTAATTTTTCTTTTATAAAATTTAAAAAGTCATTTAAAAATAAATATTTTTTTAAATTTCCTATTCTTCCAATACCTCCTGTTTCAAATTTATTTTCAAGCGGGTAAATATCATAAGCAGGTTCTTCATAAGGATGAGATTTTAAAACATTATTTATTAAATTATTTAATTTGTCTTCCGAAACTATGCATTCTATTCTTGCTTCTTCAACAATGCTTAAGCTGCCTTTTTCTCCAATAAAAGGCTTTGAACCCTCTTCAGGTTTAAAAGTTCCCTTTCCAAGTGTTTTAAATGTAGCACAAGAATAATTTTTCCATTGTCCTCCTCCTGCAAGACAAATTGCATTTCTTACTTTTTCTTCGTACTCCACTGGTACAAAAATTACAAATTTAAACCATCTTAAGCTTTCAGGAATAATTATCTTTATATTTTCCAGTTCAAGAAGCTTTGCAATATAATCATTTAAGCCATTCTCCATTAAGTCATAATTTGTATGTGCACAATAAACTGCTATTTTATGTTCAGCCAGTTTCAAAATTGTCTGTCCCTGTAAGTTATCAGAAATAATATTTTTAATCGGGCTAAATATAAGCGGATGATGTGAGAATATAAGATCTACCTTTAATTTTATGGCTTCATTTATTACTGAATCATTAACATCAACTGCAACTAAAATATTATTAATTTCTTCATTAAAATTACCGATTAAAAGCCCTGAATTATCCCAGCTTAATGCATATTCTTTATGAAACTGCCGGTTAAGAATTTCAGTTAATTCTTTTAATTTAATCATCTTAAATTATTTTCAATAAGTATTTTAGTTAAAAATATTACCATATTTAGTTTTAAATTAAAAAAACAAAACTTTTTATATTAATTATATCCTTGAGATATAATATTATCATTAATATTTTTTATCATCATTAATATTTTTAGGAGATTTAATAAAAAATAAAAATCAGATGATATTCCTTATAACATATGAATTTGAAAACCCCGAAAATTATAAATTAAAAGTTAAAGCTTTAAGCTATTTAAATAAATTGCACTAAATTTTAGTATAGAACCTGTAAACATAGTTTGCGCTTTTTTATGTAGAGCCAATGTTTTAACGTAAAGCTAAGTTTTATGTTGCTAGAATGGGTTGCCTCGTTTTTTTGGTGAAGAACCTGAAGACCTCATTTTTTGATGAAGACCCATTTTAAAAATCGAGGTTATCTAAATTCCCTGGTGGGCCCACCAGGATTCGGACCTGGGACCTCCGCATTATGAGTGCGCTGCTCTAACCAGCTGAGCTATGGGCCCTTAAATGAATATAATAGAAATTATCTTAAGAACAAAATACATTAAAACATTATTTTTGACAATTGGAAATATTAATAAAAATTGTAATTTTAGTCAAATTAAATTTAAAAATAAAACTTAAAAATATGTTATTTTTTAGCAATATTGCTATATTAGCTATGTTAAATTTAAAATAAAAAAACTATAATTTTAATCTAAAATTAAATTTTAAAAATAATTTTAATATTGCTATTATATATTATAGTAAGGTCAGATTTTATTTTTTACTTATATTTTATAATAAATTAAATTTTATTTTTTTAAAATAAAGGCAGGTTACTATGAGCACAAAAACAAAAATAACTTTTTATGGTCAGTCAATGTTTGTTATAGAATCAGAAAAAGGCATAAAAATTGGCACGGATCCATTTGATTCGCATGTAAAATCAAATCTTCCTGATGTTTCTGCAAATATTGTAACAGTTTCACATTCACATTTTGATCACTCCAATGTAAGTCTTTTTAAAGGTAATCCTGAAATCATAAGAGAAGCAGGAGTGTTTAATATAAGCGGCATACCATTAAAAGGATACCAGTCATTTCACGATAATAAAAATGGGACTTTAAGAGGTAAAAATATAATATTTAGTTTTGAGATTGATAAAATTAAATTTGTTCATTTTGGTGATTATGGCTCTGTTTCAAACATTTCAACCTTAAATGAGTTAAAAAATTCTGACATTATTTTTATTCCAGCTGGTGGTGTTTATACTATTAATTATAAAGAAGCAACAAGTTTAATAAAAGAATTAAATCCGAAAATAGCAATACCCATGCACTTTAAAGAAAAAGATACCCGCATTGATATTGATGATATAAATTCTTTCAAAAATAATGTTAAAAGCATTTATAATATTAAAGAATTTAATTTTTCTTTTAGCATCAGTAAAGAAGAGATACCAAAATCTACAGAAATATGGATAATATATAGCTCATAAATTTATATTTTTATATTAAATCTTTCTGTTTAAAGCTGTAATAACCATTTTCTGCTACAATTATATGATCAAGTAAATTAATACCAAGAATGGAACAGGAACGGCAAAGTCTATTTGTAACTTCAATATCATCAGAAGAAGGTTCAGGATCACCGCTTGGATGATTATGGATAAATATTACTGATGCTGCGCTTGCCTGGATTGCAGGTTTTAATACCTCCCGTGGATGTACTATGCTTGCCGTTAAACTCCCTTGAGAAATTAAAATATCTTTAATAATTTTATTTTTAATATCAAGTAAAATTACTTTAAACTGTTCTTTTTTTAAATCTTTCATCAGCGGAATATAATAATTTGCAACTTCTTCACTGCATCTGAATTTAATATTATTGCCGTTTTGTACCGATAAGGCTCTTTTACCAAGTTCAAAAACTGCAATTATCTTTGCTGCTTTTGAGATTCCCATTCCGCTAATTGAAATTAATTCATTAAAAGATGTATTAATGAGATTTTTTAAGCTATCAAATCTTAAAATTATAGTTTTTGCCAAATCTATGGCACTTTGACTATATTTTCCTGTATTAATGCCAGTCCCTATAATTACAGCAAGAAGCTCTGCATTACTTAAATATTCGGGTCCAAATTTTACAAGCTTTTCTCTAGGTCTTTCATCTTCAGGCCAGGTTTTTATGGAACATGAATTTTCTGAAATAATGTTTACATTTTTGTGTGAATTATCTTTCAATTTTTCCCCTATATTTAAAATATTTATTTATTACCTTATTTAATTATCTGAAATTTAAATTAAATACCCTTAACATATTTATATAATAGCACTATTATATATTTATTCAAATATATTTTTGAACAATTTTTGATTATTTTAAAATTTTTTAAATATAAAAAAACGTCTAGTTAATATGAATGGACCATCATACAGGGGAAAGGAAAAAGAGTAGTTAAAGGACCAAAATATTGGCAGAAGAGATTTAAAAGAGCCCTCAGAATCGATTTTAAGCTACAATAATCAGTTTGGCATACATAAATTATATATTAATAATTAAGAAAGGAAGGAGGAAAAATAAGTTAATTTTATAAAATTTTTTAGTATTAAGTGGCACAGTTTTCGATTGAAATTTGGTACATTTTTCGATTGAAAAAAACATTAGATTCATCAATGCTTTTTTTAGAATAATCAGCAACTCTTATGCTCGGTGTTATCTTCAAACGATTTGTACCTGCTTCAAATTTGTGATCCTTTGGTTTATTTAGTATGCGAACGGATACATTAAAGATATGCTTTTTATCAGTTGCTGGTATAAGAATACCTTAACTAAGTCTACACCTCTATTTTAGAGATAAGATATCTGCTCAATTCCTCAAATCGTTCTCTATTCTTATTATAAAAGGGGAGTATCTTTTGATATTCTCTTACCTTTTCTGTATCCCTTATCTCCATAATCCTAATATCTTTAGGAAGTCTCTCTTTAATATTATGAAATGCACCAATAAAAATGATTCCTGTCTCGTCTTGATTTAAGGTCTCCTCAACCCTTCTAGCAATAAATTCATCCCTTTTGTTTAAAAGTCTATTTTTAGTTACCTTATATTTCATAAATACAATTAATTTCTCAGGTAGAGATTTTACTTGTGTTATAGCAATTAACCTATCCCGTTCTTTCTTTACAAGCTTAAAATCTTCGGTCTTAACTAAAATGGCTCCTCTTTTAAGAAGTTCCGAAACTAACTCATAATTTTTACTTCCTGATTTTGCACCTTCTTCGACAATCTTCTGACCAACTTTACCTCCTACCACCATTCCATCCTGATATATTTTCATACCGGATACATCTATAGAATCAAAATAATGTGACAGCTCATCCCAAAAGCTTTCCACTGTTTTTATATGCTCTTTCCATAATTTTTCCCCCAAATCAGCAATACCTCTTCTGTTCAAATCTTTTGCCAATGAGCCAAGGTCAGCACTCATATGAATAATAGGAACATAAATCAATGCTTTCATATGGATTCTCTTTGAATATAACCACGTTTGCACATATCTTTCCTCATATAATCAAGTAAATTTCCATTAACATCAAGGTGAACTTCATAGATACCAGGCACTTCTAAGCTACTTGCCTGTGAAGGTTTTGCTGTTATTTTAATCATAACCTACCTTTTTTAATCTTACTTCCAATATATTATTTTTATACCTTCTGGTAAAACTTTTTGCATTAACCACTGCAGGTAGAGGAATTTCTTTATGATAATCTTTATCTGCATCAATAATAAGTTTATTATTCATCACACTTAACCTTAACTTATCTTCTTTAATACCTAACAGCTCCAAATAAACTGCCAGGTCATCATCCTCATCAAATATGTCCAGAAGTGGCTCCTTTCCCTCTTTATAAGGCTGACCAGCGAGCCACCAGCTAAATGTAACTTTCTCGCCAGTTTCCCAGTCAATTTTTGAACTCTCGAATGAAAGTATAGGATAGCCAATTATCTCTTCAGCTGTTGGATTTATAATCTCCCTTATTTTAAGTAAGATATCCATATGAGTAGGAGCCTCTATGAGTTTGGCTAATGTGTCGATTCTTGCATGTCTATTCTCATAAAGAAACCGGATTATCCCTTTTGAATCAGCATCCAATTTGGTAACAATTTTATCTAATGTCTCCCGGTCTACTTTTAATAATGTTCTCTTATATAGCTCTTTTCTCCAAGTTTCTAAATTAAGTGATATAATCCATACTTTTGATAATTCACCAAAAGATTCATATACTACACAGATAGTATCACTTTTACTAACTCCATAAACTCTTTTTTCTATTCTCAAATCCTTTATACTGCTGAGTAGTGTCTCCCATACAAACCCCGATTTATAAGTAAAAAAAGTAAGTTTCTTATGAGTAAGGAGAAAGGTTCCAAGCCACCACCTTGATTGACCGGGAGTTAAATAACCACCTTTTCC
The DNA here is from genome assembly GCA_023487035.1 of Actinomycetota bacterium. Classification (GTDB taxonomy): domain Bacteria; phylum Actinomycetota; class Humimicrobiia; order Humimicrobiales; family Humimicrobiaceae; genus JAMDDL01. Next base: position 12,693 of record JAMDEN010000068.1, read on the forward strand.
CTTTAAAATTACTTCATCAGGTTGCAAGTTACGGATTGTGGGCTGTGGATCAGAAGGCGTAGATTGTGACTTCTGTGTCCTTTCCTCAATTGCCTTTTTCCAATTCTCAGGGTCTTTTATGGCAATATATGGCACTTTCCTGCCTTCAGATACTATATTAAGTTGGTTTATTTTCTTGCTCAAAATCCATCCCCTCTTTACGATGTTTACAGTCTTTATTTGGCTGAGCAGAACCTCAAATAGTATCTTTCTGACCTGAACAAAAAGCAGTCTCTTGTTAGTAAGGTATAAATTACCCAGTCTCCAGGATGAAGCAAGTGAACTCCCGATATCGTAGCTTGCCGTATAATACTTAATCACTTTCTCATCCTGTAGTAAAGGTAAACTAACTGGTTTTCTTATAGTATCTAAATCACTTATCATATTACGATTGCTTTCCCTTTCCCCTTCCTTGGCTCTCTTTCAATTGATGACCCCTAATTTCTCATTTTCAATTTATTCAGCTAATAAAGCTGATTTGTTTATCTTATTTTTTAATCTATGGCTAACCCAGCCGCAGCTTGAGCAACCTTGTTCTAATAGTTCTTTAGCCGGGGCAAGCCCGCCGCACTGGGGACAGGTTTCAGTTTCCTCATCTATCTTGCCATAAATAGTCCTGTTTAGCGCTTCCACCCATTCATCTACCTGTCTTCCTCCAGAGAAAGAGGCTATTGCTTTCGTCGAATTAAACTTATATGCTACATCCAATACCTTTTCCCTCTTACTATCAAGACCACTTAATTTTCTCATTTCGGTGTTAACACTAACTATTCTGTTAACAGGAACATCAAAAACCAACTTCCTCTCAAAGTCGTACCACCAGCACAATCTCTTATTAGTAAGATAGAGATGACCTGGCCTCCAGGTCTCTTGTTGAATACCGGAAGCGGGTACTAAATACCATACTTTTTCCCCTCGGTGAGTAACCTCTTCTCCTTCTATCAGGAAGTCAATTGGTCCCTCCTCAAACTCTGGAAGCACAGGACTTTTCTCTAAAGAAAGTCCTGAAGCTGTTAAATTTTGCACGATGGTATCTTTTAACTGATTTGTTTCTACCGCACTTAGTCTATATACTCGATCCTGTTTATCTATAAGATAAAGCACCTGTTTTTTCTTTTCTTTAACAAAATGTGCCTCCTCCCTTATTACCAATGCTTTTATTTCTTCTAAGGGCATCTGAAATGTGATTTCATCAAAATCTTGACGGTAAAGAATAAGTCTTTTATTGGTTAAATAAAAATAGCCTGGTCTCCAGGCATTATATATCCCTTTACTATAGTAATAAGAACCATACATTTTCAGGACAATCTCTTCTCCTTCAACTAAAGAAGGGACATTTTTCTTCCTATATTCTCTTTCCCAAGCCCTACTTTTCTCATCCCAAGCCTGCATCACTCCATATTTAAGCATAGTCTCCATTCCCGCTAATGCTGCTCTCAAATTGACGCCGATTAAAGGAATGCCAGCCACAGAAATAATAATATCTGCATTAATTACTAATCCTTTATCTAAAATTCGATCCAACAGATCTACTAAAGTTGCGTGTGTATCTCTGGATGGTTCCATTTCTTCCCCCTATACGAAACTATATGGTGGCCAGGGACCGGTAAAACGAACAAAAAATCCTTTCATATTGTTAATTTTCTCTAGTTCCTCACCTAGTATTTTACTCTTTTCCTTAAAAAGCAAACAAGAGAGATTCAACAGCATTTGTTTGTCTTCTTCAAGTTTTTTGGTCTTTTCTACCTTGATTTCGTCGACACATCTTTTAATCTGCCCATAAAAATCCTTAAAATATCTATCTGCTTCTTTTTCCATCTCTTTTTTTAATAAGTTCTCTAATTTCTGCTTATACATATAAGCCAAGCCCTTAGATTTAGATTTTATCTCCTCACTCAATTTCTTAATCTCAGGGTTTGTCTCAATGAGCCCTTCGCTGATAATTTTGGGGTCCCAAAATACCTGCACTCCAAACTCAGCTCTGTCTTTGAGTTTAGCCAGTTTTTGTCTTAAGTTTTCATAATCGTCCTTCAACCACTTCTTTATGTTCTCATCGGGGGCAACACCCTCTTCACCCTTAATGATGGTATCAAATCCCAGGGGTAAAACCGTGCCAAATCTTTCCCAGGCAACTTCCACAACTTTCGCATGAGTAGTTAGCCATAATTTAACCTTTTCCTGGTCCTCTGATTTATAGGGTTCTGATAGGCAATTATGCACTACAGCACATAAATCTTGGTAAGGAATAGTATGAATGCTACTACCCTCTATTCCAATATTACCAAGAGTTATCTCTTCACTTCCCTCGACTATACAATAAATATATCTTGCTTCAGCCATTTTAGAATCCTTCTCCGCCTCTTTTCCTATATTCTTTCTATATTCCTTTCTCCTCCGCCTCTTTCCTCCACCTTTCGGGATTTATCATCTTGTCTAATACGTCATCCACAATACTATCCAAACCATCCCTTACGGATTTAACCGACTCAGTGATCCCCTGCTCTTTTTTTATCTCCTCAATTGCAATATCTAAATCCTGCAATGCCTCACCAAGCCTCTCCATCTCTTCTTCAGTTAAACTGCCTCCTTCCATACGCTTCATTGCCTGAAGATTAAGGGCATCTTTAATTACCTCTACTAAGGCAATAACTAAACCTAAAAGCCCGTGTTTTAGATTGTCTTCATCAATATCGATTGGCATCTGTCGCTTCGCTCCAATTAAAAATTTAAAATTAAAAATGAAAAATTATATCTTTTTTATCTTAACTTCTAAGATTCCATTCCTATAAAACTTCTCCAGCTTACCTTTAGGTTCGCGGGGTAGTTTCAATTCCTGATGATATTTGTGGTCAGGGACATCTACTGATATTGTAAGGCCATCTTTCTCCAAATTAATTTTTATATCCTCCTCTTCAACCCCTGGTATCTCAGCAATCACTTTAATATAATCTTTCTCGTCAAAGATATCTGCCGGTCTTTCCTGGGGCTGTGGCATTCGAGGAGAGACTTCCTTTCTCATAGATAATTTATCTGGAGCCAAATGCCTTGCTTCAAACTTTCCTTCTATCTTAAATTTTCCTTCTTCTGTCTTTTTCAAAGGGGCTTCTTCCAACTTACGCTCTACTTTTTCATCAATCTTTTTTAATCTTTCTTTAAATGCCGGAGATTTTTCCAGGCCCTTGAACAATCCACCCAATCCTGGAATCATTTCGCCGATCCCTTTAAGAATTCCTCCTGCTACGCTTTCTTCCTCTTTTTTACCCTGCCCCTTCTCTTTATCTCTTTGCTCTTCAGGATTTCGCTCTTTCTCTTCATCCATCTCTTTTATCCTCCATCTCTGGCTTATAACCACAAATAAAACAACTCTTTTCCGCTAACTCTTCTCTGACTACCCGCCTCCCACACTTAGGACAATCTGTCCAATATGAGTGTGTATCTTCTTTTTTAGTTACAGTGGATTTCGTCTCACTCATCTGTTTAGCTTTCGCTAATTCTATCTCCTCTTCTGTTCCTTGCCAACCACAGACATAGCAGCCTTTCTTAATTAACTCTTTCTTTACTATTCTCTTCCCACATGAAGGACAGTGCATCCAATATTTAGAGGCTGCTTCTTTTCTCTTTTCAGCTTCTTTTGACTCATCTACATGGTTTAAAACCTTATCTCCTACACCCAAGGTTGGATCTAGGGGAATACCTAAAAAATTAAGGCTACTAAATTTAGTCTCCTGCTTCTTTTCCATAACATTCCAACCCACTTTATGCTTCTGACTTGAGTCCTTTGGCTTTGGCCTTGGCAGGCAGCCAGCCACACCAGGGACACCCGGTACTTAAAAGTTCTTCTGCCGGCACTCGTTTGTTACATTGTGGACACTCTTCCTTGCCTACCATAGCCTCTTTCCAGGCTGCAGTCTCATAATTAGTACCAGATGGAAACTCCAAACCATACTTGGCAGCAGTCTCGAAAGAAGCTAATGCAGCCCGTACCTTGATACCCAGAAGCTCCACCCCAGCAACAGATACAGTGATATCGGCATTTATCACCAGACCTTTATCCAAAATACGATCTATAACATCAACTAAAGTACCATCTGTATCCTTTGTCGCCTCTATTGCCATTTTCTGCCTCCTTCGCTCCGCTCACTCGGGGTTATTATAGTGAACAGCTTAAATAAGTTGATATCCAAAGTGTCATTGCAAATGAAGTGAAGTAATCTCATGAGATTGCCACGCCGCTTCGCTTTACTCACTTACTTCTGTCTCCATGCGCTTGCGCATTGACTTTCGCTCAAAACCCAAAAGATTCCCATCTTCATCAAAAAGAACTTCGTATAAAGCCAGGATATCCATCTGATCAGGGATAGACTGCTTCTCTATCATCTCAATACATATATGCCATACCTTTTCATCTTTTGTAGCTCCTGTAGTAGAAGAAGCTTTAAGTCCTGTCAATTTACTTAATTCCTCACGTGCCTTTTCAATTAAAGTTCCTACGTCCTTTGCCATTTTAGTACCTCCTGTCATATTAACCTTTTTAATGTCTTCCTTATTTTTAGCTTGCCCTTCCTTTATTTTACTTTTATAATATTGCTTAGCTGTTTCTAATTAGGGCAATAACTGCCCGACTGCACTTTTGAAAACATAATTTCAGCAAGCTCACTTAAGCTCTCTTTACCCCTGACCCCATGCAGAAATAAGGGTATATAGGTAATACCGTTATTTACCTTGGACTTAATAGATTGAATATATTTTTGTTGCTCTTGCCTTTTAATAGTGCAAAAATTACAGTCCGATAACGGAATTATCATATTGATAATTGTATGAGAACTGGGTATTTTAAGATTGCGAAGTGCAGTGGAAAGGTCTTCCATCTCTCGCATACCCATCTCTTCAGGGATGGTAATTATTACAAACTCAGTTGTCTTGGGACTTGCCAATGTTTCCTGTATTTTACGTATATCTCGTGATAAATCTAATAGACTTTCAACTGAGTGTATTCTGGATAAATTTAATACTCCTTTATATTTTAAAATCAATCTGAACACAGTTTTTAGCCACTCTCTTACTATGTCAGGCGTCTGTAAAAACCTTAGCAGATGCCCTGAGGCGGC
>JAMDEN010000154.1 GCA_023487035.1 Actinomycetota bacterium
CATCAATTCTAACTTCCATTTAGTTCCTTTCGTTTTTTTAATAAATAAAACCAAAATTAAAACCAAAATAAGCATAGACCTTAATTTATATGTAATATACATAATTTTTTAATGCAATTCAAATAATTTAAAAAATTTTTTTAAAATTTTCTTTTATTAAATTTAAAAATCAATAAAATATTTTAAAGCAATCAATTAATAAAAAAAATTGTAGCAAAATAAGAAGAATAAAAAAAATATAAACCAAACAGAAAGGATTACCTTGAGTAAAGCAATAGAGATTGTATTTAATGAAACTGTTATTGAAGCAACGTTAAATGATACAAAAACAGCAAAAAAACTTTTAAAAATTCTACCTGTCAAATCAGAAATTAATTTATGGGGAAACGAAATTTATTTTGAAATTCCGATGGAAGCCGATTTGGAAAACGGAAAAGAACTTATGGATATTGGCAATATTGCATTCTGGCCTTCAGGTAATGCTTTTTGTATATTTTTTGGACCAACTCCGGCAGGTGATGGCACACAACCAAGAGCCATAAGTCCTGTAACAGTTATTGGAAAAATAACAGGGGAAAACTGGATAGACAAGATTAAAAAGATTAAATCTGAAGATATTATAGAAATAAGAATAAAAAAATAATTTATTTAACCTGTTTAACTCGGATTTTAATGAATAAAAATAATTTATCAATTAAAAAAATACATAGCTCTTTTAAAAATTATTTGGAAATAAGTAAGCCACGTTCAGTTGCACTTTTATATTTTACTTCTCTTGTTGCTATACTTATTGCTTCGTCAATTTACGGATATGATTTAAAAAAAATAATTTTAATTTCTGTTGCTGTAATTCTTGGCGTTATGGGCGCTAATGCAACCACAAATTATATAGACAGAAAAATTGATGCAATTATGGAAAGAACGAAAAAAAGAGCAATTGCATCAGGGAGAATTAATCCTGCTGTTAAAGGGCTTGTTTTTGCAATAGTTTTCATTATTGCCGGAATAGCATTAGCAGCTTATATTAACTGGATTTCTGCAATTTTTTTATTCCTTGGTTTTTTTGACAGTGCAATTATTTACAATGGACTTACAAAAAGAAAATCAAAATTTAATATATTATACGGATCCTTTGCTGGGGGATTTCCTGTTCTTATAGGTTGGACAGCCATATCTTCAGGAAAAATAAGTTTACTTACAATAATTATGTTTTTATTTGTAATTATCTGGACTCCTGCTCATATCTGGAGCCTTGCTTATTTTTACAAAGAAGATTATAAAAAAGCAAATATTCCTATGCTTCCTGTTTTTTTAAATGAAAGACAAAATCATTTTCTGATTGCTTCACTTAATGTTTTAATGATAATAGCAGCAACTTTTTTATGGTATTTTTATAAATTAAGTTTAATTTATTTAATTATTACTTCAATTTTTGGCATTGCTTTAATAACAATTAGTATAATAATGATTGTAAAATCTAGCAGAAATTTTGCCTGGATTTTATTTAAACTCTCAAGCCCTTATCTTGGAATTGTTTTTCTTTTACTGCTTATTGAATTCTTATGGTATGCAAAGATATAAATATTTTTGCAGTTTCATAAAGGTTTTAAATTTTCTTTAATTTTTTAAAATTAAAAATGATATAATAATTTTTATAAAAATATTTTTATTAGTATTTTAAAAAATTTAATTTTTAAAAATAAAACCAGGTGAGGTTAAATGATAGATATAAATAAACTTAAAAAAGCTCCATATATGTCAAAAAGAATGTATGTATTAAAAGATTCTTGTGAATCTCTTAGTTTAAGCCTTGAATATCTTTTTGGATTATTTAATTATTATAATCTGAAAAATAAGGGAAAGTGGTTCTGGCAAAAAGCAACCTTTACCGGTGCAATCAAGGATTCCTATGATAATTTTAATAAATCAATTGATATGTTTATCAGAGAATTTAAAACTGTTAATGAAATATCCTATAATGAAAAAATAAAATCTTTATCAGTTTTACTTGAAGATCTTATGAAAAAAATGGAAATGAATCTTAATGTTAACAGAGAAACAGATGTTTTATTTATCGAAGGTTATATGGATAATAATTTAAGAAGCCTGGTTAATGATGGGCTAAAGGGGCTGGTTTAATAAATTAGCTTGCTGTTGTTGCAGCTTCATATATATTATTGTTATTGTTGCGTCTGAGATGTTGGAGTCTTATTATTTATAGTAGTTGTTGTGCTTGCACTAGTGGAAATACTGTTTTTTGTTTTATTATCTGCATTTGTTTGTATTAAAAATGTTTGAGAATATCTTTTATTTTCATCAAATGTAAATTGTCCAAAATAAACAGGTGCAGTCCCATCGGTAAATTCAGCAGCTATATCATAACTTCCCATGGGTAAAGTAATATCAATTTTACTTTTTGCCTTTAACTTAAACAAACTTCCACTACTTCCATTGCTACCATTAGCTGCATTAAAATACAAAGCAATCTCTTTTTCGGTTTTATTACTGATTGAAAGGACAAAGTTCCCCTGATTTTTTATTTTTAAATATTCATTTATTTGCGGAAGATTTTCATAATTTTCTTTTGAAATCATATTAACCTTGCAGATTGCATAATAAGGATTTACCTGATCGCTCATTTCAGGATAATTGCTTAATAAATAAGTTAAAATCTGCAAAGAATACTCGTATTTACCTTTTTTACAAATGCTGGCAGCATATTCCAGTAAGGTTCTTTCAGGTATTTTTGAAAATATTTCAAAATTATAAGAGCTTGCTTTAATTTGAGTTTGCCCTTCTTTTGCAAGATCTAAAGCTGAAAAATATTCATCCAAGGCTTCATTATATTTTGAATCTGTTATAAGACTTAATGCCTGTTCAATATAACTGCTAAAGATTAAATCTCCTGATTGCTTTGCAAAATCACTTTCAGGATATTCTTTTATCAGTTCTTTTAAAATTTCTATGCCCTGGCTGTAATTTCCGCTCTTTTTATAACTGTCAGCAGCTTTATATAAATATTGGGGAATTTTATAATTTGAAATGAAAGCATCATCACTTTTGGGAAATTTTACAGATATATCTTTTAAAACATTTATTGCCATCACGTAATTTAAGGCGGCACTGTTATAATTCTGATTTTCATAAGCCTTTTCTGCAATTTTTGAATAAGAATTTGAAAACATTCTTTTTACATCAATGCTTTCGGCATCTACAATCTTTTTTTCAATGGCAATATTTAAATATTTAATTGTGTTTTCATTATCACCAATTTTATCATAATAAACCGCCAGGTTTTTTAATGCATCATTGTAATATCTACTGGTGGAAAAATTATTTATTATTTCATTATAATTTTTTATAGCTTCGTTATAATTTTGGTCATCAATTGCTTTTTGCGCATTCCTGTTAAGCGCAAATGGTCCAGATAAACTTGATAAAACAAGGCCTGCTAAAAATAATAAAAAAAATATTATAAATATAAATCCTCCATCAGCTCGCCTTGCTATATTAAATATAGCAAATACTAGACTAAGTATTATTATTACAATACTTGCAATTG
>JAMDEN010000132.1 GCA_023487035.1 Actinomycetota bacterium
TTGCTCCTTGAATTAAAATCTTTTTAAGATAATTGCCCCAGCAATAATTATTTCTGTCTAATTTTAAAATAATAATTATTTTTAACTTAAGGCAGCGCTTTAAGGACATGCAGTGTCTGAATTGCAAATTCTGTAAACCTTAACTTTAAAATTATCTAAATAATTATTATAATTTATTATATCTTCTAACATTTCTTTTCTGGTGGGAGCAAATGAAATTATTCTGTCTTTATCGTCCATTGCTACCCATTTATTGATATAATGTCTTAAAGGATTGTTTTTTCTGTTCGTGAGAATCACCTCCCGATTTTGGGCAGAATATCCCATTATTAAATTCTATACCTGTTCTGATGGTATAGTTACCAAAATTTTTTACTATAACTTACAGGTAACTTACAGGAAAAATATGACTGATCCTGTAAGGTTAAAAAATAACTGTTAGAAGTTTTTTAAAAGACTTAGATATCAATATACTGATGTTGATTATATGTCTATTGTTAAGCCTCAAAAGCGAAGCGCTTGGCTGGCATTGTCATATATTATTAAAATTTAATTCCTTTGACGAAATCTGGATTAAATCATCTGATATTGAAAAAATGTGTAGCAATGGCTTTGCAAGAGTTAGAGCAATTAAAAGCAATATTAATAATCTGAGAAATTATTTGTCAGCATATCTTGGAGATATTGAATACATTCCAGAAAATTTAAAATTACTAAAAAACATGGTAAATGCGTAAATGATTTTAAAATTAAAGAAGTTGAAATTAAAGGCAGTAAAAAAAATTTATCAAAGGTGCAAGACTTCGTTTATATCCTGCAAGCATGAAAATTTATAGAAAATCAAAGAAGGTGTTAAAATAAATTGTGTGATAATAAAGTAATTGTAATTTAAATATGATTAAAAAATATAATGAATTAAACAATATTTTAATTTATAAAAAGAAGAATATAATTTAAAATATTGTTTATTATTAATATTTAAATAAAGTATTATCTATTTTATTCAATTTTATTCAAATATTAAGAAGTTTTATGATAAACTTTTAAATTATGCAATTAGAAAACATCATATATTGTGGTGATAATTTAATTTGGTTAAAAAAATTTCCTGATAAATGTATTGATTTAATTTATCTTGATCCTCCATTTTTCTCAAATAAGCAATATGAAGTAATTTTTAATGATGGTGAAGAAATACGTTCTTTTGAAGATAGGTGGCAAGGTGGGATTAATCACTATATAGAATGGATGAAAGAGCGTGTTTTCGAATTACATAGAATATTAAAAGATACTGGTTCATTTTACCTTCATTGTGACTCTCATGCTTCACATTATTTAAAAATAACTTGTGATGAAATTTTCAGATATAGCAATTTTAAAAATGATATTATTTGGAAAAGAACTCATGCTCATAACGACCCTAGAAGATTTGGCAGAAATACTGACCATATTTTATTTTACACTAAAAGCAAAAATTATATTTTTAACCCTATATATATTGCTTATGATGAAAAGTATATTGAAAATTTCTTTAAGAATGAAGATAGCAAAGGAAGATATCAATCAGTTGTTCTAACAGGCCCAAAAGTATCAGAAGGGGAATCAGATATTGAATGGAGAGGATATAAACCTTCACAAAGTGGTAGAAGTTGGTCTGTTCCCAAAAGAATTGTAAATAGTCTTGTAGGTAAAGAAAATGCTGAAAAAATGGGAATTTCTGAAAGATTAGATTTGTTATATGAAAATGGTTATATTGTAATTAGTAGTAATGGGATTCCAAGATTTAAGCAATACTTAAACGATATGGAGGGTGCAGTAGCTCAAGAAGTTTGGGATGATATTCCTCCAATCTCTTCCCAATCAAATGAAAGATTTGGTTATCCTACACAAAAGCCAGAAACATTAATGGAGCGTATAATTAAAGCTTCTTCAAATAAAGACGATTTAATACTTGACCCTTTTTGTGGTTGTGGCACTACAATTGCAGTTGCTCAAAAACTTCAAAGAAAATGGATTGGAATTGATGTATCACCCGCAGCTTGTAAATTAATGAAAAACAGGGTAGAAAAAAACAGTGCAAGAGGTGTCAAAATAATAGGCCTTCCAGTAAATATTGTTGATTTGAAAGAGTTACCACCATTTGAATTTCAAAACTGGTGTATCGGTGCTTTAGGTGGAACAGTAAATTTTAAAAAAGTTGGTGATATGGGTATTGATGGGTTTACCTTTTTCAATAGATATCCTATCCAAGTTAAACAATCTGAAAATATCGGTAGAAATGTTGTAGATAACTTTGAAACTGCATTACAAAGAGTTAAGAAAGACAAAGGTTTTATTATAGCGTTAAGTTTTGGTAAAGGTGCTTATGAAGAAGTTGCAAGAATAAAAAAAGAGGGGTTATTTATTGACCTTTTAACAGTAGATAAACTACTTGGATTTTCGGAAGAAAAAGTTTCGGATAAAATGTTTGAGTTTTATTAATTGAAAAGATGAAAGTACTTGAAATAATATTTGATATTGGTTCAATTGCAGGGTTAATTTCTTTATTCATTGCAATATTTGCAAGTATTAGAAAAAAACCAAAATTTTCATTTGATAGTTTAGGCATTATTGGAAAAGTTGATAGTAATGATGAAAAAAAATATAGGTTTGAATTTACAGGTATATTAAAAAATCAAAGTATTGAAGAAAATACAATAATAAGAATTTATCTTGTAGTTTGGGATAATAAAAAAAATTACTCCACTTTAAGATGGGGTTATCATGGTTTAAAAATTGAAGACTCTAAAACAAATCAAGAAATAGAACTACCTCTAAGTTTTTTACCAAGAGAAGCAAAAAAATTAAAAATTATATATGATATTGATTATATTGAAAGAGATAAAAGGTTAATAGAAGCTATTGAGCCATTTAAACCTTCTCTTAGTTCATTTGTTCATAAATATGAATATGAATTAGTCTTTGAAGACATAAATGAAAATTATTATGATAAATTTGGTAAAATCATGAATATAGAAGAAAAAAATTTAAGATGGCTTATACCAAATTTTGTAAATGATTTACAAAAGGGAGATTCGAAACCACTAAGTTTACATAGAAGAAAAATTTTTAAATCAAGACTAAAATTTAGAATAAAGAATTTTTTTCAAAATATTGGAATTTGGAAGTAATTTAATATTTTTTAGGATAATAATAATTAATAATTATGAGAATATTTTACAGATTTAAATATCAAATTCTCTAAATTTTATTAATTCTTTTAAAATTTAGCTCGACTTTTCAAGGTTTAGGGGCACCAGTATATTTATAATGCAAGAATATGAGTGAGGTCATATAAATTTCTGTCTATCTGTTTTTTTGCTCCAAATACTTCTTCAAACGGCACTGTTTTTACCTTATTATTCTGTAAGCCAACCATT
>JAMDEN010000158.1 GCA_023487035.1 Actinomycetota bacterium
TTTATTTGTAATTTTATCAACTTAAATTATAATAATATCTTGCAATTCCACTCTGGGGAGTAGTCTAGTGGTAGGACACATGACTCTGGATCATGGCGCGGGGGTTCGAGTCCTCCCTCCCCAGCCACTTTCAGACATCTTTATCTTCTATATCTTAAAAAATATTTTAATTAGTTTATACTTACGTCTGAAATTAATTTAATATTTTTGACAATTAAATTATATGGTCTTAAAATTTAAAATTTAGGAGATGATAAAAAATGACAAAAAAGATTATTTTAGGCATTTTTATTGCTATACTTGTATCATTTATGGCCACAGGATTTTTATATGCAAATAGTAAAGACATTAACTTTAATGGTAGCAGTAACCATAATACAGACAAGGAAAAAATATTCCACATAACTTCAAGTGCTAATTATGGTGGGAGCATCTACCCTAAAATCAATCAATCAGTTGACGAAGGAGATGACTTTACATTTACTATAGAGATAAAAGATGGGTATAGATTAGAATGGCTAAGAGTAGATAATATAAAATATAAAAACTATTCGTCCAACAGCTATACTTTTATGGATGTAAATAAAAACCATACTATCCAAGTGCATTTTAAGAAAATCAAATCTTAGTTATCATTCGAGAATAATTTTATTGGTGATGATATAATCATTTAAATTGATGATTTGCTCTTAGGTTTAAATTTATAAATAAGTGTAAATATATGAGCTTATCAAACTTAAAATTTTATTAATAAAAGGATAATAGGGGGTAAAAATGAAGGGAATCAAATGGATTGTATTTTTTATGGTATTGATGCTACTTATGACCTTTACGCTGATAGCAACCATAGCTGCTTCCCCATCAGTAAATCCAGAAAAAGGTCCCCCGGATTTTAATAAGATTGTATTTGTTCATTACCCAAAGGGTATGGCCCCCGGAAAGCCCTCAGGTACCCCTGGTAAAGGTCCCCAAGAAAATGGATATATCTATAGTGGCTATCACTGGGCAGATGAAGCTATTCCTGTAAACTACTATATCAATCCATCTGGAAGTAGTGGAGATCCTACTTTTATCCCAGGCATTCAGGCAGGTTTTCAGGTATGGGAAGATGAACCCAGCTCCTATATGGATTTTAATTATGGAGGAGTTACAGATTCAGTGATAAGCAGCTTAAATGATGTGATGGATGGAGAAAATGTAGTAGGTTGGGCAAATATCAGTGGCATCTATCCAAATGCTATTGCAACCACGCAATTCTGGTATAATATTTTAACCAAGGAGATTGCTGAAATCGATTTAGCCTTAAATAGTGATCCCTATTTTTTATGGTGCCAGAATACACCTGGTGATGAAGTATGGGATTATGCCGATACAAGCCAATATGATGTTGACGTACAAAATATAATAGCTCACGAAGCAGGCCACTGGCTAGTTTTAGATGATCTATATGCTGATAATAACATGGATAAGACTATGTATGGGTATTCCGACCAAATGGAACTTATAAAAAGAAGTTTAGCTCCAGGCGATGTTGCTGGGATACAAGCTATTTATCCCCAGACGACTTCTGGTCAAGGGGTCATGCATGTTGGAAATATAAATATGCGGTATTCTGCCAGCGGTTCAAACTACTTTATTTATACTGAAGTAACAGTTTTAGATGAAAACGCCGTAGCTGTGCCTGCTGCAACAGTTTATATAGATACACTGTTATCCGATGGTTCAACTGGGTCCTCTAATGGGGAAACAAACACCCAGGGAGTTGCCACCTTTAAGCTGAAATCGAAACAGGAAGGCACTTATACTTCTACAGTAACTAATGTAAATAAAGACGGATGGGCATATAATCTAGCAGCAAATTTAGAAACAACAGATAGCTTGCAAGTTCCGTAACTTAATTTTAATTTAAAGGGAGCTACTAAAATAGTAACTCCCTTTTTTAATTCTAAATATAAGATTTACTTATTGTATTTTACTTAAAATATAAATAATTATTGTATTTAATTAAATTCTACAAAAATATTTTCTCTTCAATTCATTTTTTATAAAATTAATAGTCGTAAAGTGAAGCTCCTGTTATATAAAATCTATAGATTGCCAGTTATTCTCACTATCAAAAAATAAACTTAATACAATAAAATTAACAATTAATATGCTATTATTTTCAATATTTTATATCCATCTTGATCTTAAAAGTACTTGCTATGGTACGATATGATCTACCAATATACTTGTATTTATTATTTTATTGATTAATTACTTTCGCTTCAAATCCTCTCTATCCAGCCAGATTTTACAACTAATCACATAGCAAAGCTTAAATTCAATTCTTCTATTTTATATTTAAAACTTACTATTTCTTCAAAATAAAAAGTTCGAAATGTGTCCAAAGAATCCTCCTGGAAGAGAAAGGAGTTTAAAAATGAATAGAGTAATTGGCAAAATTGAATATAAAAATGTATTTAAGGTATTTTTTGCGTGGCAGGAGGGAAAAGAGGAAGAATTTTTTTGGTTTTAATTTAAAACTTTTCAAAGTATTTTACCCCTTTTAAATTTTTAAAATCAGAATCTTGCGTCCAAATTATTGCATCATACATTTTAGCTGTTGCGTATATTATACTATCTGCCATTGGTATTTTAAGATCGATGCTTAACCTAGCTGCAAGAATTGATATGGGTTCAGTTACATCAATAACATTTGGCTGCTGCATTAAAGCTATAGCCTGAATTGCTGCATTATTATCTTTCTCCGATAATATTTTCTTGTACACCTCATATAAATTAATTACTGAGACTATGAGCTCAGAAGTATTTTCAATTGCAGGTACAAAATATTCAGCACTTTTACCGTCTGTAAAATATTCCAACCAACCCGAAGAATCAACTAAATTCATATCCTGTCTTCTTCTCTTAAAATATCAGTATTCATACCTTTTAGAAAACCCCTGGCATTCTTAATGTCTTTTAAAATAATATATTCTACCCGGTCTTCCGCTTGTATTACTTGTAATTTTTGACCAGGTTTTAGTTTTAATCCCATACGTATTTCTTTAGGAATTACTACCTGATATTTTGGTGACACTGTAATTGTTTTCAATTTAATCTCCATTACTTTTACATATTAATATATCGATTGTTATTTGGTATGTCAACATTTTAACGATATAAATTATATTGGATAAATATATAATCTCCTCATTTAGAGATTTAAAATTTGGGCAATTAAACCATTTTGCAAGACAGAGTTGTGAACTGAAAACACAAATTCACCGGTATCACTTTTAGCTGTAGAACAGAATGGTTTGAATCTTATTGTCATACACATGAAGAACAATACCGAAAGCTAAAAGAAATAAAAGATATTGAAATTAGTTTTTCTTATTTCTTAATCATTGAGATACAATATTATAATAACT
>JAMDEN010000167.1 GCA_023487035.1 Actinomycetota bacterium
AAAATCAATTGGTATATTATTTTTCTCCAAAACCTTTATAACTCCAATATGAGATAAACCTTTAGGTCCACCACTACCTAATGCTAAACCTATTTTTAATCTTCTAAACTCTGCCATAGCATTATTTCTACTTTTTGGATTTAAAAATTATTATTAATACAAGGCTTAAAAAAATTGCAATTGCATAATTTATGATTGACTGAATTGGATAACCAAAAATAATATGTGTGTCCATTTTTGTAATTAAAGAAGAACTAATAATTAAAGCAGCTATAATAATACTAAAAGATAAAAGCATTGCCGAGTGGCTAATTTCTCTAGTTAATTTTTGTAATTCCTTATTTTCGAAGTTAAATTTTAATTTTCCCTCTGTAAGTTTTTTTAAAATATCTGTCAGGCTTTTAGGGAGTTTTTCTATAAATTCGATACTATCATTAACAAATATATTTCCTCTTTTTAACAACTCGTCAGTAGAAAATCTTTTATTTACTATTTTGGTTATAAATGGTTTGCCAACAGTTACTACATTAAAATCAGGATCAAGCTGCCTTCCAATTGTTTCTGCCATAGAAAGCGCTTTTATCATCAAGGCCAAGTTAGAGGGTAGAACCAGGTTATGTCGCACTAATACCTCAATAGTATCCTGTGCAAGTTTTCTTATTTCTATATCTTTTAAAGGAATCCCAACATAGCGTTCAATCAGCTCTGCCAAATCCTGCCGCAGCAGGGTTTCATCATACTCTTCTTCAAGCATACCTAAAGCTTTAAGATATCTAAGGCCTTGATCTAAATTTTTATCCATCATGGCAAGAAGTAATTTAGCTCCATTTTTAACTATATTTTCATCAACATAACCAACCTGCCCCACATCAAGCATTGCAATTGTTGCTGGAGGTAAAACAAATATATTTGCCGGATGTGGATCAGCATGAAAAAATCCATCTTCAAATATTTGCTTTAAAATTATACAGGTACCCCGCTTTGCAACCTCTTTGTGGTTAAATATATCTTTATATTCATCCCGAGTTATTTCATTTATTTTTATTCCTTCAATGAACTCCATAGTAAGAACTTTTGTTGTAGTCATATCCCAGTAAACTTTTGGTATTTTTATATAATCAATATCTTTAAAATTTACTCTGAACTTTTCGTAGTTATGTGCTTCATTTGTAAAATCAATTTCTTTTTGTATTGCTTTTTTAAATTCTTCTACCATAAGTTTTGGATGATAGACCCAGTTATTTCCTGATCTTTTATTTATAAATCCCATCAGGTCTTTTAAAATTTCCAGATCAAGTTCAATTACTTCTTTAATATCCGGCCTTTGAATTTTTACTGCTACGGTTTCGCCATTTGGCATAACTGCTTTATGAACTTGACCTAAAGAGGCAGAAGCAATTGGAATTTCTTCAAACTTTTTAAATAATTTTTCGGTATTTTTACCAAGTTCTTGTTTAACAATCTCTTTAGCATACAAGCTATTAAAAGGCGGAACCCTGTCTTGAAGTTTCTCAAGTTCTACAATAAAAGCGGGAGGAAGAAAGTCAGGTCTGGTGCTTAAAATTTGACCAAACTTAATAAAAGTTGGTCCGAGCTCTTCTAAAGCAGTACAAATGTTTCTGGAAAGACTTGGAGTTTGAAAGTCTGAAGGAATTACTCTTTTTAATTTATATATTAGTTTTAACTTTGATTTATCAATAAAATAATCCAGACCATATTTGGTAAAGACATTTATAATCTGTCTGCTTCTTTTTAATTTATTATACTTAGTTTTAAAGTTCATTCGAATAAAAAAATTTCCCTTTTAGGGTAGTTTTAATAACAATATTAAATTAACCATTAAGAAATTTTTACTTTAATTTCTATTTATTTTTTATTTAATAACTCATCAAGCTTTTCTTTTATTTCATCCAGATCTTTGCGAGTGGGAACATTTAATTTTTTAAGTGTATTCTCAACTGTTTTTTCAATTTTTTTCTCGATTTCATTACCAGTCTTTTTAGATTTTTCCATTAGTTCTTTTACAAATTTAGCTCCTTCAGTTTCTGAAAGTTCACCTCTTTTAATCAGATCTTTAGCTAAGCTCTCAGCTTTTTCTTGAGTCAGTGACAGTACACCTAAACCAAACAGTATTATGTTTTTAATTAAATCTGACATATTTCTCCTTTCTATCATGTTAAAATAATAATAATAATCTAAAGTTATTTTTTAATAAAATGATGAATAATTAATTAATTTATTTTTAGCTCAAAATTTTTATATGTTTTTATATTTTATTTTTTATTGTTATATGCTAATATTTTTACTTACCGTTAGGTAAGACAATTGTAATAATATAATTTATTAACTGATTAGTCAAATTAAAAATGCATAGTATAATATTATATTTATATTATTGATTAAATATTTTTTTAAAATAAGATTATATCAGTAAAATAAACAAATATTTTTGATATTGATAAATATTAATAAATATATGTTAAAAAAATTATTAATTTAAATGTTTACTTACTGTGTGGTAATTAAATTGAAAGGAAAATGTTAAATTATGAAGATATCAGAAAAACCAATAGGAAACATTGTAAATGGTACAAAGAAAAACATTATTGATGTAGCACGTAAACTATTTTCGGAATATACATATTTAGGTGTTTCAATGAGTGATATTGCTAAAAGATTAAACATTACAAAGGCAGCACTTTATTATCATTTTGTTGGTAAATCAGAAATTTATGAAAATGTACTTACCGAAGTTTTTAATAATTTAAAATTACTTCTTGAAGAAGCATCTAATGAAGAGACAAGTGATAAACAAATTCATAAACTTGTTAGGAATTATGTGGATTTTGGCTTAAAAGAAAAAAATCTTGTAATAGCTCTTATTCTAAAGTTTATCTCTGTTGAATCTAAAATCCAAAATTATATTTTACAATTTAGAAAACAAATTAATGAATTAATTCAACCATTAGTAAAAAATTTCCTTATTAATAAAAAATCATCTAAAAAGATAGATTACCAGTTATTTACTTCTTTGCTTATAAGCATGATGGATGGATTAATTTTGGAGTATTCGTTTTTAAATAAAAAAGTTGAATCAGATAAAATTGCAGATCAAATAATTGGAGTTTTATTTTAAAAAAAGAAATAACAAACACTGCCATTGAAATATAAATAATAAAGTTAACTCTATGATTAAATTAACTTTGGAGATAAAATGCCGATATTTTTTTATCAATTATGACTTGGTCAAACACTTCAAAGCCTGAAGATATATTTGGAATTGGAACTATATTAGCTGCTATGATTTCTGTTGTGTCTGTTGGTATTTGGTATTGGATAAAGATAAGATAACAATTAATTTAT
>JAMDEN010000072.1 GCA_023487035.1 Actinomycetota bacterium
TTTAAAATATTTTGCTTTTGCTTCTATTGGTATTGGTTTTAAATCCTTTAATATTATAAAATCCATTTCAGCACCGGCTTTAGTTCTCCAGAAATTTATCTTATATCTACTTCCAAGCTTGTCCTTTAAAATCAAATATATGAAATTTTCAAATACAAAACCCTTGTCTTCTCTTATATCAAATTTATTAAAATTATTAATCGTAAAATTTCTAAATCCTATATCATTAAAATATACTCTAGGACTTTTAACGATTTCCTTTCTTATATTTTTAAAAAATGGCCTTATTCTGTCTATTACGAAAGTCTGCTCAAGATAATAAAGGTAATTATCTAAAGTATCCTGGTGAATTGAGAGAGTGTTTGAAATCTCATTCATGTTTATCAAACTTCCGCATGATGCTGAGAGTAACGTTATAAGTTTTATAAAAGCATTTTCATTTTTTATTTCCAGAAATTTTTTAATGTCCTTTTCTATATAACTTGTAAAAATTTCTTTTAATCTTATAAATCTTTTTTCATTATCAGATGAAAGGACAACTGAGGGATAGCTTCCATATTCAGTATAAATCTCAAAAGCCTTTTTAAAAAGCATTTTTTTATCTGCTTTACTTTCTATGTAGTTAATTTCGTAACTAGCCGTATTGTTTTTTTCCATGTGTATTATAGAGTCTTTTATTTCTGATATATTAAATGGAGTGATGTTAAAAACAACTTTTCTTCCGGTAAGTGCTTCAGAAACTTTTGACTTAAGTTCAAGTGCGCTTGAGCCTGAAACTATTAACTTTAGTGGAAGGTTCAAATCATAAAGATATTTTAAAAAAAGACCTGAATTTTCCTGTCGCTGCACTTCATCAATAAAAACAATTTTCTTTTTTTTATTCTTTGCAGCAAGTTTGATTATATAGTTGTCACTTAGTATTTTTTTATCCTTGGGAAAGTCAAGGTTTAAATAATGTATGTCAATTTTTTCTTTAAATAACAGATCAGATTGCATAAGAATATGGCTAATTAGCTGGAAAATAATAGTAGTCTTTCCAACCTGTCTTGCACCAAGTAATACTATTATTTCTTTTTCAGGCAGCCACTTAACTATATCAGTTAAAATATTCCTGTTTATATTAGTCTTGGGCAGGAACTCTTTTATATCTTTTATGTCTTTAATTTCCATCAATAAGTCCTTAAAAATATTTCAAACTTAATTTTTAAACTGAATTTATAATTTTTAAGTTATAAAGCCTTACTAGCCTCACTATTTTAACATATGTAAATAGTGAGGCTATTTTAACATATTAAAAAAGTAAGGACAATATTATTTTAATTATTTCTTGTATTTTTTATATTAATAGATATAATTTAATATATATAAATAGATATAATATAAAGTATTTTAATATATATTTAATAGGATATTGTTATTATTTTATTATAATCTGTTATAAATTTATTTAGAAAGTTAAAAGAGGGAAGTGCAATGTCTAAAATATTATTATCCATTCCTGATGAAATGCTTGAAAAAATTGATAAATATAAAGACATAAAAAAAATAAAAAGAAATAAATTAATTATTGAAGCTATTGAAAATTACTTTAACTCTTTATGGGAAGAGGAGTATTTTGAAAGGAAAAAGAAAGCATTTGAAAGTATAAAAAAGACAAGAGATTACATAATGAGTTTAGGTATTAAGGACTGGGATCCTGTTGGAGAAATAAGAAAATTTCGTGATTCTGCTGAGTCAGAAACATTAAAAAGGCTTACTTCAAGATAAATAATTATGGAAGAATATGGAAGAATATTTTAAATATAATGGAGATTATGAAAAATTTTCAGAATTTATAATAAAAGAAAGTCTTAAAAGAAAATATATTCTGGATTCCTCAGTAGTTATTAAATGGTATTACAGTGATAAAGAGGAATATCTGGAACAGGCAAATTATTTTTACAACAATTCTAAAAAAAATTATGATGTGATTGTTGCACCTGATTTACTGATTTATGAAATATTAAATTTTTTTAAAAATAAATCAGAGTTAACAGAAGACAATATATTTACAATATTAAATGAAATATATAATACTATAACTGTTTTGGGAATTGGTAATATTTTATTTAAAAAGGCTTTTAAAATAGCCCGCGATATTGGAGTCACTATTTACGATGGAATTTATATTTCTCTATCTGAAGAATTAAATATTCCTTTTATTACTGCTGATAGAAAACTATACGCTTTAACAGAAAAATTTAATTACAGAATTATTCTTCTAAAAGATTTTATTTCTGAATACTGATATAAGAAAAGTATCCGTTGAAAATATTTTTAGAGATTGCGATGTGTCTTAATAACAGGATGGGACATGTAACAAGGAATTATATTAAAGAAGAAGCTGAGGAACTTTTAAGAATGCAGGTAGGTTCAAAAGCTTACATGGGCTGGTTAAATCCCAGGAATAACATTTATGATGAGACCTTCAAAGATTGCATTGCGGGAAATATGGAAAGTATCCACTTAAAATAGAAATCAAGGATAAAATGGTTCCCTGTCTGCCTGTTGCGTCATCTAAAAAAGTATCTGAAAGCATATCTTAAATATAATAAAAATTATGAAAATTTATTAGTTTTTAAGAATTTGTAATAAACAAAACAAAAGTTAAGCTTTAAAAGGAATTCTTAAATATTCCGCAAATTGTTTGACTGCTTATTATATCAGAAAGGAGCATAAGTTTAATGTCTGACACATCATAAATTTTTATGATGTTTGAGTATTCTTTTCCATCAGGATAAATATTTAATAAGATATTTTCCCTATCTTTTAAAAAATTCGGGTTAAACTTTGTTTGATTATCGTCTTCGGAAATTGACGCATAAAAAATATCTGATTCTACCAGGTCCTGGAAAAAGTGACTTCCATAAGACAGTTCCGGAATATAGCCAGCATCTTTATACGAAACTTCACATATAATTTTAATATTACTAATTTCAGAGAAATTAACAGGTATTCCTAATTCCGGGAAGTTTGTTCCTATACGTCCCGGGGCAAGAAACATAATTATTTTTTTGCTGTTTTTGAAATACTGATTAACAATTCCTACTATTCTTGCAATAGTATACTTCTTCTTATATGGTAACTTATAATATCCTTCAGGGTCAATTTGTATAACAATATTAATAGGTTGGATAATCGATCCACCCATTGTACCACTAAATAGTTCAAAGAAAATATTCTTATCTTTAATTTCAGGAATGGTGATTTTTCCACCAATACCACCAACTTGTAAAGGCCTGCATTGCAGCAAATTAATTAAAAAGTCGCCTTGTTCAGAAAAATTACATGTAAACTCAATATCTACAGGGTAGTTGTATTCCTTTTGTATAATAGACATTATCTGTCTTAATGTATATATAAAACCTTTCATCCTTATAAGTCCGTCACAAGTTGTAAATACAACTTCTGCTGCGTTTTCTCCTTGCTGTCTTAATAATTTTTCAGTCTCACGATCATGTTCAAGCATTATATTTTTAAACCATTTAGGTAATATTTTTAATAATTCTGATAAATCTAAAGAAGAAAAGGTATTTTTTCCCAAATCAAGAACATCAACTTTATGCTGAGAAAACTCATTTCTACTTCCATTGCCAGTTAAGGGAGTTAAATTTGGATTACTAAGACTGACTATTCTTGGGTAATCACTCTCTGTTCTCTCTACAGCTCTTGTGCCAAGACCCATTACGAGTCTTATCATCCCATCATTCGGATCGATATCTTTATGCCAGCAATAGGAATTATATGAATAACCAACTCCTGCAGCACAAGGCATAAAAATATTATCAAACCTTAAACCGGATACTCTTTGGACAAGTATAGCCATTTGTTCGTCACTTTTACTAAGACCACGCTGCAATCGATATTCAAGTGCTGATTTGTCCATAGTGCTGGCATAAACTTGCTTTACAGCCTTTTCAAAATCATCCAGTCTTTCATCAAGACTGCCATTGTTAACACAAAATATTGACTCATATTTTCCAGCGAATGCATTATCAAAACTATCTTCCAGCAAACTACTGGAGCGAACAATAATCGGGTTTTGTCCATAATATTCCAGGATTCTTCTAAATTGCTCTTTGATTGTTTCCGGAAATGTTCCTGCTAATATTCTTTGCCTAAGTTTTTTTGCTGATGAAAAATAATTTTCTTCAGTTTTTTGAGCAATTCTAAGTTTCCAACAATTATTTTGAACAAGATATGTATAATATACATCAGATCCGATATAAAAAGAATCATGAGGTTCAAGCTTAATAAATATTTCTGGTAAAATATTTTCAATAATTTTTCTTGCTAACAACATTCCGGTAGCTTTTCCGCCAATCTTACCCGAACCGATCATTCTTTCTTTAATAGCAATTAAGTCTTTAATATTAAAGTATTTTTGCATTATATCTACTAGCTTTTTTTCCTTGCCAATAATTCTTTCACAAATTTCATTTATTGTTTTGTTGAGTTTTCTGGTATCTTGTTTAGTATCATCAAGATTTAATTTGGCTTTTAGAAAAAACCTGTCCCAATTATCTAAGTTTTGATCTGCAATAACACTTGTCTTTTTTTCCACAAGTGCATAAAACTTGCTTGCATTTAATCCACCAGTCAGGGTTGTAAAGCTATTTGTATTATTTTTTTCAAATCGATGTGGAAGAAACATTGTATTTGAATATCTTTTCCAGACTTTTAAAGGATGAATATAAAATTCATTTTTTTCTGAATAAATGTCTAATAAAATCTGAGTTGTTTCTCTTATTCTTGCAACGGCATCAAAAGAATGTCTGCCTCTGATAATTCCAAAATATGCTATTGTATTGAGCTCAAATAGAAATGGACATGTCACTACAAAAAAATTACCCATCATTAAATCAGCAGACCAGGCAACCTGAAGTTCAGAAATACTGTCAAATATGTAAAAAGTTTCCTGACCCTCATTTTTAATTATCTCGTGAACTGCTACAGTAAAGCTTTCAAAGCCAATATTTGCATCCAGTTTAATTATTTTTAAGCCTTCCTGATTTTTCAGCAATGGTTTGTGTTGGGCAAATCTTATATAGATTAAGTTTCGTTTTTCTTTAATAGCCTGTCTGGCAAGCTTTTCGGCAAAGAATGCATATTCTTCAATATCTGAAACTTGCCAGACTACATTATCGCCTGGCCGAATAAAATCTAAAGCTTTATCTATGCCTTCAATTCCAGAATAAATTTTGTCAAATGCTGCCATTATTAAAACCTCATTATTATGTTTTTATTGTTTTAGCTACAATTTTATTTTATATATTATTATATTAATATATTTTATTTTTCTTAATTAAATCAGGAAATTTTAGTAATTTATATTTACAATTTTACCATTTTATACTTCATAATTTCATATAGAATATTTCCATTTAAAAAAGATCAGATAAAAATATCATATTATATATATATATTAATACATCAGCTCTGAAGGATAATTTTTTTTCTCACCTTAAAAACTTCTAATTCATCTTTAAAATAATGGTTAACACATATGTTTTATTGTCAATCCCAATCAATTATTATAAATTATGTCTTGTGTTAATTAAAAATGAAAATATTTTAAAAAACAAACTTTCTTTGTTTTTGTTAACCTATAACTATTGTTATGTATTTTGAAAAAGATATGGAAAATATACTTACATTTTTTTGACTTTCCAGAAAATGGTTAAAATTATATCAACCAGTCATAAATGGCATCATAATGAAATAGGTACTATAATGATTTAAAAAATTTGAAATTATTGAAAATAATTAAAAAGATTCTTTTTAAAAAAGATATACGTAGAGATTTAATGATTTTTTAAACCACAAGATATAATATCTTAGAAGAATCAAATGCATACATCTATTTTAAATTAAATTCGGTTATCAGTGTTTATTAAATTCTTTACTCAAGTTAAATTAAATGGAGTGGAATCTGCGGGTTAGAATATGAATATAGAAATTCTTATAAAAAAACACAGGCGCTATTTTAAATATATTTTAGGTTTAACTTTGATAGTTATTGCCTTTTTAATTATTTATCCAAAACTTAAATCTTCTTATCATGATATCCCTATCCTTCTGAAAGAAGCAAATAAAGCTTTTTTATTATTTTTGGTTATTTTCCAGAGTATTTGTTATTTAGGGGATGGTTGGCTTTCGAAAATTCTTTTAAAAATTGCAGGTTTTAATTTAAAGTTCAAAGATACTCTTAAAATCGCAGTTCTGGATGTTATTGGTGGACAGCTTATTCCTTTAATAGGAGGTTCGGTAATAACTTATTTTTTTTATAGAAAATTGAAAGTATCTTCCGGGGCAATTTTATTTTTAATTACCGGCTGGACAATTTTTACCTTGTTTAGTTATTTTTTATTTTTTTTATTAAGTCTGATTTTTTTACCAAAATCTTTTCTGCATCTTATCTCCCCAAAAAGCATTTTTATAATTCTGATATTAGTCATTTTTCTTTTAGTTTTATCATGTTTTTTATTTAAAGAACGGGGGAAACTTTTTCTTTCTATTTTAATTTTTTTTGTAAGAATAATTAACAGGGCAGGAAGATTTTTTAGAAAAAATGAAATAATTAATACTGAAAGACCAAAAATTTTTGTTTCTGATTTTTATAAAAGTTTTGATTTATTATTAATTAATAAAACAAAAATCCCCCAAGCTTTGCTGGCTGCTATATTATTTTATGCGGGTGATATTTCTACACTTTATTTTTCCTTTTTAGTTTTCGGATTTCGGCCAAATCCTGCTCTTTTAATTTTTGGCTTTACAGTCGGCACGGTTTTACCAGTCTTTACTTTACTGGCGGAAACTCCAGGTGTTATGGAAGCATCTTTAACATTAATATTTATCGGGTTAGGGTTTCCAGTGCATATTGCATTATTTTCAACTCTTTTATTTCGTATTTTCTCCTACTGGTTGCCATTGCCAATAGGAATTTTTTCCTATTTTAAGCTAAAAAAATAATATAATAAATATAATATATGATATAATATGATATAACATAAAAATATTATGCAAAAAAATTTTAAAGAAAAATTAGCATTAATTTTTATATCTTTCTGGACTATTATTATCATTGTCCGTAGTTTAATTTTTGAAAATTTAAGAGAAAATAAAGCTACTCAGATTATTATTAAAGGGATCCATATTCATCATTTCTT
The DNA here is from genome assembly GCA_023487035.1 of Actinomycetota bacterium. GTDB lineage: Bacteria > Actinomycetota > Humimicrobiia > Humimicrobiales > Humimicrobiaceae > JAMDDL01. The sequence goes on from JAMDEN010000072.1 coordinate 7,209, forward strand.
TATAGGTTTTGTTTTTATTTTAATTTCTGCAGCAATATACTATTTTACTCATGGAAGAAAAAGATTTATTCCTTTATTATTTTTTGGTATTGGACTTGGGCTTGTTTTTGATGAATTTTTTTACTGGTCAAAATTACAGTTTGATTATTGGGCGATAAAAAATTTTTTTGCTATTATCACTCTTTTTGGAATTTTTCAATTACTATTATTTATTTTTAATAAAAAACAAAAGCAAGCCCACATAGCTGTTTACCAAAAACCCTATGAAAATCCAGAAAATCCTTTAGTTACGATAGTAATCCCAGCTTTTAATGAGGAAAAATTTGTAGATAAAACTTTACAAAGTATTTTAATTCAAGACTATAAAAATTTCGAATTAATTGTTGTAGATAATAATTCTACTGATAACACATCAAAAATTGCAGAAGACTTTGGGGCCAAAGTTATTTTTGAACCATCGCAGGGGGTAGGATTTGCCAGACAGAAAGGATTTATGGAAGCAAAAGGGAAAATTATTGCCACAACTGATGCAGATACAATTTTACCTTCAAACTGGGTTTCAAGGATTGTTGAAGAATTTGAAAAAGATAAAGAATTAGTTGCCTTCGGAGGGCTTTATACTCTTTATTCCGGTGCAGTTACTGCCAGGATTGCAGTTTCTTATCTAACTTACCCTTTTTGGCTTTTAGATAAATTTTTTTCCCATGGGTGGAGTTTGCCTGGGGCTAATCTTGCTATAAGAAAGGATGCATTTTTAAAAATTGGAGGTTTTAAAACTGAGCTTAAACTTGGTGAAGATGCCAATATTTCTCAAAGACTTAAAACAATCGGGAAAGTTAAACTTGATCCTGATTTTTTGGTTCAGACGTCGGGACGGCGTTTTAAGAATGGTTTATTTTGTGGTTTGCTAACCTATGCGCCAAATGGAATTATCAGGATGCTTTTTAAAAAGGAAAAATTTGTTAAATTAACTCCGGTTCGTATTGAGAAATCTTTATTTAATAAATTAGCTTTTATTCCACTGTTCTTATCAGTGATTTTACTGTTTTCTTTATTTTATCTTTCTAACCCTTCAATAGCTGAGGCAAAATATATAAGAAAAGTTAAAAACAGTATTGATATAAGTAAAAATGAATTAAAAGAGGAAAGTCAAAAATTACAAAAGTTTTTCCCGGATATACAAAAAATAAAACTTAAAATTAACAATTCAAAAAAACTTTTAGAATATGAAGAATGAAAAGCCTGTTTTAAAAAATGTTTTTTTGACTTTTGATGATGGACCAAATGAGCCCTGCACTTCTCAAATTTTAGATATTTTAAAAAAATTTCATGCCAGAGCTTCTTTTTTTGTTTGTGGCAAAAATGCACAATATTATCCGCAGATTATTAGAAAAATTGTAAAAGAGGGCCATATAATTGCAAATCATACTTATTCCCATTCAAGGTTTTTAACTTATACAGGCTTGCTGCATGACGAGATAGAAAAGACACAAAAAATTATTCAGGAAATATCTGGTAAAAATTCAGATTATTTCAGACCGCCATGGGGTATTACAGCTCCCCGGGTAAAAAGATATATTAAAATTCATAATTATAAACTTATTCTTTGGGATATTGATAGTTATGATTGGAAAAACATATCTGAAAAAATTATTGTTAATAGAATTTTGGAAAAAGTAAAACCAAATTCTATTATACTTTTTCATGATGGCAAAGGTACCTTTCATAAGAGCGATCGTTTTAAGACTGTAAATGCTCTCTCTGTTATAATAGAGAATTTAAAAAAAGATGGTTACAAATTTGAGGGAATAGATAAATTCAATTGTTAAGTTTATAATCAGTATTTTCTTTTTAAATGATAAATTCAAAAATATTAGCAATATGCTGATAGAGAAGGTTGACATAATTGCCTTTGCAAATGTCTGGATTTTTGAGTTATTTATTATTTTATAACTTAATGAAAAATTTGCAGGTAGCAATTGGGGATAATAATATGTGGCAGCAGGTATTTTACCCTGATAAAGCTCGATTGCCCATTTATTCCATGAAAATATAGCATCACTTCCAGCAAAGACAGTTCCTGAATTTTTAATGAAAATGAATATAAATAAAGTAAAAATTAAAAAAACCAAAAATAAAAATTTAAATTATAATATTTTTATTCTAATAATTTGATTTAAATCAATGGAAAAGTTTAAAGGGCATTATAAAAAAGTCTTGAATTTAGTTTTGACATAATAGATGTAATAATATTTTAAAGACATTAAGCAGTTTTTTAGTTGTTCTTATTTTAGGAAATGAAAGATTTTTAATGTCATTAAATTGTGCATAACAGGATTCCTGGAGTTTACAGGACCATCTTCAGAAAAAAATAACTTTACCTCCAGATATTTTAATTTCTGCAGTATTTATAATAAAAAGAGCTAGCTATAAATTTAATTATTATAAAAATATGATGATGTAATTAGTATAATTTTTATTATTTATATAATAAAATTTCAAATTAATTTAATATATTCTTGAACTAATGGAAATGGAAATTATAATTAAGTTTGGTTACAAATCTTTATTAAAACTATCACATTACAAAATAAGCCAGGGGTTGGAAGATGAAATTACAAAATAAATGGGCACTTGTTACTGGAGGAAGCAGAGGCATAGGGAAAGGTATTTGTATAGAACTTGCAAAAGAAGGCTGTAACGTTGTTGTAAATTATATTTCAGATCCAAAAGTAGCAAATAATACTGTTAGTGAAATAAAAAATTTAGGAGTAAATTCCTATAGTATAAAAGCAGATGTTTCAAACAGAGATCAAGTAAATAAGATGATTGCTGAAATTACAAGTAATAATGAACTTGATATACTTATTTCGAATGCAGGAGTTGTAAAATTTGAGCCATTTCTTGAAATTACAAAAGAAGCATTGGATTATAAAAAGCAAGGTTATCTTGGGATGAAGCAAAGGGCATGTGCCGGGCCGCGTGAAGGTAGAAAAGGGATGCAAAGAAATGAGATGCTCGTAAAGACAGTTCGTGAAGCAGTTGGTGATGATATAGAAATAATGATAGATGCATATATGAGTTGGTCAGATATTGACTATGCTGTTGAAATGATAAAAAGACTTGAAAAATATAATTTAACTTGGGTAGAAGAACCTCTTCTTCCGGATGATTTCAGTGGATATAAGTATTTAAGAACAAAAGTAGGTACACCTATAGCTGCAGGTGAACATGAGTATACAAGATTCGGGTTCAGAGATTTAATTGAAAATAAAGTTTTAGATGTGTTGCAGCCCGATATTACAAGAATGGGAGGAATAACAGAAGCTAAAAAGGTAATTGCTATGGCAGAAGCTTTTAACATACAGCTTGCTCCACATATTGATTACCCTGAAACTGTTCATGTAGTTATGTCTTCTCCAATGGTAAAATGGGCAGAAGATCCATGTAAACCGAGCTGGGAAAAAACTGAAGGCAGCTTTTCTGATGCTTATATAAAAGATGCCCCGAAAGCAGTAAATGGCTTTATGGAACTGGATGAAAATAAACCAGGTTTAGGCTTTGAATTAAATTATGATGTCATAAATAAGATTAAAGTTTAAAATTAAAAAAGTATAAAGCTTAATCAAGATTAATCTTTTAACTCATTTTTTAAAATCTTTCCCTTCAAAATTATTTTCATAATAAGCTTTAAATTTTCCTTTTGACATATGAACCATAGTCCAATATTATATAAACAAACCTTTGTGTGTAATATATAATGAATTTTATTTATAAATTTAGAATAAGATAATATAGAAAAGGATAAAGAAAAAAAATGGATAAAAAAAATATTAATTTACAGGATGATGAAAAATTAAAAGATAATTTATCCGGTATTAAAAAGAAGTTTATTGTTTTAAGTGGAAAAGGAGGAGTTGGTAAAACTACTGTTGCTGTAAATTTAGCATATTCTCTTGCATTAAAAAATTATAAAGTTGGGCTACTTGATGTTGATATTCATGGACCAAATGTTGTAAAAATGTTAGGAATTGACAATGCTGTATTTGAATCAGATGATTCAAGAATTCCGACAATAAAGGTTCTTCAAAATCTTGAAGTTATGAGCATGGCTTTATTTCTGGAAAACTCTGATACTCCAGTTATATGGAGAGGACCTTTAAAAATAAAACTTATAAGACAATTTTTGGAAGATGTAAATTGGGGCAGTCTTGATTACCTTATAATTGATTCACCCCCTGGAACTGGTGATGAACCATTAAGTGTCATACAGTTGATTTCTGATTTATCAGGTGCAATTATAGTTACTACACCGCAGGAAGTTGCAGTACTTGATGCAAGAAAAAGCATAGAATTTGTAAAACAGTTAAAAGTCCCCTTTATAGGATTGATTGAAAATATGAGCGGACTTGTTTGTCCTCACTGCGGTGGGAAGATTGACTTATTTAAATCTGGTAGTGGCAAAAAAATTGCATCAGATTTAAATATAGATTTTTTAGGAGACATTCCTTTAGAGCCGGATATAGTTGTTTCAAGTGATCAGGGCAGGGCTTTTATAAAGGATAATAATTTAATTGCTACTCAAAATTTTATGCAGATTGTGAATAAAATAGAAAAAATTTAAATAAATATTTTGAAATTAAAAATAATGTTTTTAATTGAAATATTTAAAAATTTTAAATATTTTAAATTTTCCTGTTGACAAATGAACTATAGTTCATTATTATTTAATTTCATGTTATGTGTATATGCAATATACAAATTGCAATATTTAATAAATTAATTTTTATAAAGGAGTGATTAAAATGCCAAGAGGAGACGGGACAGGACCTGCAGGCTTAGGTCCAATGACAGGCAGAGCAGCAGGATATTGTGCTGGTTATGCAGTACCTGGTTATTTAAATCCACTAGGAGGTAGATTTCCAAGAGCTGCCTTTGGAGTTGGAATTGGCAGAGGAGGAAGAGGATACAGGAATTTTTATTATGCAACAGGTTTACCCGGATATGTAAGATATTCCATGGGATTACCTGCATGGGGAGGTGCTGGTTATGTTCCTAATGTTGCAAACCCTTTTTTTTCAGCACAAAATATTGATGCAAAGCAGGAGACAGAGTTATTAAAAAACCAGGCAGAATTTTTAAACCAGCAGTTAAATAATATTCAGGCAAGATTAAGTGAACTTGAGAATGCTGGTAAAACAGAAAAAAATGAGGAAACTAAATAAAACAAATAGGGCACAGTAATCCTGTATTGTTAATACGCTAATATAATAGCAAGGTAAACTACCTTGCTATTATTTATATTAGTTAAATTAGAAAGAGAAAAATTCATGGGTAGAATAAAATATTGTTATTATTAATAATTTATAAGGATAATGTTTTATAAATTATAATGAGTTAACATATTATAAATCAATCATTTAAGCCAATTGTTCTATATTGTAAATAATATTATAAATATTTTTATATTTTTATTTAAATATTATAAAAAGAGTATTATTATATTATTAGCATATACACATAATTAAAAGTAAAATTAAAAAAAATATTTAATTTAAAGATATTTAAAAGAAATAATATTTAAGAAGAGAGGGTATTTATTATGAAAGTAGCAATTCCTACAGAAAATGGATATGTATGTCAGCATTTTGGAAGAAGTCCATATTATACTATAGTTGATATTGAAAATAATAAAGAAATTAAAAGAGAGTTAATAGAAAATCCAGGGCATGAAGTTGGAATTATTCCTGAGTTTTTAAATAAAATTGGTGCAAATTGTATTATATGTTCAGGAATTGGCAGTAGAGCTCAGGAAATTTTTGCAAGATATAATATTGAAACGATAATGGGAGCTGAAGGGAAAATTGATGATGTTATAAAAAATTTCATATCCGGAAAAATTGAAAGTAAAGGCAGTGCATGCAAGCATTAAAGCCATTACATGTAATCTAATCATATTTCAGAAGCATGACATAAGAAATAGATAGAAAATAAAGAGATTATGTTTATGAAGTAATGTTTATGTTTATGAAATGTTTTATTTGTAATTTTGCTTGATTTGGTTTATTTAATTTAATTTTGTTTAATCCAGGTTTCTATATTCAAGTACCAAATTAGTTGAAATAATAATTATTAATAAATTGATATTATAATTATATAAAATATCTATAAATAAAAATTTTATATAAGTAATAATAATATTTTAATTATTTTATTTTAAAAAACATTTATGTTCTTATTATATGAGGGGGGATATTATGAGTACTAATAACAATTTTACAGGTTCAGGGACAGGTTCAGGTGCCGGGCGTGGATTTGGAGGAGCAGGACGTGGTGCAGGTCGCGGCGGATTTGGTAGCCGTGGCGGTGGAAGAGCTGGCGGAGGCCGTTTAAGTGGTCAAGGGGCAGGCCCTGGAGGTTTCTGTGTATGTCCAGGTTGCGGGGCTAAAGTAGAGCATCAGCCAGGGATTCCGTGTACAGAAGTTAAGTGCCCGAATTGCGGAACTCCAATGATTAGAGAAAGTTAGGATTATAAGTCAGGTTAGAGAAATTAAACTTTATACAAAATATGCGGGCATTTATATCAAATATGCTGATATTTATATAAAACATAAAATATCTTTTGGAGGCAAAATGAAAGTTTGTTTATCATCGACGGGAACAACTTTGGATTCAAATGTAGATCCAAGATTTGGAAGATGTGCTTATTTTATTATCTATGATACTTCTACAGATACTTTTGAATATTATGCAAATGAGAGTAGAGATGCTATGGGTGGAGCAGGTATTCAGGCAGCTCAAAAAGTTATTGAAAAAGGAGCTGAAGCAGTTATAAGTGGCAATATCGGACCAAATTCATTTAAAGTTTTACAGTCTGCACCTGGTGGACCTGTAAAAATTTATTCAGGAGTTTCAGGTACTATTAGAAGTGCAATAGCGCAATTAAAAAATAATGAGCTCAAACCAGTTACCTCATCAAGTGTCCAATCGCATTATGGAATGGGTAGCGGGATGGGAAGAAGCTAATTAAACTGTTAATTTTATTCTGAAGAAATTATCTAAAATAGTTAAAATATAGAAACTTTAGGCTTAATTTTAAGAAAATAATTCATTAAAAGTTAAGTTATTCAGCAGAATTAATTATTAAACGATAATTTATTGATGGTTTATAAAATAAATAATTTATAGATAAAATTTATTGATTTTAACAAAAATCCTGACAAAAAATTGGAGGTTCTTTTGATTATATCGGTTGCAAGCGGTAAAGGTGGAACTGGTAAAACAACTGTGGCAGTGGCATTAGCCAGATCAATAAATTATTGTCAATTTATTGATTATGATGTTGAGGCTCCAAATGCAAGTTTGTTTTTAAAACCGGATATAAAATACATTAAAAAGGTAACAATAAGGCAGCCATATTTTTTAACTAATACTGACAAATCTTTTAAAAGATGTGCTGACTTTTGTCATTATAATGCAGTTGCATCTATTGGTGATGAGGTAGTTTTTTTTAGTGAACTTTGCCATGGTTGCGGGGGATGTATTCTGGTAGGGCCTGAAGGGGCTGTAAGGGAAAAGGATGTTGAAATTGGTGAAATCAGTAAGGGTTTTTGTCCTCCTGGTATAAATTTTTTAATGGGAAACCTAAAACCAGGTAATATGCGAACTCCCACAGTACAAAATGAACTTGAAAAAAATATTGAATATGACAATCATGTAATTATTGATTGCCCGCCAGGTACTTCATGTAGCATGGTTATGTCTGTAAAGAACAGCGATTTTTGTATTCTTGTTACTGAACCTACACCATTTGGTTTAAATGATCTTATGATTTCGGTAGATGTTTTAAAGAATTTAAAAATACCTTTTGGGGTTATAGTAAACAGGTTTGGAATTGGGAATGACGAAGTTTTAAATTATTGTAAAAATAATAATATAAAAATTATTGCAAAAATTCCAAATGACTTAAATATTGCAAAATATTATTCAAAGGGATTATCGTTAATCGATTTTGATCCTATATGGAAAAATAAGTTTAATGATATTATTAGCGAAATAGAGAAAGAAGTATTAAAGAAATGAAGCAAATAACAGTAATTAGCGGCAAAGGCGGCACAGGAAAAACAACACTGGCATCAAGCTTTATTAAATTGGCAAAGGGGCAAGTAGCAGTTGATTGTGATGTTGATGCTGCAAATTTATATATATTATTAGACCCATATAAAAAGATAACTGAGAAATTTATTGGCAGTTCAAAAGCTGAAGTTGTTGGTAACTGTATAAATTGTGGTAAATGTGAAGAGTTATGCAGATTTGATGCAATTTCTGATTCTTTAACAGATATTAAAATTGATAAATTAAAATGTGAAAGTTGCGGTGTGTGTGAATATATCTGTCCGACTGAGGCAATTAAACTAAAGCCTGAAGAGCAGGGAGAATTTTATATTTCAGAAACTGCAATAGGCCCTTTCATACATGCAAGACTTAATCCTGGAGCTGAAAATTCTGGATTGCTTGTAACTAAAATTAGAAATATTGCTGAAGATATTGCATATAGGGAAAATAAAAATCTTATAATAATAGATGGCGCCCCTGGAATAGGTTGCGCTATAATAGCTTCTTTAAATGGAGTGGATTATGCTGTTATAGTTACAGAGCCAACTTTATCTGGTATAAGTGACTTTAAAAAAATATTTGAAGTAACTAAGTTTTTTAATATAAAATCTTTTGTTTGTATTAATAAATTTGATATTAATTTAAACAACACAAATGAATTAGAAAAATTCTGCTCTGAAAATAATGCAGAAGTGATAGGGAAAATTCCTTATGATGAAAAGGTGCCAGAAAATCTCTCAAATAAAAAAATTATTGTAGATGATATGTCTAGTGAGGCAGGTAAAGAAATAAAAAGAATTTGGGAAAAGCTGGAAGGTTATTTACTTACCTAATTTACTTATTGGTTAATTAATTATTTCTGGTGAATAACTCATTTTAGTATATTATTTGTTCAAATTAAGCTTAAAATTTTTTAAATTTAGCCCATTTAATCGATTATTCACCAATAATTAATTTAAGTTTAATGAGAAATAAAATTAAGCTTATTATAAGTTGGAAGTTTAAATTATTTAATCAAATTAATTCAAAATAATCTGCAAATTAATTAATCTGTATTTATATTTATTTGCAAATTTATTTTTAAAATATTTTTAAAATAGTGTATAAATTATCATTTAATCTTATAATTAAGTGTTAATATTTTTTATTATATTTATTTAAGTATAAAAATTAGTTTTATTATTTCTAAGTTATTGTAAAGACATTCTATAAAAAGAAAAGTTAAAATATTAAATTGTTAAAGAGGTATAAATGCAAAAAAAAGAAAAAGTTATTATCATAGGCGGGATTTCTGCTGGAACATCTGCAGCAGCTAAAATAAGAAGACTTAATGAAGATATTGATATAGTGATTTATGAAAGAGACAAATATATTTCCTATGCAACTTGTGGACTGCCTTATTTTATTTCCGGCAAAATTCCGAGATTAAGTAATATTATTATCAATAGCAAAGAGTTATTTAGCCAGAGGTTCAATCTTTCTGTTAATACATTACATGATGTTCTTAGTATTAATCCTGAAGAAAAAACAATTAAGGTAAAAAATTTAAAAACAAACGAAATATTTACAGATAATTACGATAAGTTAATAATTGCCACTGGCACGTCAAGTATAGATTTAAAAGAAACAATATTTGATGCAGCAAATAGTTTCAGGTTAAAAACTATTGATGATGCTATTGCTATTAAAAATTTTTTAGATGAACTTGAAGTCGTAGAAAGTGAGTCTATTGATAAATCTGC
>JAMDEN010000001.1 GCA_023487035.1 Actinomycetota bacterium
GATAAAACAAGGCCTGCTAAAAATAATAAAAAAAATATTATAAATATAAATCCTCCATCAGCTCGCCTTGCTATATTAAATATAGCAAATACTAGACTAAGTATTATTATTACAATACTTGCAATTGGTAATATATCCCAGAATTTCCCTTTATTGATAAAATACAGTACAGCCAGACCGACAATTGCAAGTATAAAAAGTAATATTAAAAGAATGGAACCAAAACCCAGTTTATTCCGACTTCTATAATCATACATAATAGATTAAATTAAATTAAATTGCTTTTTGTTTTTTTTATAATATTTTTATTATTTTTATAATGTTTAATTTATATTAAAATAAAAATTAAAATAAATTCAAATTAAAAATTATTATTATTTTAAATTATTATTATTTTAAAATATTAATAAAATTTATTATACATTTTCATTAATAATTTCCATTTCCAATGTATTCCAGTAATAATTTTCAAATAAATGATCTTTAATTAAAATATCCTTTATTTTAAAACCGCATTTTTTATATGCATTAATTGCTCTATCGTTATATTCATAAACAAATAATCTTATTTTTTGCAAGTTTAACTTTTTAAATGCAAGTTTTATAATTGCCTTTATTGTATCAGTTCCAAAATTTTTTCCCCAGTAGTTCTTATCACCAATAATAATGCCAAATTCACATATTTTGTTTTCCCAGTCAACTTTATGAATGCCGCAGTTTCCAATATATTTCTTTAATTTAATATCTTCTATCCCGAATACAAAATCTATAAGCGAGCTTTTCATTTCTTTTAACCATTCAAGCTCTTTTTCATAAGTCAAATCATTAAAGTTGCTTGCTAAAAATTTGTTAATCTGAGGATCTTTAAGCCAATTTATTGTCTGGTAAAGATCTTTTTTTGTAAGAGGTCTGATTAATATCTTACCTTCTGAAATTTTTGTTTTTTTTATTGCTCTATAATCAATATAATCTATTGTTTGTTTTGTTGCTTGTTCCATTTAAAAGATAAAATAATTGGTATACATAATAAAATTATTATAATTAAGCCAAATATAAGCTAAATAATCCAAAAAATAATAAAATAAATTTTCAAAATTATATTAGATTTTAATTTTTTGTTTATATTTAGTCAAAACTTTCTTAATTTATTTGCAATTCAGACGCTACGTATGTCAAGGGGATGTATGATTTGACATAATTATGTCAAATCATACATCCCCTTGACAATTTTTATAAAAAAAATTTTTAAAAATAAAAATAATAAATCTATATAAAAATAAAAGATAAAGATAAAATAATAAAAGTAATTTTTTATCAATTAAATATTAAATATTTATAAAAATTATTCTGGAGTAAATAAATGATAAAAGCTGTCATTTTTGATATGGACGGGACTATTGCTGATAGTGAAAAAATTGCTCAGAAAGTTACAAGAGAATTTTTTAAAAAAAGAGGTATCGTTTTAACAAGAGAAGAAGAAAAAATTATGTTTGGCCTTAACTGGAAAGATTTGGTTAAAGAAATTCTAAATAGCAGAGGTCATGAATATAAACAAAGCATTAAAAATACACTTAAGGAAAGATATGTCAGAACAATGAGAAAAGAAGTGAAGGCTCTTCCCGGTGTTTATGAATTACTTGAAGAAATAAGTAAAAATTTAAAAATTGGTCTTGCAACAAACAGCAGGCATAGAGAAGTTGATATTATATTTGATAAATTAGGTTTTCATGAATATTTTCATTTAAAGCTTGCAAGAGATCATGTTAAAAAAGGTAAACCTGATCCTGAAATATATTTAAAAGCTGCTGAAATTTTTAAAGTCAAACCTTCGGAATGCGTTGTTTTTGAAGATTCAATAATTGGTTTAAAAGCAGCAAAATTAGCCGGGATGAAAACAGTTGCTATTGTTAATACTTATACAAGAGAAGAACTTGAGCCTGAAGCAGATTTAATAATAGAATGTTATAAGGATATTAATTTAGATAAAATAATTGCTTTGGGAGGAGAAGAAACTAAATAAATGAGCTTATCAATAGGAATAATTGGACTTCCAAATGTTGGAAAATCAACTTTATTTAATGCACTTTTAAAAAAACAAATTGCAGATGCTTCAAATTATCCTTTCTGCACAATTGCTCCAAATAAAGGAGTTGTAGAAGTTCCAGATGAAAGATTAAAAGTTTTAGCTAAAATTTCCAAATCCGAAAAGATAGTTCCAGCTGTTGTAGAATTTGTAGATATTGCCGGTCTTGTTAAAGGAGCTTCGAAAGGAGAAGGACTGGGAAATAAATTTCTTGCAAACATTAGGGAAGTTAATGCTATTTGTCATGTAGTAAGATTTTTTAATGATACCAGTATAGCTCATGTAAGTACTGAAATCAGACCATCATCTGATGCTGAACTTATAAACATGGAATTAATTCTGGCTGATTTACAAACTTTGGAGAAAAAAAATGCCCCTAAGGGAAGGGCGTCAAAAGAAGAATTGATTATGTGGGAAGCTATAAAAGTATTAAAAGATGAATTATACAAAGGCAAAATGGCAATTGATGTAAATTTAAGTAAAGAGCAATCAGAGCTTATAAAGGAACTGTGCTTACTTACAATGAAGCCTATTATTTATGTAGCAAATATTGATGAAGAGCATATAGCTGAATTTAATGTTAATGAATCTAATTTTCCTTTTACTCCTGTAATTCCAATTTGTGCAAAAATGGAGGCAGAGCTTGCTGAATTAAGTGAAGAGGAGCAAAAAGAATATCTTGAGCAGGCAGGTTTAAAAGAGCCGGGATTAAACAGACTTATAAAATTAGCATATCAGACATTAGGATTAATCTCATTTTTAACAACAGGGGAAAAAGAAACAAGAGCATGGACAATTTCACAAGGAACAAATGCAAGAGAGGCTGCAGGTGTAATCCATACAGATTTTTCTAAAAGTTTCATAAAAGCTGCTGTTATTTCATATGATGAATTTATACAAACAGGTGGCTGGCTTGAAGCAAAAAATACAGGTAAAATCAGATTTGAAGGTTCTGATTATCTTATGAAAGAAGGAGATGTTGTAGAATTTAAAGTTGGATGTTAAAAAAATTTTTTATTTTTTATATTTTTATTTTTATTAATTTTTTATAATAACTTAAAATTTATATAAATATAAATAATTTAATTAAATTTTGATAATTAAAGTTTTGCTATTTTTTTAATTTTTTTTATAACTTTTTTAATTTTTTGAAATTATTATAGTTATTTGATAATTTTTTTATAGTTATAAATTTATTAATTATTTAGTAATTATCAGGAATTAATTGGAGGAGAAAATGAGTAAAAAAGTATTTACTGCTGCACAAGCAAAAGAAATTGGAGAAAAACTTGGTATTGACTGGAGCAAATGGGATGTTGAACAATTTAGAAGAGGAATGGATGTTGAACTTGAACATGGAACAGAAAATGCTAAAACAAATGTTACAAATGATGATCCGTTAATGACCGGTAAAATTGCCCTTGCACATCTGAATGAATTTCCGGATTATTATACAAGACTTGATAAAATGGAAAAAGAAGCTGAAGAATATTGGGGTATTGAAGACTAAAGCATTTTATCTTAAAAATTTTAACATTGATAAAAAATTACTTATGACATTTACATATAAATTTTTATGATAATTACAATACAAAAATTTTATAAATTAACTACCATATATTTAAAAGACCTTATGAAGGCTAAGCTAGCATGGTTCCTCTCGTTAGAGAGGTAGCTTAGCCTTCATCAGAGATAGCTTTGACTCGCTGGGGCAAAGCTATCGTGTCTTTTAAATATATGGTAGATAATAAAATAATTTTTTCCACCGTTATTTTTATCATAAAATTTTAAAAAAATTTTTGAAATATTTTTAAAAAATGGTTAATATATAACAAGGAGTAGGAATAATGCAGGCGTCCAATTCTGAAAATCCTAACTCCTTTTTTATTTCTTTTATAATCCTTATTTTTAATTTATAAATTCACTTATAAATTTATTTTTTTAATGATTTACTATAAATATAATATTCATATAATCTTGTAATTTTTAAACTTTTAAAATTTAATTGCTTATAAATGTATTAAAATCAGAATAAAAATATCAATATCAATCAATGCCAACTAAAAAATTATTAAAATCAGATTTTTAAAAAATTCAAAATAATTTAATCCCTTTTATAGATATACTTGATAATCTAGCGTCATAATTTTCTGAAAATATATAAATTTTAAAAATTTTTAAATTTTATATATAATAATGTGAGTTTAAGTGTGAAAATAATATATAAATTTTTATACTATTATATTTTTAATAAAAGAGAAAAATAAGAAATAAAAAATTATTTTTAGATATAGTTACAGAAAGAGAGTTAGAAATGAAAAAGTGGGAATGTACAGTATGCGGATATATTTATGATCCCGAAATCGGTGATCCTGATAATGGTATACCTGCTGGAACTAAATTTGAAGATTTACCCGAAGATTGGGTTTGTCCTGAATGTGGAGCAGAAAAAAGTCAATTTGAAGAAATGTAAAAAATATTTTTTATATCTTTGATTTTATTGCATTAACAGGACAACAGTTTAAACAGAGGCCGCATAAAATGCATTTATCTTTATCAAAATCAACTTTATAAGAGTCTTCTTTCAAATAAAGAGCTTTTGTTATACATAAAGAAACACAAAGACCACAATTAACACATGCTTCTTTATCAAGAATAATGCCTTTATCAGCTTCCTTTATTTCTACGCCTTCTTTTCCCAGATAAGCCTTACATTCTTCAATTTTTACTTTTGGTCCTTTTATTTCAAGAAGCATTTTGCCTTCAAGATCAGAAGTTATCTCCGCTCTTAAAATATTAAACTCCAAATCAAAATCTTTAACTATACGATAAACAATAGGTTTTTTTACAATTTTTGAAGGAAAATTTAATAACAATCTTTCAGTCGGCATATTAAAGTTCATCCTCGCTTACTATGTTTAAAGGTTTTATTGCACCTTGTGTAGGAAGATTTGCAACAGGTTGAGTTAACGTAAAAGATCCTTTCAATATCCATTCTTTTAAAATTTGCGCAATTTCTCTTGCTTTAGGATAACTTGAAATAGAACCTGTCGGGACTTCTTTTTTGTGTATAATTATTTTCCCGCTTCGCAGCTCCTTATAATTTACTCTTCCATAGCATGGTCTATTCCTTCTTTGAACTGAATAATCATAAATATTTACATAAATATCTTCATCTTTTACCTTAAGATATTCAACCATTTCCTCATCAATTACAGGTATTGGTATTCCCACACCAACAAACATTGTAACCCCGTAACCTGTAAAAGTGGCAGCTTTGATAAATTCTGTTGACATTTGTTTTAAATCTCCAATTAACGCAAGAGTTCCGGCTCCTCCTACTGGAATTCCGTTAGGAAGCCTTTCAACTTCAGGATTATGCTGTGTCCCCTGCCATGCTACAAATCCGATCCCGCCACCAAAAAATATTTTTGTTCCTATCCCGATCGTTCTGTAATAAGGGTCATTAAGCATCGGGCTTAACTGACCGGCACTTGAATATGTGGCATTCCCAAGATTTGGAAGAAGTTTACCCATATATGTGTATATAGTTTTAGATGAAGAATTTGTTGCAACTGAATAATTCTGATAAACATTTCGGGGATTAAAAAGGTATGCCTGGTTAATAGTATCCTTGTTGATATATGTATTTATCTCCCTTCTTGGATAACAATCTGTAGGATATGCAGTTGCATGTAGCCTTATATTTTTTCCTGCAATTAAATCTTCTATTACATAAGCCCCGCCATAACTCATGCCCTCAGTTTCTGATAATTCTGTGGCACCTATATAAGCATCAACTGCAGCAAGCCCCGCATATGCCGGAACATCATTAAGCCATACCTTTGTCATTCTAATCGGTGGATCAGAGTGACCAAAATTAAGAAATGCACCTGTTGAACACATCGGGCTAAAAGTTGCAGTAGTAACTACATCAATATCCTGTGCAGTTTTTTTTATTCCATTTTCCTGTGCATAAGAAATAATTTCTTCTGCAGTAAGAATAACTGCATTACCTTTTTTTATTTTTTCATTAATTTCTTCAATTGTTTTTGCCATAATAATTTAAATTTTAAAATAATAAATAATTTAAAATAATTTGCATTGTTAATTACATTTAAAAAGTAAACGTTTTAATCTGCAAATTAAAAAAAGATTGCCGGATTTAAAAATATCTCTATATATTAAAACAATATAAAAAATATTAAAACAATAAAACACTTATATAAAAATTTTTATTTTTTGTTTATAGATTTTAAATTGCAAATATTATATAATTTTTTTGTCATTTTTTTTATATAATCTTTTAATATTTCAGGAAACTTTATTTAAAACTAAAAAATGGATGAAAAAGATTGCTTTTTTTAATGCTAAAGGCGGTACAGGAAAAACAACCATTTGTTTTAATTACGGATTTTATCTTGCAGAGAAAAATAAGAAAAAAGTTCTTTTAATGGATTTTGATCCCCAGACAAATCTTGTTTATTCCTTAGGTAAAGGGAATAAAACTTCGGCAGGTAATAATCTGGATTCTTTAATTATTAATTATTTAAAAGGGAAAAAAATTATTTTAAATGATTATATAATCAGGATAAATGAATATATTTCTTTAATTCCTTCCTCAAACAATATCTCATTAATTGATGAATATTTAACCGATTTTTTAATAAATAAATCAGTAGAAGACGGTATTGCTTATAAATCCACCGAAAGAAATTTATTAATAAAAAATATGCTTCAGGATATTATAAAACCATGGGAGTATGATTATCTTTTAATTGATTGCCAGCCCAGTTTTTCACTTCTTTCCACAACAGCTTTAATTTTTGCTGAAAATATTCTTGTAGTTGTGAAAGCTGAGCCATATTCTTTTACAGATATGGATTATTTAAAAAAAATTATTAATAATTTAAATAAAAAATATTTATCAAAAATAAAAATCTCTGGAGTAATTATTAATGCCTTTGAAAAACGGAAAAAAATTTCAAAATCTGTAGTTTCAGAAATGACTGCTAAATTTGGGAGTGAAATGAAGATTTTTAATCAAAAGATAAAATTTTTATCTTATTATCAAAGTTCCATAGCAAACAATAATAGACCTGTTTTTGATGTTTTTCCTGATAGTGAAGCATCAAAAAATATTATAAATTTATTTAAAGAAATAGATGAGATTTCTTTTAATATGATAAATTAAATATAATTTATAATTTTATTAACTAATTTTTAAAAAATAGATTATAATAATTTTTAAAAAATAAAAATTTTTTAATTTATTTAATATGTGTATATATGTTTTTCAGATGTTTAATTTTTTATAAAAAAGGAGAGAGAAATGAGCTTAGGAGTGAGTATTTTTTCAAGTACAAGTTCAGATAACCAAACTGCAGATTATAATACAGATTTACAAAATAACATGAATTTACAAAAAACTTTATTAACTGTAAAAGGTGACTCGGCAAAAATTGAAGGCAAGCTAATCGTATCCAAATCAATCGAAATAGATTGTGAAATTCATGGTGAACTTGAGGTAGACGGGCAAATAATAATTCTTCAATCAGGTTATGTAAATGCTGATGTTAAAACCATTGATGCAACAATTAATGGTGTCTACGAGGGGAATATGGAAGCAACAGGAAATGTTCAAATAACACAAACAGGAAAGGTAAATGGTAATATAAAAACAGATTCTCTTATCATTGAAAAAGGTGGAGTATTTAGCGGTAATGTTACAAGAATCTCAAATGTTAATTTCGAAAAAAAAAATGATATAGAAGAAGAGGAAGTTGCAAAGAAGCTTCAACCTACGCAGGATACAAAATATGATTTTGAAAAAACTGATAAAGAAGAACCAACTAAAGAATATTCTAATAATGAAGAAACAAAAGATGAAGATACTTTGGAACTTTAAATAACAATTTAAATTTTATTTAATTAAAAATAAAAAATAATCTATTTATTTTTTTGCTTTAAATATTTGCATTTATTATATTATATATTTTATATGAATTTTTATGTGAAATTTAAATTTGTTTAAAATTTTAAATGAAATAATTTTATTCTTTATAGCTTTAATTTTTTATTTCAAATATTAGTGATAGGAATTAAAAAATGGCATTAAATCCAAAAATTAAAAATCCTCTTATTCTAAGTATTGTTTCAACTGTTTTTTTATTTCCGGTACTTGTATTAGTAAAATACATATTCAGACATTTCGTTGTTGCCATACCAAATGGTATAGTATGGGCAATGATAGTAGTAGCAACTGTTATTTATTTTGTAATTATTTTTCTTATATTTTTATATTACAGCAATTTAGGAAAAAAATAATTTATTAATGCTTCCAGAAGAAAATTTATTAATTCAAAGATTATTTGGAGAGCGTCTTTTTATTGATAAGGATATATATAGAATCAAAGTCAACGTCGGTAATAAATTTAGCTGGAAAGTAAGTTATAAATATTCAGATTTATTTATTGTCTCTAAAATTGATATTTATAAAAAGATTATAAAACTCCTGCCTGATTTTTATAGAATAATACAGGAATTTATTAAAAAATACCCTTCTTTTGCTAAAACCTTAAACTCTTTTAATCCAAAAGATGATTTTCCTGATATAATAAAAAAAATGTGTCAGTCATCTGTCATATTTAAAGTAGGACCTATGGCTTCTGTTGCGGGTGCTGTTTGCCAATATCTTGCACAAACACTTTCAAAAAATAATCCTTATCTTTCAATTGAAAATGGTGGAGATATTTATATTAAAAGTCCAAGTGATATAGTTACGGGTTTATTTTTAAATAATAAGTATTTTAAAGATAATATTAAAATAAAAATAAAAAAGGATATACTTCCTTGTGGAATTGCTTCATCTTCAGGAACTCTTGGGCATTCTTTAAGTCTCGGTAAAAGTGATTTAACTATGATAATTTGCAAATCACCGGTTTTAGCTGATGCTGCTGCTACTGCTGTCGGTAACATGGTAACTACTAAGGATGACATACAAAAAACAATAAATTATTTTAAAAAATTTGAAGAAATTTTAGCAATAATAATAATTAAAGATGATAAAATCGGCTTATACGGAGATATTGAATTAGTTTAAAAAATGTTGCCTTAAAGCATAATAAAATAATTTAACACATTATTTATTAATTGAATTTGTAATTATTTTAAATTTCAGATTTATCTTTAAAAATTTTAACAAAAAGAAATATTGTATTTAAGAAAAAACAAGAAAGTAAATAAGTATTTTCAGTACTAAACTTGTTTATTTTTGTTTTGATCAAGTAAAATTGATTTTCTGTCTTCGGTTCCTATTTCAAAGATTTTTTGATCTTCAGAAATAACACTTTCTCCTTTAAAAACGCCACCTTTTTCAATAGTTAAAAGGGCATCTTTTTGTATAAGATTTCCTGTAAATTTTCCTGTTGAACTTATTTCAACTTCTCCTGAAGCAATCATATTCCCTACAAAAGTTCCTGCAATCATTGCGTCCTTTGTTTTTATCTTTGCTTCAACTTTCCCTTCTTTGCCGATAATTACTTCCTTTTCTGCAACTATTTCCCCATTAACAACTCCATCTATCCTTGTTGTTCCTGGTGAATAAAGATTTCCTTCTATTACAACTCCCTCTCCTATAATAGTTAAAGTTTTATTATTGCCTGCAACTGAATCAATATCTTTTCTTGAAAACATTTTAGTCACCTCTTAAAAATTTACTCGATAAAAAATAAACATAAACAAAATTAAAGAATTTATTTAACTAAAACAAAATAAAATTATATCATTAATTTTATTTTAATGTTAATTTTTGGCAATTTATAATGATCAATTTAAAATAATCAGTTTAAGATAATATTATTTTATTTTTATCTGATTTTTTATAAAAAATTTAAATACAGTCTGCATCTTAAATTTTTCTTTTTTAATATTTTTTTAATACTTTTTCATAATGTTGCATATTATAATCATTAATTGTTTTAAAATTTTACTGTTAAAGTATAAAAGTATAAAATTTATTATTATTAAAAATTAAAAATATAAAAAATATTTATTTTTCTTATTTACTAATTTATTTGCTAATTATTTTGTTATTATTATTAAATAAACAACGAAATTTTATGTTTAAATTTAAAAAATATTTTATTTTAATCATAAAGATTATAATTTTCAGCTTAATTTTATTTTTAGCTGGTTCATGTTTCAGTTCATGTAAAATCATTAAAGGCTTTAATTTTTTCAGTTTAAATTCTTTTAAAAAATCCTTAAACATTAATGATGATTTTGCAAAGGAAAATAATTTAAATAATAAAAATCATTCTATCACTGGTAACACTAATACCATTTCAGAAAATACCGAAGAAGCTAACTCAGTTAAAATATTAATTAGCGATACAATACCTTCTTTTGTATCAACATTAATTAAACAGGAAGCTGAAATTATTTTTAAAAACTACAGCATTACTGAAAATAAGGATAAAAATGAAGAACAAATTAATGATTATGATATAATTATTGATTCTTCCTATCGGGAAGAAAGTTTAAAAAATTACATAATTTATTGTGCTGTTACAGACTTTTATAATCTATGCGACAATATAACTCTTAATGATTTTAAAAATTACTGGGCAGGTAATTCTGATATAATAGAAGTTTTAAGTGAGCCGGTCAAGGTTGATAAAATTACTGCCAAATCAGATACAAAAAATAAATTTTTAACAAAAAATGAGAATAACCCTAATTTAACAAATACTTTAAAAACAACATTATTCCTAACTGAAGAAACTTATAAAATCATTTCAAAATTTTATGGCGAGTGTAAAAATAATAATTTAAAAATTGTTGAAAGCAATAAAATTAAAGACTATCTTCAAAATATCCAAAATAGTTTCGCTATTATTCCGTTTGAAGATTTAACAAAAGAATTAAAAGTTTTAAATATTGATGGAGATTCTGTTTTTGATAAAAATTTTTCTTATTTAAATTATCCTTTTTCATTCTCAGTTAAATTCAGCGGGCTGGACTTAAATAATGTTTCCAAGTTTAAAGAAGCTTTCGAAAATATTTTTTATTCCAACAGGAATCCGGATAAACTATTAATTGTAAATATGAGCGGCGTCACGGCAATGGTAAGGGGAGTTGCAAATAAAATGGATAAAAAAGGAATTCTTTATCCTGGTGAAAAAATTTCAACCACTTTAAAAAACGCAGATATAGTTCATACCAGCAATGAAGTATCTTTTAAAGAAAATGGAAATGCGGGACAGGGAGGTACAGTATTTTGCAGTAAACCTGAATACATAGAGCTTTTAAAATATGTTGGAGTTAATCTTATAGAATTAACAGGAAACCATTTAAATGATTATGGACCAGAATACTTTGAAAACACATTAAAGATGTATGACGAGCTTGGATGGAAATATTTCGGAGGAGGTATTAACCTTGCTGCATCTAAAGAACCTGCCTTATATGAAATTAATGGAAATAAAATTGCTTTTTTAGGTTTTAATCAGTTTGGGCCTGATTATGACTGGGCAACTGAAAACAGTGCGGGCTCAGCTCCTCCTGATAATAATTATTATATTAATGAGATTAAAAAACTAAAAGAGGCAGGTTATAATGTAATTTTTACGTTTCAATATGAAGAATCTTATAATTACTACCCTTTAGAGAAACAGGTTGAAGATTTCAGAATGGTTAGAGATGCTGGTGCAGATATAGTAAATGGAAGCCAGGCTCATCAGCCAATGGGATTTGAACTCACGGATAAGGGCCTCATTTGTTATGGGCTTGGTAATTTGTTTTTTGATCAGATGCAATCGCCTGGGACAAGACAGGGAATTATCGCAAAACATGTTTTTTATAATGGAAAACATATAAGTACACAATTAATACCAACCATGATTGATGATTATTGCCAGCCACGATTAATGACAGAACCTGAAAAAATACAATTGTTAAAATCCTTGTTTAAAGCAAGCATAAAATAAAATATAATAAGAAGCATAATAAGAAAAACCTTCCTTATTTCATCCTTATTTTTTATGAAAGGTGATTTCTTAAACTAGATTTACATCAAATAATTAAATTGAACTATCTAAAAGTTATTTTTGCAATTTAAGAGAAGAAGAAAATGCCTTGGAAAATATCTCACCTATAGGGCTTGGTAGTAATTGCAATATCTGGACTATTTGTTATTATTGTCAAATTTTTTTTATTACTTAAATTAAAACATAACTGTACACAAGTTGTTCCTGATTCAATAAAAATAGTATCGCCATTTTCAATGTATTTAGATGCAATCAGTGCAATCTTTTTCTTTTCTTCAATATTTACGTCTTTTTTGGTTTCAAAATTTAACTCTCTTTTTATAATTTTATGGCTTATGGCTCCACCAAAGGTTCTTTTAAGCAACTTTTTATTAGCTAACTTATCTAAATCCCTCCTGATAGTAGCAATAGATACACCAAGCTTGAGAGATAAATCTTTAATACTGACACTCCCAAATTCTTTTAATAATTCACTTATATATTCTCTTCTTTCTTCAGATAACATCTTATTTCAGATATGAATAAATTTATTTTAATTTGCAAATTAAATTATTTTAAAAGTTATTATCCTTCATTACTTCTCTTGTAACGATAAGATTAATACCCTGTTCAAGAAAATCAGATATAATTATCTTTCCAAAATCAACAGGAGCATTTAATTTTAATTTTTCAATTATTTTTTTTGCTTTTTTCCAGTCATTTTTTCTTATCGGTTTTGTAGTTCTAACAGGCACTACCCTTAAATCTGAACCTCCAATCAAAACAGTAGAAGTAAATATTCTTCTTGGATCAGTAACTTCTGTAATAGCATATTTTTTACCCCTATTACACCCTTCTCCAAGTGTAATAATTTCATTACCAATAATTTTCGTTTCAATTATACATGATTTAGGACAAATTATGCATGTTACTTTATGACTCACAATTCCTACTCCTTAATACCTACAAAAATCTCGTTATGTTCCAATATTTGGCCGAAATAATCGCCAATATTTAAATGAATCATTTCTGCTGGTAGAGCATACTGTTTTTTTATCTCACAAATTGTTTTACCATGGTTGTTTTTTATTACAAAAACAGGTTTTTCAAATCTGTCTAATACTCTTATGGAAATATTTTTTTATCTAAAAAGGGATAATCTTTTATTACTTGAGGAACTATACTCTTTATTCCTTTTCCTTTTTTGATAAAAACTTTTTTATTTGGATTGTTATAGCTTTTCATCTTTCCATTTACATAAAATGCCGCACCCTTACCAGCCAAATCGCTATCTTCAGAAACATAGTCAACCAAATCATACACCTGTACAACGTTCCCACATGCAAAAAATCCCTCTCTTGAAGTTTGAAATAGATTATCAACAAATGGTCCACCTGTAGAGTTATCAATTTCTATTTCGATTTTTTTAGTTAATTCATTTTCTGGTATTAATCCTACTGATAATAATAAAGTATCACACTCAATTTCTTTTTCAGTGCCATTAATAACTTTTCTATTTTGATCTACTTCTGAAAAAATTATTTTATTAATCCTTTTATTCCCTTTTATATTTATTACTGTATGTTTAAGGAACAATGGTATTTCAAAATCTACTAAACATTGCTGAACATTTCTGTTTAAACCGCTTGGATATGGCAATATCTCTACTACTGCTTCCACCTTTGCGCCTTCAATTGTGCATCTTCTTGCCATTATTAACCCAATATCACCAGAACCCAAAATTACAATTTTTTTTCCTACCATTAATCCATCAACATTTATCAGCCTTTGCGCTGTACCTGCTGTAAATATACCTGCAGGTCTATCGCCGGGTATTTTAATTGATCCCCTAGTTCTTTCTCTGCATCCCATCGCAAAAATAATAGCTTTTGAAATAATTTTCCTTACGCCAATTTTTGAATTTATTAAAAATATTTCTTTGTTTTTTGTAATTTCCAAAACAAATGCATCTACAATATAATCAATTTCCATATATAAAATTTTTTTTATAAGTCTATGGGCATATTCAGGACCTGTCAGTTCAAGCCCAAATTTTTTTAAACCAAACCCAGGATGAATACATTGTTGAAGAATCCCTCCAAGATAAAAATCTCTATCTATAATTAAAACCTTTCCAGCACCATTTTCTTTTGCACTTATAGCAGCAAACTCAGCTAATGCAATTACAAATCTGTGCACATCAACAATTCCAGCTGAAGGGACTATCAATGCACTTTTTGCATCTCTGCAAATATTTGGCTCAAGCTTTATTAATTCCTCAATCCCAATAATTCTTAGATTTTTAACACCATTTGTTAAACCCTGTTCAAGCAGCGTATTTAAAATTAAAACTTCCTCATCATTTAAAGCGACTACCAATAGGCCTGTATTCTCAAATTTAACTCCTAATAATTTAATATGCCCTTAATTTAATTGCCTATCTTTAACATAATATTAAGATAGGCAATTAAATTAGTTAACTCTTTAAAATAAGGTTAATAAATAATATAAATTTTTTGAAACTCTTAAAATATTTATCAAAACACGTTAAATAATCAGTTTCTGGTGAATGATTGGCTAAAAAGGCTAAATTGATAAAATTTTAAGTTTGATTTGGACAAATAATTAAATAAAAATTGAGTTATTCACCAGGAACTCATTAATATTTTTAAAAAAAATAATATTAAGATAAAAAAATTTAACATAAAATTAACATTTTCGTAACCTGATTGAAATAATTAGCTCCTATATTTTAATTAAATAAATATAAATAATTATTAAATTAAAAGTTTAAAAGGGATCCATCCATGCAAATAAATAATGGGGATAATGCCTGGCTTCTAATTTCTTCAGCTTTAGTCATGCTCATGACACCAGGATTAGCACTCTTTTATGGTGGAATGGTCAGAAGAAAAAATATGCTATCCACCATTATGATGAGCTTCATGGCTTTAGGTTTAATCGGAGTTTTATGGGTACTTTACGGTTACAGCCTGAGTTTTGGTAAAGATTTTGGGGGTGTTATTGGTGGATTAAATTTCATTGGATTAAAAAATGTGGGTCAGGAACCATCAACCATCTATGCTACCACAGTCCCCCATCTGACTTTCATGATATTTCAGGGAATGTTTGCCATAATTACAGTAGCTCTAATTACAGGTGCTGTAGTTGAAAGAATGAAGTTCAGCGCAATTCTGGTTTTCTCGATAATATGGTTTACAATTGTATATTGTCCAATTGCACATTGGGTTTGGGGTGGCGGGTGGTTAACAAATTTGGGTGCTCTGGATTTTGCAGGAGGTAATGTAGTACATATTAATGCTGGTATGTCCGCCTTAGCATTAGCAATACTTTTAGGTCCACGCAAAGGTTATAAAAATGGTGCTAATATGGGACCGGCTAATGTACCTTTTATAATTATTGGTGCAAGTTTACTTTGGTTTGGATGGTTTGGTTTTAATGCAGGAAGTGCCTTAACTTCCTCAGGGTTGGCTTCAAATGCATTTGTGGCTACAAATATATCTGCAGCAACAGCAGCCTTATGCTGGATGCTTCTTAATTGGTTTTACTATCGTCCAACAGTTTCCGGTATTGCTACTGGAGCAGTGGCTGGATTAGTTGCAATCACACCTGCAGCTGGATTTATAAAACCTATTATGGGTATACCAATTGGTATAGGAGCATCAATAATATGCTTTTATATAATGCGATTACGAAACAAAACCAGGATAGATGAATCTTTAGATGTTTGGGCAATTCATGGAATAGGAGGAACCTGGGGAGCTCTTGCTACTGGAATTTTCGCTAATATATCTGTAAATTCTGCAGGTGTTAATGGACTAATTAACGGTAATCCAATTTTAGTAGGCAAACAACTATTGTCAATAATAGTTATTTGGATTTACTCTTTTGGTATGACTTGGATAATTGGTAAGTTAATAGATATAACTATTGGCTTAAGGGTTAGTGAAACGGAAGAAATTATAGGTCTTGATATATCACAGCATGGAGAAAGTATCTAGTAATAAAAAATATTTATTAAAAAATTATTATTTTACAATTTGAGGAGTATTTATATGCAAAAAATAGAAGCTATAATTCGTGAAGATAATTTTAATCCAATTAAAATAGCTCTTGAGGAAAAAGGATTTATCAGCATGACTGTAAGCGATGTGATGGGAAGAGGAAAGCAAAAAGGCATCGCCTTAAAATGGCGAGCGGCAGAACACAGAATCGAATTTTTGCCTAAAAAGAAAATTGAATTAGTTGTGGAAGATAATGATTTACAAACAGTACTAGATATAATTTGTAAAACAGGAAAAACTGGAAATATTGGGGATGGTAAGATATTTGTAATGCCAATAGCAGAAGTAATTCGTATCCGAACTGGTGATAAGGGGACTGAAGCTCTTTAATTTAAATTAAATATATATTCTTCTTATGCTAATTATTTTATAAAACTTTATGCAATTAAATATCTGTTTGTTATTTATGTTAACCTGAATTAATCACCCATTGCCAAATAATAAAAAATGATTAATTTTAAAAATTTTAAGCACATAATTTAAAAAAATAATAAAAATAATTAAATTTTTCGCCATGAGCTAATTAGGTTTTGAAAAAAACAATCACCGCTAAAATAATAATTAATAAGAAATAAGTACAAATAAAAAAATTTCAGCATAAAATCAAAAGAAAGTTAACTATCTTGCCTCTTATATTTAGTATAAAAACAATATATTCATAAATTTGTTTATTTTTCTATATCTATCTTTCTTTCGAATTTGGAATTAAAATTATCAGATGGTTGATGATTATTTTGATTTTTTTATTTTTAATATATATAATACTTAATGAATTTTCAGGGATGGGTGTAATTCCTTACCGGCGGTAAAGCCCGCAAGCTTAAAGCAGACTTAGTGAAATTCTAAGGCCGACAGTTAAAGTCT
>JAMDEN010000125.1 GCA_023487035.1 Actinomycetota bacterium
TTATTATGTAGGTAGTTTATAATACTTTTCTTATCCCAGATTATCGTAACATTTTTATCGGTTTTAAATCTTAAAAGATCGTCATTAAAATCCCAATTTACTCCTAAGTAAGAATCATTTTTTATTTCGTTTTGTATTTTTTCTATAAATTCGTTTTGCCACGCTGATTTTGTTATCTGAATAGTCTTTAAATAATAAATACCTATCGAAAAAATAAAGTTGAAAATAAAAAATGATTCTTACTTAGGAGTAAATTGGGATTTTAATGACGATCTTTTAAGATTTAAAACCGATAAAAATGTTACGATAATCTGGGATAAGAAAAGTATTATAAACTACCTACATAATAATCCCCAAAAATTTCACCACTTCATCTTCGCCTGTTGGTCAAATTGTAGTAATGGCGAAAAAGAGTTAAAAAATAAAATTATTGCGACCTTTAAAATTTCATATTCTGATCCAAGAGGAAGAGCATATTTAATAAATTTAGATGAAAAGAGTATAAATTCAATTAATATGAACTCACAATTGATAAAATCGGAAGATACATTACAAAATAAAACACCCTTATACATTGATGTGTATAGAAAAATAAGAGATTTTCTCCATCTTGAACAAATTTAAATTTTAGAGGAAATTAAAGAATAAAAATAATAAATAATAATAATCAACGACCACAAAAAAAATACTACAATGAAAATTTTATCTTTCATTTTTTGTCTTCCAAATTTTTGCTCTTACAAGAAAAGAATAAAAACTCATTATTCCATTAAAAATAAATCCCTCAGTCCCATCTAAAAAACCTAATCTAAAAAAATAATTATAGATAAATTTCACAAGCGGATAAGTTATTATAGTAAAAAAATTTACTTTTTTTCCTGATTTTAGTAATTCATTCGCTCTTAAACCGGAATAGAAATTAATTTCTGACAAAAAATTATCTAATGTTGAATGAGGATAATGAAGAATTGTGTTTTTAAGTTTTTTAGTTTTCCCATTAATTATCCATTTTTCGTGTACTTTTCCAATCCACCTCCCATTATCTTTTTTTGCAATTCTTAATAAATAAACATTATTTAAATCTCCCCATTTTAAATTTTTACTCAGAACATAGTCTTTCCTATTTATGTAAAAACCGTCAAAATCATTATTGTTTATTTCAATTTCTATTTCCTTTTTTAACTCTCCGCTAATCACCTCGTCAGCGTCTATGAATAAAACCCAATTATTTTTTGCTTGGGTCAATCCGTAATTTCTCTGAGAGGCAAAATCAACTAATTTATGATTTAAAATCTTTGCTCCGAATTTCTCGGCTTTTTGTGGAGTTTTATCTGAAGATTCATCATCCAAAACAATTATTTCATTACACCACTCAACGCTTTTAAGACAATTCTCTATATTTTTTTCTTCATTTTTTGTCAAAACTACGGAACTTATTTTCATATTTAAAAATTAATTCATCTTTAATTTTATACCCTTTTCCTCAGAAATTGTAAATTTTATTTTTTTAGGATTTTTTTGAGGTTCATTTCCCAGCCACCATGTTAAATACTGGTAATTCATTCTAAAACTCTCAAATTCGCTACCTGCCCCGATTCCTTTAAGAGTATATTTTTGACCTTTTGCTAAATCAATAATCTCTTTTGAAATCCTCAATCTTATTTGATAATCTCCCACAGACTTATTAAAAATAGTTTGATAAAAACCAATAACTATTATTATTAACAAAATTAAATATGAAATAATATTTAATAATTTTATTTCTGTCATTTTGGACAAAAGTAGTCCAATCGTTATAAACAAGGGAATAAAAATAATGGGCAAATAAGCGCTAGAAGGAGTTTTATTAACAAATATACCAAGGATAGGAATGAATAAAAATAACGAAATTATAGAAAAATTAATTTTTTTAAAAATTATGTTTGTAAATATTAAATATGCCATTGAAATAAATACTATTATATAAGAAAGCGCATAATCAGGAAACAAAAGATTACTATAAAATTTAAAGAGAAAATCACTCATTTTTAAAAAATTAAATGAATGAGCATTGGCAGGTGCCATAATAAATGTGAAAGAAGTATAAATAATCCAAACTGCAAATTTTAATGTCTGATTAAAATTATGTCCAAAATCATAAATTAAAATAGGAGTGAGCGGGAAAATTACGGAAATTACATAGAAAGGTATATATTTAAAATTTAAAAAAATAGATATTAAATTTTTATTCTTTATAAAAAATAGTAAGATAATTAATATTACCGGTATCCATAAAACCTGTGTCGCAAGTTCAAAATTATATAATATCCCTAAAAATAAAAATATGTAAAATAAATAATTTCTTTTTTCATTAATAAATTTAAAACAAAAAAACATTAATAAAGAAACAAAAAAAGGAATTAGAGTTGTATGATAAGGCGCCATGTCTGTTTTAAGGATATATGGAGAAGCAGAATATAATAAAGAAGAAATTAATGCAGTCTTTTCTGAAAATAATTTTTTTGTTAAAAAATAAACCGATAAAACAGTTAAGGAGCCAATAATAATAGAAAAATATCCCGGAAATAAAGGATTGAATCCAAATAGTGAAAAAATTAAAGCAAGTATGTACGTCCAAAAAGGCCCTTGATGAAGCCATGTATGACTCGCAGTTATACCAACAAGAGGAATTTTTCCATCAATAATCATGTCTCTAGCCGAGAGATAAAACCATCCCTGATCTCCGATAAAATACATTCTTTCGGGAAATTTATAAAATCTTAAAAATAAAGAAAATATAAAAATAAATAATATTAGTAAATTACTTTTATTAATTCTTAAAAATCCCTCAATCAGACAGGTTCGGAAAAAACCAAAATACTTACGAAAATATAAAAATCTACTTTTTGCAAATATTTTATTTATATCATCTCTCTTTTTAGTACTCATACCCCGGTAATGGATAATTTTTGCAGAGGGGATCATGTATAATTCAAATCCTATTTCTTTAATTCTATGGCAAAAATCGTTTTCCTCAAAGTATAAGAAAAACCTCTCATCAAATCCCCCCGCCTTTAAAAATAATTCCTTAGAAATCATAAATGCAGTTCCCGGAACAACATCTACCTCCTTGATCTCCTTTTTATTCCACTCATATAAAAAATATTTTCTTGAAATGGGATTCTTCGGAAATATTTTATTTAAAAAAGATAACGCAAAAACCGCTTCCAGAGGTTTTAAAGTTTTACTTCCCTGTAATCTAAATATTTTATTTATATCATCTCTCTTAA
>JAMDEN010000100.1 GCA_023487035.1 Actinomycetota bacterium
AGCAATTGATTTAAGAAGCGGCTATTTTTTTGATGATATTTATAAAACGCTGGAAAAATTAAAAGAACTTGGTATAAATTATAAAATTTTATTTCTTGAATCATCTAAAAGTGTTTTAATTAAAAGGTTTTCATTAACTAGAAGAAAACATCCTCTTGTAGAAGACGGGAATCTTGATTTAGGAATTGAAAAAGAAATAGAAAAAATGCATAATTTGCGTGAAATCTCAGATTTGATAATTGATACCACTCTTCTTACTCCTAAAGAACTCAGGATGACTATAACAGATAATTTAATGAGTGAAACTGAGAAAAAAAGTCAGATTCAAATAAATATTATTTCATTTGGATATAAATATGGCATCCCGCAAAATGTGGATATTATAATGGATGTAAGATTTCTTCCCAATCCATTTTATGACGAGAATTTAAAAGATTTAAGCGGAGAAGATAAGGAAGTTATTCATTATGTTTTAAATAGAGACGAAACTAAGGAATTCTTAATGATATTTGAAAAACTTCTGGATTTTCTTATCCCGAATTACATCGAAGAAGGGAAAAGTTATCTTGGTATCGGTATAGGATGCACGGGTGGAAGACATAGATCAGTTGTAATTTCAGAACGTATTTATGAATATTTAAAAGTAAGACGATATGCGGTAAAACTAATTCATAGGGATATTACAAAATCATAAAATTTTATTGTTTTAGCTTAACAATTTTTATATAATCTGTAACTTAAATAAATTCTTAAAATAATTTTAATTTGAGTTTTAAAAATAAAAAAATTTTTATTTTTTATATTTTTATATTGTTATAAATTTGTTACAATGTATAATCTTAATTAAATAAATTGATTAAGTAATTAAGTAAATTACCGAGATTATTAAAAAAGAAAAGAAAAAAATAAAAACATTATTTTTATAAGGAGGAAAAATGGCAATCAAAGTAGGTATTAACGGATTTGGAAGAATAGGAAGGATTACCTTAAGAACAATTTTAAAATACGACAAAAACAAAGATATTGATGTTGCAGGAATTAATGATTTAGCAAACGCAAAAACATTAGCCTTATTATTAAAATATGATTCAGTTTATGGTCCACTTGAAAATGAAATTACTGCTGGAGACGGTTTTATTTCAATTGATGGTAAAAAAATACCTGTAACCACTTTTAAAGATCCTTCAGAACTTCCATGGAAAGATTTAGGTGTAGAAGTTTGTATTGAATCTACAGGAGTATTTAGAAAGAAAGAAGAAGTTCAAAAGCATTTAGATGCTGGTGCTAAAAAAGTTGTAGTTACTGTTCCGATGAAAGGAAATGGAGCAGATGCTACAATAGTTTTAGGTGTAAATGAAGAAACATATGATAAGTCAAAACACAATATTATTTCAAATGCTTCATGTACAACAAACTGTCTTGCACCTGTTGCAAAAGTTTTACAAGATAATTTTGGAATTAAACATGGGTTTATGACTACAGTGCATTCATACACTAATGATCAGAAAATAGTTGATTTTCCGCATAAAGATTTAAGGAGAGCTAGAGCTGCAGCATTAAATATTATTCCTACTTCTACAGGTGCTGCAAGCGCTATGGGACTTGTTATTCCTGAATTAACAGGTAAACTTGATGGTATTTCACTTCGAGTTCCTACGCCAGTTGGTTCAATAGTTGATCTTGTTGCTGAATTAGAAAATGATGCTTCAATAGAAGAAATAAATGCTGCTATGAAAGCTGCTTCACAGTCTGATAAAATGAAAGGCATTTTACAGTATTGTGAAGATCCTATAGTTTCAACAGATATAGTAGGAAGCCCTTATTCATCAATTTTTGATTCTTTAAGCACTATGAAAGTTGGTAAACTTATAAAAGTTCTTTCCTGGTATGATAATGAATGGGGTTATTCTACAAGGGTACAAGAATTGGTTAAATATATAGTAAAATAATTTATTTATATTTTTTTCTTAAGATTAAATAACCGGGGATATTTCCCGGTTATTTAATAATACTAAAAAATGAAGAGGTGATTTTAATGTTTAATAAAAAGACAATTGAAGATATAGATGTAAGTAATAAAAAGGTTCTTGTAAGAGTTGATTATAATGTTCCTTTGGATTCAGATTTAAATGTTACAGATAATTCAAGAATAAGGCTTTCTCTTCCTACAATAAATTATTTACTGGAAAGAAATGCAAAAGTAATTTTAATGTCCCATCTTGGAAGACCAAAAGGTGAAATTGTTGAGAAATATAGATTAACTCCTGCTGCAAAAGAGCTTGAAAAACTTACAGGTAAACCTGTAAAAAAATTTGATGAAATAGTTTCTCCTGAAATAAAAGACTATATTGATAACAAAATGAAATACGGCGAAATAGTTATGCTTGAAAATGTAAGATTTAATCCTGGAGAAACAAAAAATAATATTGATTTTGCAAAAGAATTAGCTTCGCTTGCTGATATTTATGTTGATGATGCTTTTGGAGCATCTCATAGGGCTCATTCCTCAACTGTCGGGGTTACACAATTTTTACCCTCTGTAGCAGGATTTCTTTTAAAGAAGGAAGTTGAAGTTTTAACTTCAATACTTGAAGCTCCTGATAAACCGTTTCTTGCAGTTTTAGGTGGTGCAAAAGTAGCTGATAAGATTATGGTAATTCAAAACTTTATTACCAGAGTAAACAGTTTAATTGTTGGCGGAGGTATGAGTTATACTTTTCTAAAATCAAAAGGTTATGAAATTGGAAAATCAATTCATGCAGAAGATCCGGCAGAATATGAAAGCCAGATTAAATTTGCAAAAGAATCAATTGAAGCAGCTGCAAAAAATAATGTTAATTTTATAACTCCAATAGATGTTGTGGTTGGTAAAACAGATGAGCAAGGCAATATAATAGATAAAAAAACTGTTTCTGCTGATAGTATACCTGCAGATTATGAAGGTTTTGATATGGGAGAAAAAACACTTGCATTATATGAATCTGAAATAGCTAAAGCAAAAACTATTTTTTGGAATGGTCCTGTAGGGTTTTTTGAAAATAAGGAATTTGAAAACGGTACGAGAAGGGTTGCAACAGCTATTGCAAACAGTAATGCTAAGACAGTTGCAGGTGGTGGTGATACTCTTGCAGCATTAAAAAAATTTGGCTTAACTGATAAGTTCTTTCATGTTTCAAGCGGCGGCGGCGCCTCAATGGAACTTCTTGAAGGCAAGGAACTCCCAGGTGTAGCTGCTTTATTAGATAAATAAGAATTTTTAAAAAAATTTAAGACCTGGCTTGTATAAAATGTCTTCAATTAAATTATTATACTTGCCAGGTTTTTTATTATAAAAAAAATTATTTTTTAAAATATATATAATTTTTTTATAAAATTAATTTTTAAATTCCGTAATTTTTTTAAATTTTAATTTTTTTTGCATTGTTTTAAATTTCATATAATATGTTTTAATTAGTATTTTTAATATTTGTATTTTAAATTTAAAATTATTGAAATTAACAGGAGATAAGATATGAGAACACCATTTATTGCAGGAAACTGGAAAATGAATTTAAATCATAATGAAGCTATTAAATTTATTGATGATATCAGTTATAAATTTGAAAACAAAAATAATATAAGAATTGCAGTTTGTCCGCCATTTACATCTTTAAGGAGTGTTATCCTTGTTCTGGAAGATGAAATGGCAAAAAATCCAAATATGATAATTAAAACAGGTGCACAAAATATGTATTTTGAAGAAAAAGGAGCTTTTACAGGTGAAATTTCTCCTGAAATGCTAAAAGCACTTGGGGTAGAATATGTCATTATTGGTCATAGTGAAAGAAGAGAACTTTTTGAAGAAACTGATGAATTAATAAATAAAAAATTAAAAGCTGCATTTAAACATGAACTAAAACCTATTTTATGCATAGGCGAGCCTTTAAAAATAAGAGAAGAAGGCAAAGCTCAAGAATATACTTTGGGGCAGTTAGAGAAAGATTTAAATGATATCCCGGAATCTGAATTAAACAATTTAACAATAGCTTATGAACCAATATGGGCTATTGGAACAGGCAGGACAGCAACTCCACAGGATGCAAATGAAATGTGTAAAGCAATCAGACAAAAAATAAGTAAATTGTATAATGATAAATGTGCGCAGAATTTAATTATTCAATATGGCGGGAGTGTAAAACCTTCAAATGCAAAAGAATTAATGTCAATGCCGGATATAGACGGAGCACTAGTTGGCGGAGCAAGTATTAATGTAGATGATTTTTTAGCTATTATTAATTATTAAAATAAATTTACAAAAGTCGGGTAAAAATTAATGAAAAGTTTAAACAAGAAAGTCAACTACCCTGTATGCTTAATTATTTTAGATGGGTATGGCATTTCTTCCAATACAACTGGAAATGCAATTTTTTCAGCTAATAAACCTAATATGGATTATTACATGAAAAATTATCCAAATACAAAACTTTTAGCATCAGGATTAGCTGTAGGTTTGCCTGAAGGTCAGATGGGAAATTCAGAAGTAGGACATTTAAACATTGGAGCAGGCAGAATTGTATATCAGGAACTTACAAAAATAACCAGATCAATTGAACTCGGAAAGTTTTTTTCAAAAGAGGCATTTATAGCTGCTATAGAAAATGTAAAGAAAAATAATTCATCTCTTCATATTATGGGTCTTTTATCTGATGGAGGGGTTCATAGTCATATGGATCATCTTAAAGCATTAATTGACCTTGCAAAGAAAAACGACATAAAGGATTTATTTATTCATGCTTTTCTTGATGGAAGAGATGTTCCACCCAGAAGTGCTTTAACGTACATTGATGATATAAAAAAATATATGGATATTGCCGGATATGGTAAAATTGCAACAATTTGCGGAAGATATTATGCTATGGATAGAGATAACAGATGGGAAAGAGTAAAGAAAGCTTATGATAATCTTGTTTATAGAAATGGTGTTCATTACAATAGTGAACAGGAACTTATAGAAGATTCTTATAAAAATAATTCAGATGATGAGTTTGTAATTCCTGCTTGTATAAATGTTAAAGATGAGGAAAAAGCTAAAATAAGAACAAATGATTCAATAATATTTTTTAATTTCAGGCCAGATAGAGCAAGAGAAATAACAAGAACGTTTATATATAAGGATTTTAATGAATTTGATAGAGGAGACAAGGTACCTCAAAATCTGATTTTTGTTTGCATGACAGAATATGATATAAAATTTAATAATATACCCAATGTATATGTTGCTTACCCTCCTAAAAATATAATTAATACCCTCGGAGAAGTAATTTCAAAAAATAATTTAAAGCAATTAAGAATTGCAGAAACTGAAAAATATGCTCATGTTACTTTTTTTCTTAATGGCGGAGTTGAAAAACCTTTTCCTGGAGAAGATAGAATTTTAATACCTTCTCCAAAAGTTCCAACTTATAATCTAAAACCTGAAATGAGTGCTTTTGAAGTTACCGGAAAGCTCCTCGAAGAAATCTCAAGGGATGTTTATCAGGTAATTATTGTAAATTTTGCTAATGCTGACATGGTTGGACATACAGGTTTTTTTGATGCTGCAGTAAAAGCAATAGAAGCTATTGATAAATGCGTTGGTAAAATTGTTAATAAGATAAATGATATTGGAGGTGTTTCTCTTATAACAGCAGATCATGGAAATGCTGAAGAAATGATAAATGTTGAAATGCAATGTCCGATGACTGCTCATACTACTTCAAAAGTTCCTTTTATACTGTGCAGTAATAACGTTAAAGAGTTAACAGATGAAAAAGATAATCCGAAATTATGTGACATAGCACCAACAATTCTGGAACTTATTGATATAAAAAAACCTGAGGAAATGACAGGTAATTCATTAATAAAAAGCCGTGTTTAAGGGTTTAATTATATTTATATTATTTTTTTTATTATGGATATTTATATTGATTATTGTTAATTTTAGATTTTTATTTAAAAATCTTAACCACGTAAAAGTTTTTTATATTTTTTAAATTAATTTATAAAATTTATAACTTTATTAATTAAGTTTTTTTAAAGAAGTATTATATTGAATTACGTCATTTAATAATTTTAATATTTAATATAATAAAATTTTTATAAAGTAAGATAAGTTTTAAAGTATAAATGAATAGAAAAAAAAGAAAAAAACCTGTTTGCCTTATTATAATGGATGGTTGGGGTATTTCAGATAAGAAAAAAGGTAATGCAATTTATTACGCATTAACTTCAAATATTGATTATTATACCAGATTTTATCCAAATACAAGATTAAATGCTTCAGGAGAAATGGTCGGTTTGCCTGAAGGTCAGATGGGTAATTCAGAAGTAGGGCATTTAAATATTGGAGCAGGAAGAATTGTCATGCAAGACTATACTAAAATAACTCAAGCCATAAAAAATGGAGATTTTTATAAAAACAAGGCTTTTCTTGATGCATTTGATAATGTAAAGAAAAATAACAGTTCTCTTCATTTGATGGGATGCGTTTCTGATGGAGGAGTGCATAGCCATATAAATCATTTGAAAGAACTTATGAAAATGGCTGAAAAAAATGGAATAAAGCAATTTTATATTCATGCTTTCTTAGATGGCAGAGATGTGTTTCCAATGAGCGCCAGAAATTATATAAATGGTATTGAAAACTTAATAAATGGTTTAAAAGCAGGAGAAATAGCCACTATAAGTGGTCGTTATTATTCACTTGATAGAGATAACAAGTGGGATAGAACAAGAAAAACTTATGAGATGCTCGTTAACAGAGTTGGAAAAGAATTTGAAAATTCCATAGATGCAATAAATTATTATTATGATAAGGGAATTTCTGATGAATTTATTGAACCAAGTTGTATAAAAGTAAAAGATCCTCAAAAAGCTAAAATTAATAATAATGATTCAATAATATTTTTTAATTTTCGTCCGGATAGAACAAGACAACTTACAAGTTCTTTAACTTCAAAAGATTTTAAAGAATTTGATAGAGGTAAAATTATACCTGATATATTTTTTGTTTGCATGACTAATTATGACGACAAATTTAATTTACCGGTTGCTTTTCCGCAGGAAAGAATAAAAAATACTTTAGGTGAAGTTGTATCAAAAAACGGAATGAAGCAACTTCGAATTTCTGAAACTGATAAATATCCTCACGTCTCATTCTTTTTTAATGGTGGGACTGAAGAACCCTTTAAAAATGAAGATAGAATTTTAATTCCTACTGCTTCAGTAAAAACATATGATTTGAGACCTCAAATGAGTGCTTATGAAGTAACAGAAAAGGTTATCGAGAAAATTAATGAAGACAAATATGATTTTATAGTTATAAACTATGCTAATGCAGATATGGTGGGTCATACAGGATACTTGGATTCTGCAATAACAGCAGTTGAAGCTGTTGATTCTTGTGTCGGTCTTGTGGTAAATGCGCTAATATATGTTGGAGGTATTGCTGTAATTACTGCAGATCATGGAAATGCTGAAGAAATGATATGCCCGATTACAAAAAATGTTGTTACAGCTCACACATCTTCTCAAGTTCCATTTATTATTTGTGATGAGAATTACGGTAAATTAAGAACTGATTATGAAAATCTTAAACTTGCTGATATAGCACCTACAATTCTGGAAATTTTAGGTATAGAAAAACCGGAAGAAATGACCGGTAATTCTTTACTACAAATTAAAGATTAAAAATAATTAAAATGTTTATAATAAATTTATTAAAAAATGATAAATATTTTTTATTGTTTGAATTTAAAAATTTTTTGCTATAATATCTTAAATTAAAAGTATGAAATATTTTTTAATTTTTTTAATAATGTAAATAAGATAATTAAAGAAGAGGATTTATATGGGTTCAATATTTTTAAACATTCTTTTTGTAATTCATATTATTGTTTGTCTTGGAATAATATTATTAATTTTACTTCATTCCGGTAAAGGTGCAGGTATATCCGGTTTATTTTCAGGAATGGTTGATACCTTTGATGGCACAGGTATTGTTGAAAAAAATCTTGACAGAATAACTGTTATTTTAGGTTCTATTTTTGGAATAACATCAGTTTTACTTTTTATTTTTCAAAAATAATTTACTTTATTTATTAATCTTAAAAATTTTTGCCTTATTTATGTAATCTATGTAGTTTATGTAATCATTATCAGTGTTAAGAAAAAGAAGAGGAGGTATGAATGCGAAATAAAAAGATTTTGTTTATATTGTTTGCCTTCGTAGTAATTTCTTCTTTAGTTGTAACTTTATTTACAGGCTGTAAAATTACTACTCAAACAACAGCTGCAGCTGAGACAACAGCAGCAGCTGAAACATCAGCCGGAGAAACTACTAAAGCAGAAGAAAGTACTACAACTGCGGCGGCAAATCAGCCAAAAACAGGTGGAATAATGAGACTTCATATTAATGAACCAGTTTCACTTGACCCGCCAAATGCTTATGAAAGCGAAGGTATACAGATAGTAAGACAGCTTTGGGATGGATTATTTACATATGATCCTGTAACTCTTGAAACCAAACCAAAATTATGTGAAAAGTATGAAGTTAGCGATGATGGACTTACCTATACTTTTTATATTAAAAAGGGAGTTAAATTCCATAGTGGTAAGGAACTTAAGGCTGAAGACTTTGTATATTCATGGACGAGACTTGCACTTAAGGATACAGCTTCATATCTTGCATACCATTTATCTCCTGTTGCAGGTTATGATGAATGCCAGGATGGAACTGCAAAAGAACTAAAAGGTATCAAAGCTCTTGATGATTATACTTTTCAGGTTACCTTAAAATATCCTTATTCAGACTTTATT
The DNA here is from genome assembly GCA_023487035.1 of Actinomycetota bacterium. Taxonomy (GTDB): domain Bacteria; phylum Actinomycetota; class Humimicrobiia; order Humimicrobiales; family Humimicrobiaceae; genus JAMDDL01. Next base: position 8,836 of record JAMDEN010000100.1, read on the forward strand.
AATACACTTGGGCATGTTGCATTTTATCCTGTAAATAAAGAGAGTATAGAAAAAGCTGGAGATAAAGCAGGAGAAATGCCGGATGGAACAGGTCCATTTAAATTTGTTAAATGGGAACATGACCAGTATGTTGAATTAGTTAGAAATGATGATTATTACGGGCAAAAAGCTTATCTTGATGGTGTAAAATATGTAATTATTCCTGATGAACAAACTGCTTTTCTTGAATTTCAGGCCGGGAATTTGGAATATACTACTATTCCTGTAGGTCAAGTAAAAGCTACCGAAGCTGATCCTCAATGGAAAGATGGAGTAATTATTCATCCAATGCTTGCACTTTATTATTATGGAATGAATTTGAATGCAGCGCCTTTCAAAGATAACCTGGCTTTAAGAGAAGCAATTAATTATATGATTGATAGACAAAATATTTGTGATGTAATCAGTGAAGGTGTTGCAACTCCAGCAACAGGATTTGTACCACCGGGAATTCCAGGTTATCAGGAAAATGCAATGGAATTCACATATGATGTAGAAAAAGCAAAGCAAAAGCTAGCTGAAGCAGGTTATCCTGATGGTAAAGGGCTCCCAACTCTTAAATTAGGTTTTAATACAGGTGCAGGTCATGAAAAAATTGCTGAAGCAATTCAAGCTGACGCTGCTAAAATAGGTATTAAAATAGAAGTAGAAGGTTATGAATGGGGTACACTACTTGAAAAAGCAAAATCAGGTGAAATAGTTTTTTACAGATTAGGTTGGCAGGCTGATTATCCAACAATGGATAATTTCCTGTATCCATTGTTTTATTCAAAATCTTCAGATAATTATTCAGAATATAATAATCCTGAAGTGGATAAGCTTTTAATTGAAGCAAGAAGTACTATAGATAAGGACCAAAGAATAGCTAAATATCGTGAAGTTGAAAAAATGATATTAAAAGATGCTGCTTTTGCGCCAATTTATTTTTATGGTACCAGAAGAATTATTCAGCCTTATGTAAAGGGATTTGTTCTTGATAATATGGAAAATTACGATTTAGCTCCTGTTTGGCTGGATAAGTAAGTAAAGTAAAAAATTAAATTTTTTAAATTAAATATAAAAAATAAAAAAATACAGCCTGTACATTGTGCAGGCTGTATTTCAAATAAAAAAATTAATTAAATTTGTAAAAATTTTTTTTGCTATTATAATAGTATGGTTATTTAACTTTATAAAAAACTAATATTAATAAAAATTAAAAGGTGTTTTATTATATCTTAAAAAGAATTTTACAAATAATTCCAGTAATAATAGGTATAACTATTCTTTTATTTGTTCTTATGTATATTATTCCTGAAGATCCGGCACGCCTCATACTTGAAAAAGGTGCAACACCGCAAGCGCTTCAGAATTTAAGAGAAAAAATGGGGATAGATAAACCCATTTATGTCCAATATTGGAGATATATCAAGCAACTTGCTAAAGGAGATTTAGGAACTTCCTATAGATATAGACGTTCAGTAAATTCAATACTAGCTGAGCACTATCCTAATTCAATTAAACTTGCTTTTGCTGCAATAATAATTGAAACTATTATAGGAATACTTGCTGGAATAATATCCGCAGTCCGGAAGTATTCATTTCTTGATGTACTCGTCACAATTTCAACTACTATACTTGTTTGTATCCCGGTATACTGGTTAGGTATGCTATTACAGATAGGTTTGGGATTAAAGTTACACTGGCTTCCAATGTCAGGCATGGGAGATGGAAGTATTAAATATTATATTTTACCAGCAATAACGCTCGCTTCTGTATCAACAGCATTTGTTGCTAGAATTACAAGAAGTACAATGCTTGATGTACTATCGAATGATTATATTAGAACTGCTTATGCAAAGGGTTTATCAAATAACTCAGTTATATATAAACATGCTTTAAAAAATGCACTTATTCCTGTAGTAACATACATTGGTATTGATTTAGGAACATTAATGGGTGGGGCAATACTGACAGAAACTATTTTTGCCTGGCCTGGTGTAGGCAGGACTATATATCTTGCAATCCTTCAAAGAGATGCACCTGTAGTTATTGGAGGAACTATTATCCTTGTATTAATTTTTGTGTTTTTAAATTTGATTGTAGATATAATTTATGCATTTTTAGACCCGAGAATAAGGCTTGAAGGTGGCAGCAGCCTTGATCTTTAATAAATATATTTTATGGAAAGAAATAATATCAGTAATTTTAAACAGTAAATAATGTATCCTTCTAAAGAAGATAAAAGTAAAATTCAAAATGATTCTGATATAAGTGAAATTATAGATGAATCAATAATTTTAGAAAAAGAACTTGATAAAAAATACAGCAAGTCATCCCTATATAAAGATGCCTGGAAAAGGCTGGTTAGAAATAAACTTGCAATGATTGGCCTTGCTATTGTAATTATAATGGCAATAATAGCTGTATTTGCACCGTTAATTGCTCCTTATGATCCAAATGCAAGAATTAAGGAAGTTTCTCAAAAAGGTCCAAGTATGCAACATTGGTTTGGGACTGATATTTTAGGAAGAGATATTTTTAGTAGAGTATTATATGGAACAAGAATTTCCATGCTTGTTGGTGTAGTTGCAGTAGCAATATCATTAGCTATAGGGTTATTTCTTGGAGCACTTTCAGGTTTTTTTGGCGGGATTTCTGATGCAGTAATTATGAGAATAGCAGATATTTTCTTTGCTTTCCCATATATATTAGGTGCAATTGCTATTATGACTGTTCTTGGTCCTGGGGTATTAAATGTATTTATAGCAATTGGAATTTTAGGTTGGTCATCAGTTGCACGTTTGTTTAGAAGCTCTATTTTATCTATAAAAGAAAAGGAATATATTGAAGCTGCAAGAGCACTTGGTGCAAGCAATTCAAGAATCATAATTAAACATATTTTACCAAATTCCTTTGCTCCTATTGTTGTGTATTCAACTATGAATGTAGGTACAGCAATTATTGTAGAAGCAGCACTTTCGTTTTTGGGGTTAGGGGTACAACCACCAACACCATCCTGGGGGAAAATGCTTTCTGAATCTTTAAATTATATTAACACAGCTCCATGGTTAATGTTTTTCCCTGGACTTGCAATTTTAATAACAGTTCTTGGTTTCGTATTATTAGGTGATGGACTTAGAGATGCTCTTGATCCTAAACTTAAGAGGTAGTTATGGAAAATAATGTTTCAAAAAGTGTAGTAGAAAATATACTTGAGGTTAAAAATTTAAGAACTTATTTTTACACTGATAATGGTATAGTAAAAGCTGTTGATGGAGTTAATTTTAACCTTAAGAAAGGAGAGACGCTTGGAATTGTTGGTGAAACAGGTTCCGGTAAAAGTATAACTGCATTAACTATTCTCGGATTAATTACTATACCCCCAGGTAAAATTGAAAGTGGAGAAATAATTTTTGATGGACAGGATTTGCTTAAACTTAAAATAAATAATTTAAAACATTTTAGAGGAAACCGAATCTCAATGATTTTTCAGGACCCAATGACATCATTAAATCCTGTATTTACCATAGGTAACCAGCTTATTGAATCAATACTGACACATCAAAAAATAAGTAAAAAGGAAGCTTATCAAAAAGCACTGGATTTATTAGATATGGTAGGTATTTCAGATAAAAAAAGAAGGATGAAAAGTTATCCGCATGAATTTAGCGGAGGCATGAGACAAAGAGCTATGATAGCTATGGCAATTGCGAATTCCCCAAGTATTTTAATTGCAGATGAGCCAACTACGGCTTTGGATGTTACTATACAAGCACAAATACTTGAACTGATTGATAATTTAAAAAATAAAACTAACTCTTCAGTAATATTGATTACTCATGATTTAGGAGTTATTGCCAAATACGCATCAAGAGTGATGGTAATGTATGCAGGTAAACCTGTTGAGTTTGCAAGTATTAATGATATTTTTTATAACTCTATCCATCCTTATACTCTTGGTTTAATTGGATCAGTTTCTAAATTAAATGAAGAGAAAAAAGAAAGGCTTAAACCAATAAAAGGAACACCCCCAAGCCTTATTGATTTACCTAAGGGGTGTACTTTTGCCCCCAGATGCAAGTATGCAATTAAAATTTGTAAGGAAAGTTTTCCTCCGTCTATCGAAGAGGAATCTGGACATTTTGCTGCATGTTTTAGAGCAAAAGAATTCTTAAATAAAAGTTTAAGTAGAGATTAAAGGTTTAAGTAGGGATTAAATAAAGAATAATTTATTATTTAAGTTTATTAAAAGTATTTTATTTGAAATATTATTAAGCATTTTAATTTTTAAGATTTTTAAAATATATGGTAGAACAGGAAAATAATTTACTTGAAGTAAAAAATTTAAAAAAATATTTTAATTTAAAAACCGGATTTATTATCAATAAATCAGCCGGATCGGTAAAAGCTGTGGATGATATCAGTTTTTTTATAAAAAAAGGTGAAACTTTTGGACTGGTTGGCGAAAGCGGCTGTGGTAAATCTACTGTTGCAAGGCTTTTATTACGTCTCCTTAAACCAAATGCCGGAGAAATATATTATAAGGGAATAAATATTTTAAAAATTAAGCAATCCCGGATGTTTAAATATAGAAGAGAAATCCAGATAATTTTTCAAGACCCTTATGCATCACTTTCTCCCAGAATGACAATCGGAGACATTGTAAGTGAGCCTTTGGAAATACATAAAGTTGCAGATAAAAAATCAAGAATTAATAAAATTAAAAAAACATTAAAAGTTGTTGGTTTAAATCCTGAGCATATAAACAGATATCCGCATGAATTTAGTGGAGGTCAAAGACAAAGAGTAGGAATAGCAAGGGCCCTTATTCTTCAGCCGGAACTTATAATTTGTGACGAACCTGTATCAGCACTGGATGTTTCAGTGCAGGCTCAGATTTTAAACCTGATGCTGGATTTGCAAAAAGAGTTTAATCTTACATACTTATTTATTGCTCATGATCTGTCGGTAGTTAAATATGTCAGCAACAGAATAGGTGTAATGTATCTTGGGAAAATAGTAGAAGTTGCACCATCGGAAGAATTATATTCAAAACCTCTTCATCCATATACCATGGGATTACTTTCAGCTATTCCTATTCCTGATCCTGAACTTGAAAGAAAAAGGCAAAGGATTATTTTACCCGGGGATGTACCAAGTCCGATAAATCCTCCATCAGGTTGCAGATTTCATCCAAGATGTCCTAATGCTCAGGAAATTTGTTCAAAACAGGAACCTGAATTAAAAAATTATTCTAAAGATGATAATGAGCATCTTGCTGCTTGTTTCTTTGCTGGAAAACCCATATAAATTTTTAAAAAGATTTATTTTTTTGATATTATGGTATTAATTTGATTAAAACAATTTTTTTTAAAAAAATAATATTATTCACAATATTAATATTTTTAGTAATTTCTTTATTATTTTCAAACTCCTGTAAAAATATAAGTTCACCTTTTGATTTAAATTCATTTTTAAAAAATTCAAGTTCCTCGTCTTTAAAAAATACAACTGACAATATCGAAGATCGTGAATTGTTTTTTAAATTAAAAAACAGTCAGAAAGACAGGAATCCATTAAGTAATATAAATATCAGAAAAGCTATATTTTATGGAATAGATAGACAAAAAATAGTTAATGAATTATATGGAGATAATAATAATGTATTAAATAGTATGTTTAATTCCAGTTCATTTTTTTATAATCCTGTTTGGAGTGAGTATTCATATAACCTTGAAAAAGCAAAAGATTTTTTAAGCAAAGCCGGTTATAGCACGGAAAACCCATTATTTTTAACAATAGTTGCAACAGATAATTCCCCATCAAGAATTAAAATTGAAAATATAATCAAGGAAAATCTTGATCAGATAGGAATAAAATTATGGATTGATAATAAACCGCCAAATGAGTTGTATATTAATACTGTAAAGAAAGGTGATTTTGAGTTAGGGGTGTGGTCTCTTTATACGTTTAGTCCAGATGATTTAAATAATTATTTAAGTTCAAGCAAAATTCCTGTAAATGAAACAGGTGAAAATAAAAATTGTAATAATTTTTACTGGTACAAAAATGATGAAACTGATTTATTATTAAAAAATATTAAAGAAACAGAAAATATTAATGAACAAAAAAATTATGCAGATAGTATTCAGAAAATTGTTTCAGAAAATGCAATAATTTTACCATTATTTTCAAGATTATTTGCTGCAGCCTGTAAAGAAAAAATTAATAATGTTGAAATAAGTTCCATTGATGGAAATTTTTTTAAAAATATTGAAAACTGGTCCTTAAAAAATGAAACTGGTAATCAGTCATTTGAAATAATTGCAGGGATGAGTGCTGAACCAAATACTTTAAATCCTTTTCTTGAGGAAAATACAAGTATGAATTATATAAACAGTTTAATTTTAAAAGGACTTTGGACTTTAAATGAAAACTCAAGTTATCAGCCGGAATTAGTAATAGAGGAGAATTTAAATTCAGAGGTTAATACAAGAAATTTAAATGCAAAAAAAATAATTTTAAAAGATAACATATATTGGGAAGATGGAAGTCCCATTATTGCAAGTGATGTAAAAGCTACTATCGATGCTATAAAAAATGATAAATCAATTTCAAGATTTAAAAATGATTTTGATAAAATTAATAAAATTGAAGTTGTTAATGAAAAAGAATTAACAGTTTATTTTAAAGAAAATATTAAAGACTGGAAAAAGTTGTTTCTTTATATTTTCCCGGAAAAAGATTTAAAAAAGGATAAATTAAGTAACTTATACATGTATGATATTTTCGGAAACGGTCCTTATAAACTAAAGGAATGGAAAAAGGGAGAATATATTTTACTGACATTAAATAATAATTATTTTGGAAAAAAACCGCTTGTAAGTGATATTAAAATTATTTTTAATAATAATGAAAAGCTATTAATTGATTCTTTAAAAAAAGGTGATATAGATATATTAAGTATCCCGGTTGATTTAAATACAATTGAAGAAATTAAATCGGATAAAAAATTAAATTTAATATTAAAAGAAGGAAATTTATGGGAACAGCTTGCTGTTTGTCTTAAAAAGAAGGAGTAAGCATTATCTTTTTTAATTATTTATAAAGTTAAAAATAAGAATTATATATTTGAATTTGTTTGAAATACAACAAATAAATTGTTAAATTAATTAATATGAATTAGTAGTAATTTATAAAATTTTTAATAATTTATAGTATTATTTAAAATATAATTAAAATCAAATATAAATTGAATAATTTTTTTAGAAAAATAAATTTGTCGGAATGGCGGAATAGGTAGACGCGCAAGGTTGAGGGCCTTGTGAACGCTTCAGTTCATGGGGGTTCAAGTCCCCCTTCCGACACCATAAAGTGTTAAAAGACAGGCAGATTAGATAAAAGTTAGATTGATTAAAACATGCCAGTGGCATGTTTTAAAGGGGACTTGAAAGGACGGACTGAAGCGAAGCGTATGAACGCAGTGAAAAGCGAAGCGGAATGAGTCCGCGTCTCTGCAGCGAACGAAGTGAGACGAAAGAACAAGTCCCCCTTCCGACACCATAAAGTGTTAAAAGACAGGCAGA
>JAMDEN010000023.1 GCA_023487035.1 Actinomycetota bacterium
CTTCCGATCTTGTTGTGGCTATTATTATTTTTTATTTCAAATAGTTTTGACTTAAAAAAATTTAAAAACTTTTGTGATTTTTGCAGTTCCTCTATAATACCTAACTTACTTAATCTGTTAATTTCAAACCAGTAATTGCATTTTAAGCACTTAAGATATTTAAGATTAATATTTAATGAAGCACTTTCTAAAGAAACATCACCTTTTTTTAAAGAAATATCCTGTAAAGATATGTTCTTTATTTTTATATTCAGGTCCATGATTTTATCCTTATAATTATCCTTATAAGATATTATAGCTTATTCTGCAGTTACAGCAACCATTACAAAGCTGCTCAGTAAGTTCAAACTTTATATTGTCACCAAATTCCTTAGCCCAGATTTTATATTCAGTTTTGCAGATATTTGAGCCGATTTTTTCTGCTATATTTTCTCTTTTTGAATTTATTAAAAGTTCATGCCATGGACATTTGGAAATTATAAATTCAATCTTCTTTTTGTTTTTACTTTTTAGTGCTTTAAATTTAAATCCATCATATTTTAATTTTATTTTAAAGCAAACAAAAAGCTGCTCCAGTGAATTTTGATTTGAAAAATTTTTATTGGAACTTATTAATCTTGATTTTATAAATCTTGATTGTATTTTCGGAACTATTTCCCATACTTTAATATCAAGCTGAAGAGCCTTTTCAAAACTAAGCAACTCTTCAACTTTCATAAACCATAATCCATCAACCGAGGTATAGCTTTTATAAAGGTATTCTTGTGCATCTTTATTATTAAAATTATTCATAATTTTATTATTATAATTTTCTTTGTTGACAAAATAAACATATTATATTTAATATAAATTTACTTTTTTTATTTAATCAGGAAAATGATTTAACCTGATTAATGTTTGTTGAATGATTTTTTATATGATAAGTCCCTGTAGCTCAGAAGGATAGAGCAAAGGATTCCTAATCCTTGTGTCGGCAGTTCGATTCTGCCCAGGGACACCAGTATATTAAGTGTTTCGATATAATTAAACAAACAAAAAATATTGATAAGTACGAATATAAATGCTCATATATAAGTGTCCATAATAATTAATATAATTTAATTTTTAATAAAAATACATAATAAATTCTTTTTGAAAATAATAAAATAAATAAAATAATTATTAAAAATGGATGAATGGCTTGAAAAAAATTATAAAAAAATAGTTATTATAACCGGGTGGGGTGTTACGGGTTCCCTTATAATAATACTTGCAGCTACTTTTTTTGTTTACAGATCCATCGGGATTCTGACAAACGCAATAGCATTAATTTTTTTAAATTTCTGGATATATATCTTTATAATTTTAATGAGTATTTTAAGATATAAAAAGAAATTCTGGATATTTTTGTCTGCTGCTGCTTTTGGATTAGCAACTGTTATTTTTGCCGCTTCAATATTTTTCTAAGGATAAAAATAATATATAACCCCCTGAACTTTGAAATTTTAAATAATTAAAAAAATGCAACGCTGTAATTATACTTTTACTCTGCTATTTTTAAATTATGAATTCATTATTCTGTATTTAAATCTTTTAAACATTAATTCGGTTTAACTTAATTTTATAACTTGTTTTGAAACCGTATACTTTTTATTTTGTAATCATTGTTTTAATAATATCAGCTCTGGTAATTATTCCTACAACTTTTTTATTTTCATCAACAATAGGCACTCTATTAACCTTATTATATACCATTATATCTGCAACTTCATTTAATGGTGTTTGAGGAGTAGCTGTTTTTACGCGGCGGCTCATAATTTCTTCAACCGGTGTATTTAAGTAGTCTTTAATATCAGCATTATATTTTTCAAAATCAACAACATATCCTGAAACCATTAAAGGATCAAAATAAAATGGAAATTGCACTTTAATATTTTCCTTAATTATATCTGCTTCTGTTACAATTCCTATTAATTTGCCTTCATCATCAACAACAGGAACCCCGCTTATATTATTTTTTAAAAGTACATCTGATAATTCCCGTATCGTTATATCAGGTTTAATAGTAATAACATTTTTTGTCATCAAATCCTTAGCACGTAAATCTGCCATATTTTGCCCCCTTTAAAAAAAATTTATTTATTTCTATTTATAATTATATAATTTATTTTCAACATATTGCTAAAATTTATTTATAAAACCGGAAGCATCTCCAATTTCGTGATAGTAATAAAAGAAAAACTTTAAGGGCAGAACGGGTTATTTCAAAAACACGCAAGCTTTTCCCCAGCGAGAAAAAGCTTGCTCAAGTTTTCAGGCTTCGCTCTCCTCTTATAAGAGGAACCATGCCCGCTTCGCCTTCAAATGGTTTTCTAAAGTAACCCATCCTGACCCAATAATTAATTTTTTATCACGAAATTGGTGATGCTAACTATAAAACCTTATTATTTTTATTTTATTAAAACCTTAAATAAGGTAAAATTTTATTCTTAAGAAGCCTGAAAATTAATTAAAAGCAGAATTAGTTATTTGCAATAAAGTTTTAAATAAAATATAAAATAATTTAGAAATATAATTATATCAGAAATAATGTTATGATCATGAATTCAAACTTAGATATAAAATAAAATTCATAAATTGTAAATAATAATATGACAAATAAGATTAATTACAGGAAATTACATAGAATAATAAGAAATAGTAATAGTCAGGAGCATGGTTAATGGAATAATCATAATAATATAATAAATGATATATATAATTTTAGATTTTACAGTTTTAACAATTAAAAGACATTTACAAATTTATAAATTTATTAAGAATATTTACTAGGTTTAAAAGGAGTCTGCAATGGAAAATTTTGTTTTTCAAAGTCCGACAAGAATAATTTTTGGAAAAGGTTCTGAAGAAGAAGCAGGGAAAGAAACAAAAAAATTTACAAATAAAGTTTTGCTGCATTATGGAGGCCAGAGTATTAAAAAATTCGGGTTATATGATAAAGTAATCAAGTCTTTAAAAAATGAAAATATTGAAATATTTGAGCTTGGCGGTGTTAAGCCTAATCCAAGGCTTGATCTTGTATATGAAGGTATTAAAATCTGCAGACAAAAAAATATTAACTTTATACTTGCAGTTGGAGGCGGAAGTGTTATAGATTCTGCCAAGGCAATTGCAGCCGGAGTAAAATATGACGGAGATGTATGGGATTTTTACATATCTGATAAAAAAGCTCCCCAGTTCCTTCCAGTTGGGGTAGTGCTGACAATACCTGCTGCAGGCAGTGAGACAAGTAATGGTTCAGTAATTACAAAAGAAGATGAAAAATTAAAGAAAGCTTATGTTGATGAAAATATGAGACCTGTATTTGCAATACTTAATCCTGAACTGACCTTTACTCTTCCAAAGGAACAAACACTTTATGGCATCTCAGATATTTTAGCACACGGGCTTGAAAGATATTTTACAAATTCAAAAAATGTGGATTTTTCAGACAGACTTATTGAAGGAGCTTTTAAATCTTTAATAAAGAATACTTATATTGTGCTGGAAAAACCTCTTGATTATGCAGCTCGTGCTGAGATTATGTGGATTGGCCTTTTAATACATAATGGAATCCTCGGAATGGGAAGGATTGAAGATTGGGGTTCTCATATGATTGAACATGAGATAAGTGCAATATATGATATTGCTCATGGTGCAGGACTTTCCATAGTATTTCCGGCCTGGATGAAATATGTTTACAAACATGATATAAACAGATTTGCTCAGTTTGCAGTCAGGGTTTTTGGCGCTGAAACTTATTTTGGAGAAGAAGAAAGAATGGCACTTGAAGGAATAAGCAAACTCAGAAATTTCTATAAGGAAGTCGGACTTCCTGTAAGCCTTAAAGACGTTAATATACCTGATACTTATCTTGAAGAAATGGCAAAAAAATGCACTGCAGATGGTCCAGTTGGAAAATTTGTAGAGCTTGAAGAAAAAGATGTCTTAAGTATTTTAAAACTTGCTTTAAAATAAAAAAAGAAAAAAAAGAAAAAAAAGAAAAAAAAATTATATACGGCATTCAAGCATAACGCTTATATTAATTATATATATTAATTTAATTATATATATTAATTGACATTAATTAATTCCTGATGAATAACTCGGGTTTTAGTAAGTTATTTGTTTAAATTAAGCTTAAAATTTTCCAAATTTAGCCCGTTTAATCAATTATTTACCAGAAACTAATTATATAAATTGGCATAAATTTAATTAAATTGGTATAAAAATAGTTTTAATCTTTTTTTAAATGTTTTGCCTGAAGCTGACTTTTTTTATTGCTTTCAATTAGATATAATATATACATGCAAATTGATGCAGCTATTGCAAGTATAAAAACTAAAGACCAGACATTAAGTATGCCTTTATGCTTAATATAATAACCCATAAATATCGGGCTTATTATAAAACCAATATCAGTAATAAATGAAATAATGCCGCTAAATCTTGCTCTGTGTGTTACCGGTGAATTGTTTGCAACATATACATTTGTATTTATTGTTTGAATTATTTCCCCAAGCGTCCAGACAATCGTTGAAAGAATTAAAAGGATTTCATTTGTTATCACATATATAACACCAAAACCAATTGCATAAAGTATGCCTGCAAAAGCAATATTTACAATAGGTTTTGAATTTTTCATCATATTAATGAGAAAAATGGTAAGAAGTATTACAACTATTGCATTTGTAGACATTAAAGTTCCATATACTTCAGGTCCTCTTTCCCCAAAATGAAGGTTAAGATATAATGGTAAGCTGAAATAATTTTGTGAATATACAAAAGTATAAACAAGAGATATAAAAGCAAATGTGACTAATAAAGGTCTTTTTAATAAAACTGTAACCACATTTCCGCTTTCAGGTTTTTCAGTAATTTCCTTATTTTTACCTGTATCTTCTATTTTTATATTTATTTCTGTTTCATTCTCTGTTCCTGTATATGTTTCTGCTACAGTTTCTGCTTCTACTTTTGCTTCTTGTAATTCTTCTCCTTCCCTTATTGGAATTGTTTCCTTTACTAGCATTATTACCGGGATTAAAGATAAAAGTGTAGATGCTGCATCAAGTAAAAAAATTAATTTTGTATAGTTATTAAATAAAAAGCCTGCAATAACAGGACCTATTGCAACACCTAAATTTGTTCCAAGATATATAAGAGAAAAAGCAGCTTTTCTTTTTTCAGGATCAGCTAAATCCGTGATCATTGCATTTATGCAAGGCAGAACACCTGCAAGAAAAAGATTAGAAAGAATAATTAGCCATGGTACAAACGGAGACTTCCCTAAAATTGCACAAACAACAAAAATAATCGCACTTGTTGTACTAAGAAGTACAAATATTTTTTTTCTTCCGAAATGATCTGCAAGTTTTCCTCCAGTTAAAAGACCGATAGAGCCGGCAATAACAACTCCTGTTACAAAATAACCGGCTTTTTCTGTGCTATAACCAAGTTTAATGGTTAAGAATAATGTTAAAAAAGGATAAACAAAACTTCCTATACAGTTAATTATTCTTGCAATAAAAAGCACAAAAACACTTTTTGGAAGACCATAATAGGAGGAAAAAAAGTTTTTAAACTTCATTATTTTTAGCCAATTTATTAACTATATTAAGTTATGAAATATTAAAATTAATAAATGAGTAAAACTAATGTACTGATAATATTAAAATTAATATAAATAAATTATATCAATAATTATATATTTATAAAAATTTATTTTATATAAATATATTAGATATATTATAAATTTTATATATAACTGGAATTTATATATAACAGAAACTTATTTAAAAATTTAAATTTATAATCTTCTTTCTTTTACTGCTTTTATCATTTCAATGGCATTTCTTTCAACTTCTTCAGGACTGATTTTTATCCTGGCAACATTTGTTTTTATAGCAGCTTCAGCAACTCTCTTTGCAACATTTGGAGCTATCCTTAAATCAAATGGCTTTGGGATAATATAATCCTCATTTAGTTCATTATCTTTTACCAGTTCTGCGATTGCATAAGCTGCAGCAATTTTCATTTCATCATTTATATCAGTTGAACGCACATCAAGAGCTCCCCTGAAAATCCCTGGAAACGCCAGAACATTATTAACCTGATTAGGATAATCAGAACGGCCTGTTGCAATTGTTTTTATCCCGGCTTCTTTTGCATCTTCAACAGAAATTTCAGGCTCAGGATTTGCAAGAGCAAAAATAACAGGATTTTTATCCATTTTTTTTATCATTTCCTTTGTAAGCTGGCCAGCAACTGAAACACCAACAAATACATTTCTTCCGCCAATAACGTCAGACAGTTTCCCTTTTAAACCTTCCGGATTAGTTAGCTCTGCAATTTCATTTTTAGATGAATTCATGCCTTCAGGTCTGTTTTTATAAATAGCACCCTTGCTATCACAAGCAATAATATCTTTAATACCCAATTTTAAAAATAATTTTATTATGCTTACTCCGGCAGCTCCAACACCGTTTATAACTACTTTTAAATCCTGCCATTTCTGGCCTTTAATTTTCATTGCATTAATAAGCCCTGCAGTTGTTACAACGGCTGTTCCGTGCTGATCATCATGAAATATAACCATATTTGTTTCTTTTTTAAGCCTTTGTTCAATTTCAAAACATCTTGGCGCAGAAATATCCTCAAGATTTATTCCACTAAAGCTGGGTTCCAGAAGTTTAACAGTTTCTACAATCGTGTTTACATCATTTGTCCCCAGGCAAAGTGGAAATGCATTAACAGCACCAAACTCTTTAAATAAAACGCATTTCCCTTCCATAACAGGAAGTCCTGCAAGAGCTCCAATATTGCCAAGACCTAAAACAGCAGAACCATCACTTACAACTGCAATCATATTCCCGATTGAAGTATATTTATATCTTAGCATGGGATCTTTTTGAATCTGTCTGCATGGTTCCGCTACACCCGGGCTATATGCCATTGCAAGATCATGCTCGTTATTTACCTGAACCTTACTGATAACACTAATTTTCCCTGTATATTTTTCATGCATTTCCAGCGCATCATCGTAAATACTCAATTTTTTTTCCTTTCTGAAATAACCTTAAATTTTTTAAAAAAAATTTAATTTAAATTATTTTGATATTTTTAATTTATTTTTTGCTACTTTTTTGCTATGTTTACAATTATTTTTACAAAATTTGAGATTACACTAACCACTAAAATAAATATAATTATCCCGAAGGATATCTTTAATCCTAATGGCAGCCAATGCGCAACTTCTTCATAAGGAATAATATTAAAATCTATCGGAAATAACATTAAAAAATTTCCTAAAACTGCTATAGCAAATATAGAGCTTATTAACTCAACAATTCTTGCAAGAACATATCTGTCAAAAATCAAAAGTATTATATTACCTGCAATAATTATTACCAGGCATGCAGTAATTAGCGGAATTAATTTTGAAAAATCTGCAGTCAGTAACGTAAATTTATGCCATATTAAATTGCCGTTTGATTGCTCATACTGAAAATAAGCAATATAATCACTATAAAAATTAAAAAAGATTATTAATATGATACCCCATACTATATTCCACACATAGGAAAAAGCTCTTCTGCCTCTTTTATCTTCATAAGATTCTTCACTATAGCTTGCTTTATGACTTCTGTAATTATAATCTTTGTTGCTATAATCTTTTCCGGCGGATGAGCCTGACCTCTCATTATTACTGGAATTTTTGTCAGCTATTTTATTTTCATCTTTTATTTTATCATCTTCCATTTAAGCATATCCTTAAATTAAATAAATATCTTGAAAAAGTTAATTATATTACTTTTATATTAATAAAAAAACTTAAAAAAATGTAATTTAAATGTAAAATAATTTATTAACTATAAAAAATGTAAAAAAAATGTAAAATTTTATTTTAATATTAATTTTAAGTTTAATAATATTTATTTTTTGCTATTATAAGATATTAATCTTATATTTAAAAATATTAATAATAAACACTTTTTATAATTTTTATTTTTTTAGAAGGGATCTGGAAAGGAAGCAGAAATGGTTGAAGTTTTAAGATTTAAAAAAGAAGATTTATTAAACTATGTAGTTAAATATATGGATAAATTAGGTGTTCCTGAAGAAGATGCAAAAATTGTTGGAGACGTACTTCTAAGTGCTGATATTAGAGGGGTTGATTCACATGGACTTATAAGACTTGCTTCATATTATGGAAATAGAATAAGAAATAAATATGTTAATCCAAAAACTCCTGCTGAAATTATATCAGAAACTGAAACAACTGCTTTAATGGATGGCGGAAATGGCTGCGGTCAGGTTGCATCTTACAGGGCAATGAAGCTTGCCATAGAGAAAGCTAAAAAAAGTAGTGTGGGTATTGTAACTGTAAAGCATAGTGACCATTATGGAATAGCTGCATATTATGCAATGATGGCGCTTGAAGAAGATATGATTGGAGTAAGTATGACAAATTCGCAACCGTTAGTTGCTCCAACTTATGGCAGAACTGCAGTTCTTGGAACAAATCCTATTGCTGTAGCAGCCCCATCATATAAACAATATCCTTATGTTTTAGATATGGCTACCAGTACAGTTCCTATAGGAAGAGTAAAGGTATACGAAAAAGAAGGAAAGAAGTTACCTTTAGGCTGGGCAATAGATAGTGACGGTAATGTTACTGATGATCCAAAGAAATGCCAGTCCGGATACATTGGAGCACTAATGCCTCTTGGTGGAACTGACATAATGAGAGGTTATAAAGGTTATGGACTTGCACTGCTCGTTGACATTTTATGCGGAGTACTGCCAGGTGGTGCAAATTTAACCGAGATTGGCTTTCCACATGAACCAAAAGAAGCAAATGTCGGACATTTCTTCATGGCTATTAATATAAATGCCTTCAGACCGGTAATAGATTTTAAAAAACAAATGGATCACGTTATTGAGATGCTTAAAGGTGCTCCAAAAGCACCAGGACATGACAGGATTTACATTGCAGGTGAAAAAGAATTTGAGAATGCAAAATATAATGAAGAGCACGGAGTTCCAATTATTGCGCCTGTAATTGAAGATCTTAAAAAAGATGGGGAATCAATGGGAATTCCTTTTGATGTTTATCCAATAAGTAAAGAAAATAAATAATTAAATATTTAATTATTTTTTAGAAACAAATTTGTTATTTTTTATATAAAAACGGAGTAGTCTTTCTGCTCCGTTTTTTATCCCTATTCTTGTCGTTCTTATAATATCTTCCTTATTTAACTTGGAATATAAGCCATATTTTGCACCATCAATTATAAATATTCCACTTTCCAAACTGGTTAAATCTCTGCCATTATAGCTTTTTTCTATACCGAAAGCTTTTGTAAGCTTACCAGGTCCATTAGTCAGATTTTCAAGTGATATAACTTTTCTTCTTGCAAACATAAGATTAATACCCTCAAGTGGTTCAATGCTTCTGATTAATACCGCACCTGCAGTTCCAAATTTTTCTGTTACTGCATTTAAAAGATAATGATTGCCGTAACAAAAATATACATATGCAATACCGGGAGTTTCAAACATAATTTTAGAACGAGGAGTTATCCCATTGCAGGCATGGCTTGCCGGGTCATTTAAGCCATAATATGCTTCTACTTCAACAATTTTACCTGCACAAATTCCGACTTCCACTTCTGTAAAGTCTGCGTTTTTTACTTGGGTTACGGTTATTAATATTTTATTTAAAAGTTCCTGAGCAATAATTGATGTATCTCTTTCATAAAAAGATCTGCTTAAAATTAAATCTTTAAATTTTTCTTTATCTAAGAACAGGTTTTGGAGCTTATTCATATTATTATTAATGAAATTATCAAATTATAAATAAATTAAAAATGATTAGAAAACTTCTAAGAAAAATTAAAAAATAATTAATAAAATTTAAAAATAATTTAAAACCAAAAACAGTTAAATTTAAAAAAAATTAAATTAAACTTAAAAAAGTATTTAACTAAAGCATTTTTATTATATCGATTCATTACCCTCGCTAAATTTATCTATTTATAATCAAAATATGGCAAAACCATTTCAATAACAAAATTATTTAAATTTTTACAGGCAATATTAATATTTTTTAAAGTTTTTAAAATTGCTTTTATTTCAGATTCTGAAAATATTATCTTAAATAACATTCCGGATAATTTATAAGCTTTGTTAAAATATTTAATCATTTTGTGGTACGCGGATGTTTTTATATATGATTTTTTAGTCGATTCTCCAAAATCAGAACCGGAAAAATAATCAGGAACACTTTCAAATAAATCATCAGAAATGGCTCTTATACAAACAACAGATATGTTATTCTTTTGTGCAATATCAGCTATATAATAACTTTCCATATCGACAGCTTCAACACCAAATAATTTATTTAAAGTCTTTTTATCTTTATAGTCTCTTATCACATCTGAAACCAAAGCTGCAGGAACCCTTGAAATATTGTAATTCCCCCTCAGATTTTTATTAACATTTGCTAAAAAATCAAAATTTTTATCATTAATTTCAGTAATTGTTTGTATTTCTTCCCGATTAAAAACATTAAAATATTTACTTAATTTACTTATTTCGTTTTTAGTTAATCTTGAATTATAAGGCAAACCCCAAATTTTATTGAATTCTTTTTCTTTATCATATTCATCTGAAATTTCTTTTTCAGTATTCTGATTTGACAAACCTTTGTTATTATCAGTTTTTTCTATATTATATTTTTTTTCTTTAATCTGCCTTGAAATTTGAAACTGCTCCAAATTTTGAATTGATTCGTAAATTACCAAATCACCAATTTTTAAATTTTCAACAAGGGCGCCACTAATTCCCTGAATTAAAAATACCGGATTATCCAATTTCATTTCAGTAATCATTTGAATAATCTTATTAGCACCATTAAGAGAATTGGATTTGCCCATGCCTGTAATACAAATAATTATTTTTTTATTTTTTATTTTTCCAATATAAATAATCGTATTGCTATCTTTAATAATTTTTTGGCAACTTATTAATTTTAATAAATTTTCTGCTTCTTTTTTAAAAGCTGCAAAGATTATTAACATTTTTACCTTTTATTTCTTATTTCTTATTTATTTATAACTATAAGTACTTAATTAGTTTCTGGTGAATAACTGAATTTTCATTAAATTATTTGTTTAAATTAAGCTTAAAAATTTCTCAATTAAATCTTCCCAGCCAGTAATTCACCAGAAACTAATTACTGTAAATATCCAGGATTCAGGATCAATTTAATTTCATTTTTTAAGTTTTATTTATTATTAAAATATCAATAATAATTCATATAATAAAATTTCGGGTAAATTTAACTATTATATAAAAATTAAATAAACAATTATTTTTTGAAATTTCTTTTATTCTTTAAATTTTCCCCTTTTAAAAATTTTAATAAATTATCTGTAAATAATTTACTCAGATAATTATTAAATTTAATAATAATTTTTATAAAAATAAAATAAATATTTAATTTACATAAATTTACACTTGACTAATTATGCAATTATGTATTTAATTAAAACATGAATACAATAAAAAATGATGATGCAAAAGTAAGGCAAAATAAATTTTTTAAGAGCTTAAGGTTTATAAATGTAGCACCTTATAAATTTTTTATTATTTCTTTAATATCTTTCATGATAATTTTCAATTATTTTATTTACTTCAACACTCAAAATTATTTATATGCTGAAGAAACTAAAAACACAGTAAACAACAATGATAAAAATAATCTTAATAACAAGAATAATGACTGTAATTGTAATAATACCAATAATGTATTAAAAAATAATGGTTATAATAATAATGATGATGATTTTGGTAGTAATGGAAGTGGAGGTAATGGTTACAATAATAATGATAATGACGATATTTTCAACGTGCCCTTTATTGTACCGCTAAATGGTAATATCGACTTAAAATTTAGACAAGACTACTTTGACATTAATAAGAAAATTACAAGAAAACATACGGGAATAGATATAAGTGGAAAATTTAATCAGGAAGTTTTAGCTTCAGGCAATGGTATGGTAGTGTATATCGGGTTTTCCCCAATCGGGGGAAGAACAATCGTTATAAAACATAATGAAAAAATAAGAACAACTTATCTTAATCTTCTAAGTATTTTTGTTTCAGAAGGAGATTATGTCCACCAGGGAGATGTAATTGCTGCAATCGGTGCAGAAGATGACCCGTCATCTTTTCAGGATTATCATCTTCATTTTGGGGTAATATATGACAGTTTTTATCTGGATCCATTAGATGTGTTAAAAATCAGCTATAAGAGTATCTCTAAATATATCAGCCTTGAATACTTTGAGAATGATTTTTATTTAAAATAAGTTTCAATATCAGCTATTTCTTCATCTATTTTTTTTGAGATATTTTCCTTTTCAACGCCAAATTCAATTATATTTAAAGTAGTATTAACTTTGGAAAATGTTTTTCTTAATACTCCCTTTATTGAAGGTTTTTCGTCAAGATTAAATACACTCACTTGTAAATAATCTTCCCCGTCAGTAGTAGATATAAATTTTATATGTCCAAGTTTTTCACAACCATTTGCAATAAGAAATTCAATTAGCTTTTCTGCAAATTCTGTTATTTTCTTTAAGAATTCTTCCTTATCTATTGGCTTTGGGGATGAGAGAATAATTTTTTTTGTTATTGTTACAATATTATCTTCAATCATATTATATTAAGTCTGCATAATAAATTTAATTTTCATAAATATTTAATTGATTTATAATAAAATGTTTTATTAAAATGCTTTATTATCAGACTTTAGTTTAAGTAAAAATCAAACAAAAATAAATTTACTTTAAAAATTAATAAATTGCAACTTTTTTATTTAAGACATATTTATAAATAGCCTTACCCAAACCAGAATTATAATTTGTATCGGTTATGACATCTGCAATCTCAAGAAGCTCAGGGTATGAATTTTTAACTGCAATTTTAAAACCTGAATTCTTAAATAAACTTATATCATTATGACTATCGCCAAAAGAAACAATTTCTTCTTTTTTTATCCCTAATTCAGTGGCCAAATTTTTTAAAGCATTTCCTTTTGAAGAATTTAAATTCAAAATATCAAAAAAATATTCGCCTGATCGAACTACTTGAAGTTTATCCTGATAAGTTTGCCTTATAAATAAATCAAGGGGATCTTTTTCATTAATTGGTATTGAAATACTTACAGTATCATTTACAAAATATTCCGATTTAATATTATCCGCTTTAATAATGTTTTCCCCAACTGCAATAACATGTTTCATGGGTTCAGTATATTGCTGACAATAAACTAACCCATCTATTGTGGCAACTAAAGGCTCATAACCTTTTTCTCTAACTCTTTCGATTACATCCAAATATAAAGTTGGGGGGATTTTTATAGCATTAATTATTTTTTTCTCAGGAGTTACAGTCACTGCTCCGCCAAGAGTAATCTGAGGAAGTTTTAAATCAAGTTTTTTAATAATAAACATTATAGAATTAATAGACTTGCCTGTAGCTATAATTACATCTATACCATTTTTTATACAATCTTTTAAAGCTTTTATATTTAATTCTGATAATTTTGAATTATGATCAAGTAACGTTCCGTCAACATCAGTAACCAGGAGCTTAAACAATATTAACACCATCCTTTTATTTTTATCTTAAATTTTTATTTTATTTATTATTTTATCATTTATTTTGCTGCTTTTATTGAGATGAATTTTGTTAATTACTAAATTATTTTTGATATTTTTGATAAAAGTTTTTAATTTTTTTAGCCTTTATAAAATTATTACTTCTTTATTTTAGATATCATAAAAGAAACATATTTTTATTTGATTATTATTTACTTATTTATTAAATAATAAAAAAATAAAAACACAGCTTAAAAGAATTTTTTATATATAGACTTCTATATATAAAAATTCAATTTGATATAATACCACTTTAAAAAGACATAGTTAACAAATATAAACAAAAGCTGGATTGAATAAATTAATAAATACATTATTTTAAAATATTTTATGATAGAGGTAGATAAGCTTATTTTAAACTTAGCGCATATGACTAATAATTTATCAGATTCATTTAAATATTATGCAAAAATATGCAAATAATTTTTTTAAAATTATTTTTAAGTTATCCAGGTTATGTCCGGGTTGATATTAATATAGTGTTTAATAACATTTAGTATTAATACCCAGCTTTAATACCCAGCTTGCTTAATTTTATCAAAAACCCATTTTCCTGAATTTTTCACTATTTCAAAATTATCTTTTTTATCATCAAACCACATCTCAAGAAGAACAGGGCCGCTAAAATTATTATTTTTTAACACTTTAAAAGCAGAAACAAAATCAACAATACCCTTTCCAAATGGGACTCTTCTTACTACTCCATCAAGAGTATCCTTTGCATGTACTGCTACAATACGATTTTTACCTGAATTTAATTGCTTTAAGACATCTTGTTTCATTGCTGTAAGATTGCCAATATCAGGGTATAACTGAAGCCAAGGGGATTTAATTTTTTTAATAAAATACATTAATTTATCTAATGAATTTCCAAAATTAACATCTACATTTTCTATTGCAAGCATAATACCTGATTGAGAAGCTAATTCCACACTTTTTTTAAGATTTATAAAAAATGCTTGTTTTGATTTTTCGGTACTTGTTTCTTCATTCATTAAAACATCATATCCTGCAACCTGAATAATTCTAATACCTAAAAAGGATGCAAATCTTATCGCAGATTCTAATATCTGTACTCCCCTGTTTTGAATATTTAAGTAATTGCTCCCAATAGGAAATCTTCTGTTTGCACTTAAACACATTGTTAATAATGGTATTTGAACTTCTTCAGTAATTTCTCTCAGTTTTCTAATCTTTATTTTATCCCAGCTAAGTCTTTCTATCCTTTCATCTGTTTCATCAATTGATATTTCCATAAAATTATAACCTGCCATAAAAGCCAAGCTTAGTCTTTCTTCCCAATCCAAGTTATCTGGAAGTGCTTTTTCATATAAACCTAAGGAAATAAGGTTATTTTTTAATTTTTCCATATATCTGTATATCTATTTTTTATTTGTTTCTATTTATAAAAAATTTTAAAAAATTATGTTTAGTTCCAAATTTTTTTATTTATCAAATACAAGAAATTACATGGATCATAAAAATTTTTTTAAAAAATTATTTCTGGCCATAATTTCCGGGTTTAAATTTTTCCACAGCTAATTCTATCTGCTCTTTAGTCAGAATTGAAGGCTTTCCTATTGACTTTGCCATAATATATGTTTTAGCTGCATCTTCAAGATAAACTGCCGCATATAATGCTTCTTTAAGAGTTCCACCGACTGTAATAACACCATGATTTTTAAGTATCACAGCTCTTTTGTTATTTATATATTTTACAGTTGTAATTCCCATTTCAAGACTTGCAGCTGAACTGTAAGGTGCTACAGTAACAGGGCCAAGACATGCATTTGGAAGAGTAGTAACAGCCGCAGGAAGTTCATCTTCAACAAGCCCTACAGCAGAAGCATAAACCTGATGAGTATGAATAACAGCATTAACTTCAGGTAAATTTTTTAAAATATATAAGATTGCTTCAGTATCCACAGAAACTTTCCTGGTTCCCTCAACGGTTTTCCCTTCCATATCAACAACTACAACATCTTCTGGAACCATCGTTTCATAAAGCATCCCTGAAGGTGTTACAACAACATGATTAGCTGGTGTTCTCACACTTACATTTCCTCCTGAAAGAGCAATTAGTCTGTATTCTTTAAGCATTAGGGCAGTTTTAATTATTTCTTTTTTTAGATCTTCATACATATTTTTCCCCCATTTTTATATTGATATAAAAAAATATTATTAATAATTTTTACTATTTTTTTTTACTATTTATTATTTTATTAAATTAAATTTAATTTTAAATTTAATTTTATATTTTTATTAATGCCAATATTTATCAATTTAATTATTGCATAATTGAACAAAAATCTGTTATTCTAAATTAAACCCAAATTAAATCCATTATTTATCAATAACTGCTTATTATATACATTTTTTGGCAGGTTTCCTTTTAAAACATTTAGATAGTGCAATTTATCATATAATTATAAACTATAAAAATTACTTATTTAGTAATGTTAATTAATAAGCTTTTTTTAAAATATCCAATATGTCTTCCTTGGTAGGCGTATTGCTGTCATTTCCTGTAAGGCCAGTCAT
>JAMDEN010000002.1 GCA_023487035.1 Actinomycetota bacterium
TTTACCATTTTTACATTGGCAGCTTTCAGCATTGCATCTGCAGCTTCTACAACTGCAACAAAACCTTTTGTTTCGATTAAGCCTATGGCCTTGTTCATCAGTTTTCCTCTCAGTTCTATATTTAAAATTTAATTATATGTGAAAAACCATAAAATAAGTAATCTGACAGATTATATTTTACTTAAATTTAAAAAAAAATCTATTTAATTCTTTTATTTTTTCTTTTAAAAAATCAAAGAAAAACATAAAAACAAATGATATTTAAATTTTTTTCATTTCGCTTGACATAATTATTGCTTCTGAAACTTCCCTCATCGATTTTCTGCTGTTCATTGCAAATTTCTGTATCTTTTTGAATGCCTCATCTTCGGTTAATTTTAATTCTGACATAAGTATGCCTTTTGCACGCTCAACGGCTTTTCTGGTTTCAAGTTCTTCCCGTATAAGATTTGTTTCTATCATCAGTTTTGAATTCTCAATAACTATAGCTGCGGCATCGGCAACTGTTGAAAGTATATTGATTTCATAATCACTGAAATTATGAGGTTTTAAAGTATAAAGATTTAAAACTCCTATTACTTTCCCCTTTACATGAAGAGGAATACAAAGCATTGATGATAAATTCTCTTTTCTTGCTATATCCTTGTTTTTATAGTCATCATTTTCTATTATGTTGTACACCGCGATTGGTTTGTTTTCAAGTGCAACCTTGCCCGCAACACCTTCTCCGAGCTTCAAAGGATTTTTATTTATATATTCTCTGCTCATGCTTTGTGTGGCTTTAATAATAAGTTCATTTTTTTTCGGATCAAGCAGCATGATGGAACAGATCTTTGAATGCATAACTTCTGCAGTTACCGTAACAATGAGGTTAAGTATGTCCTCAAGATATAAGTCAGAAGTAATTGCATGGCCTATTTTAGATAAGGCTTCTATTATATCCTTTGCGCTTTCAAGGCTTTCTTTTTTATAACTGTTTTCCATTGGTTTATTTCTTATTACTTTTTAAATACCTATGTAATAAAGTATGTGATATTTATATATCTGAATTCAAGCTTCGCTTGAACTTGTCATTCAACATATCTGAAAACAATAAACATATTTTATATTATAATTTTAAAACTTTAAATAAAATTAAATCATGACATTTTTTTCTCAATATTGAGCTTATTTCTTAAATTTTGTATGACATTGAGTAAAATATTATGATTATCTCTTCTATTGATAAATATTATATTCATTGCTTTTCGGTTTCCTTTGATAAATATTTTTCTTAGACCTTGAATTAAAGTTGTGAAAGAAGGCTAATTTTAAAATGAAAAATTAAATAAAAAATCAATCCACTTTTAATTTTTAAATAATATGATTTTTATGATTTTTCTCAGTATTTACAAAAAATTTAAAAAAAATTAGAATTTAACATTGCGGCGCATTCGTCTAGTGGCCCAGGACATAGCCCTCTCACGGCTAAAACAGGGGTTCGAGTCCCCTATGCGCTACCAAAGTTGATTTACCATGCTTAAAACCTAATACTTATTCTTTAAGTCCCCATAATTCCATTTTTAAATACCTTTAAATGCAAACCTGAGGATATCTATAGTTTTGGTGAGTTTTATGAAATTTAAGATATCTCAAAATTTATTTTTAAGAGACTGCCCCTAGTAGTGAAATTTCGAAACATTTTTTGAAAGATTTAATCAAATTTAAGGATTTCTATATTACTTAAATAATCTATTTTGATTGTTTTATTTCTGTATAATAATTTAATTCCCATTTTTCATTATATTCTATTCGATAACTGATTTTGGGGATATTTACAGAAGCAATTTTTGATATCTGTATTAAACAACGATAAATATGAGACCTTAATAATTCAAGTGCTCCAAAATATATTTCTTTTTTTTCAAAAGAATTATTAAATTTTGAATCAATTTCATATTTCTCAATATATGTAAAAAATTGTCTAATTGATTCTAAAATCATTTCTATCAACAGGTATAAACTTGAATTTGTATAATCCATTAAATCAATTTGTTTATTTACTAAGAATTGCCTAATTTCATTTAACGATATCACTGCATTTCTAATACAATCATTACAACATTCTTTATTGTTTAATATTCTTTTATCTGAGAGTCTAATAATAATTTCTTTTGCAACTATTTTTTCTTTGTTTTTCGGTTTAATTGAAAAACTAATATAAGGTAAATTTATATTTATACTATCTATTGAATCTTTGGATTGCTGAATTTTATTTGACAATAATGATTGAAAATTAAATTTTAAATCAGTTTTTATTTCTTTCATTTACATTTATTTTTCTTAATTTAGAAAGTTATAGTTATTATATTTTTTTATAGCAAACTTTTTTAAAATTTCATTTCCTATTTTTGTTTTTCTATTCCATAAATCTTGCCTCATTGCTGTAGCTGACTTAATATAATTATTATAATCAGGATTCTCTACAAATTCTGCCATACTTTTTATAACATCATCGCTTGCATATAAAACACTATTAAGCATTTCTATCTTTATTTCTTCTTTAAAATCTTCAACATTCTTTAAATCAGGCCTAAATTTTTGAGATTTAGTTAACCCATGTTCAGGCTCAATTATTGTAAGCATCTGTATTAAAATCGCCCCATATCTTTGACGTT
The DNA here is from genome assembly GCA_023487035.1 of Actinomycetota bacterium. Classification (GTDB taxonomy): domain Bacteria; phylum Actinomycetota; class Humimicrobiia; order Humimicrobiales; family Humimicrobiaceae; genus JAMDDL01. The sequence goes on from JAMDEN010000002.1 coordinate 2,658, forward strand.
TTAAATTAGGTAATTATGCCATGAAAGTATGTAAAATATAATGGTTGACGAAGCAATAAAAAACTTAATTTATTCAATCGGAATCAGCGAACCAGAAAAGTTTATTTCAGAGCTTGAAGAATGTGACAAAGAATCAAAAAAAATTTTAGATAAAGCTATAGCAGACGTTCAAGCTCGGTATAAAGATAATTAATTACGCTATCTAATCCAGTAATTCGCATTTCCAATGTAATAATATCTTTTTTCTGTTTATCCTTTTCTTGGTTTATTCTTGATTCTGTAATGTAGAAATTATCTTCCAATATTTTTTCTGTATTTTTTTTGATTTGTTCTAATGTTATTTTTTTCATTTTTATCTCTTTGTTCTTTGGCAATTAAATATCATTTAGTAAGTGAATTTAAGAGGTTGGGGGCAGAGCTTCCTGCCTTGTCCAACCTCTC
>JAMDEN010000003.1 GCA_023487035.1 Actinomycetota bacterium
TTTTGACTAATTTATAATAATCATTAGCTCTTTTCCTGAATTCATCTGTACCAAGAATAGTATTTAAAAGAGCATTTCTATCCAGGCCCGAACTGTCTAATTGGTCAACCCAATAATTATATCCATCGATATCGGGTTTTCTACCCAGTATTCCTTTATAAACTAAATCTACAAATTTTTTATTATTTATATTACTGCTTCTAGATTCTCTGCTATTAAAAAGTAAATCAATAAATTCCTGGTATGAAATTATGTTATATTCAAGATTTATTGCCCAATAATTTAATTCCTGTTTAAATGGCTGTCTTTGCAGAATATTCAGATATGTATTTTGTATTAAGTCATTAGTAACTTTACTGGCTTCATAAGCCGGAATTTCATAACATCCCAGATATACCCCGTTTTCCCATGGCTTACCATCGATAAAGAATTTTATTCTATCTATACCATTACTTTCAACAGCGTTTTTTTCAATAGCATAACCTTTAATTTCTACTGAGTTTGAAACTTCACTATTTTCTGAAAGATTATCAATGCTTATTATGATCTGCTCTTTTAATTTCTCCTTATTTAAGGTCGCTTCTTCAACTTTACTATAATAAGCATTTTTATTGATAGTTTTAATACTGTTTTTTATATAATTGACAATTATATTAAAATTAGTTGTTCTTGCCATATCTTTTAAAACAGTTGTCCCGGAAATTATCATTACTGCAATAAATATTGATAAAAAAACATATCGATAAATTTTAAACTTATTTATTTTCTTAAGTTTTTCCCTGAAGCCGTCTAAAAAGAAATTTACTAAACCAATAAATAAAAAACCATAAAAATAGTTACCAAAATATTCAGCAAGCCTTAAATGATTATAAGCAATTAAAAAGGGGCATATTATTATAAGCACTAATGAAAAAGCTATAGAATATTTAAAATTAAGATCAAAATATTGAATAAAAATAAAGATAAAAATAAAAAAAAGGATTGATAAAACATATACTTGTAAAAAATAATTTCTTATTACTAATGAAAATATAAAAAGAGTAAATAGCAATAAAATAATAACTAATGCAGTTTTTTTATCTTTTAAATAACTTTTTATTTTTATCAGCATCAATAAATGTTTAATTCTTGAGTTGTTTTTTTATTCTTTTATGCTTTCTCAGTAAGCAAATAACCAGAGCTGCCAAAGATAAAACTACTATTGCAAATCCAACTTCAAAATAAATCTGTGGTTTATAGTAAATAGTAAATTCAAGTCTCATGCTCCCATCGGGATTGACTTTATAATATTTTTCAGGAAAATTGGATTTTATAAATTCAGGATCTACCTTCCAGGCATTAGCATAGTCCTCTACCATAGTATGGTAATTATCAAACTTAGTACCTTTAAATAAGAAAGTCAGGTCTTCCAATCCGAAAAACTTTCCATAACTTTTACTTTCATATACATTAGTTGATTTGTAATAATTAAAATCTTGCTTTTCAATTCCCGCATCATCATTAACTGAATTAATATACAGTTTCCATTGAGAATTAAAAGACTGGTAAAATTCCAGATTAATAGCTTCGCTCAAATTAGGTATAACAACCTTATATTTTACAGGATTTATTTTTTGAAAATAAATTTTGTGGTTCCCGGCAGATAACATAGGATATATATATTTTTCATCAAGCCTGTAAATATTAAAGAATTTATTATCCTCTAACTCAGTAATTATTTTTTCTTTTCGCATTTCTTCAAGTGTTTTAAATGTAGCTGAATCTTCCAAAGAATATTGCAATTCTACATCTTTATGCAAAATGATATATTTGCCATTAAATTTTTGTATTATATTTAGGAATTGTCGAATATCAATGATATTTGCATCATTATATTCTTTAAATGAAAATTTTGTTTCTAATGATGGGTGATCTGGTGCATCTGCAGAAATATATGATTTATTATGTAAGCTATAATCAATATATGGCATAGCATGACCAACATAAAATAACTCGGGGTATGCTTTCCAAAGAACATTATTGCTATATGGTAATTCAATAACTCTGGTTATACTTTTGTCGCTAAAAATACTTTGTCTAATTGTATTATATTCACTTGGAATTTTAACAGCATAACTATATTGAGAATTAAATTTATTTGTCAGGGATTTTGAAATACCCCCTGTATAAAATGGCAAAGGTATTAATAAAAGTAAAATTAATAAAATGTTAATTATTTTTTTTGATAAATTACTGTTTTGTAATAAGTAAACTAGGAAGAATAGAAATATGCATGGTAAAAAAATAAAAAGCTTTTCTGGCATTCTAAACAAGCTAAACCCAGGAATTTTATAAATAAGTTCATTAATTACATTAAATGGAGGGGTTAATCTCATCAGCAGGAAAAAAATTAGTAAAAAAGCAGGATAATAAAAAATTTTACTTTTGATTTTATTTTTATCAGAAAATAACAAAGTACCCAGCAGAACAACTATATAACCAAAAGATAAAAATTTTAAGTAATTTTGAAAAGGATATAGCATCAAATCAGTACCGGTCCCACTCATCGATAACTTCAGTTCCGGCAAAAAAGGATAACTGGAAGGATGCATACTCATAGCTATTACTTGAAACATGGAATACGAAGTTCCAATTAGCAGATTGTAAGAATTCGGGACTTGAATACTTCCAGATAATTTTGTAGCATACATGGAAAATGTTAACAAATAAGGTAATAGAGCAAGACTTATAATAAAAAATTGGAACAAATAGACCAATAAAAATCTTTTTATGATTAATGAAAGATTGGAAAACTTGAAATTTATTAAAAAAGATAAAAAAAACAAAAATTCTATTACCAGTAACGCTGCAAAAAAAGCGGGATTAGAAAAACCAATAATCATAGTTGATATAAAAAAAATAACACAAAAAATTGCAAAATAAAATCTTGAAAAATTAAGTAATATTTTTTCATAACAAGCTAAAATTAAGGGAATAAATATATAGAACAGAAAAAAACTATTATAACCAGAGGAATAGGTAAAAATAGCAAATGTAAAAATATTTAATGAGTAGATTAGGGCGCTAACAAACCTAACATTTTCTGAAATATTTTTG
>JAMDEN010000098.1 GCA_023487035.1 Actinomycetota bacterium
AAAAAAAAATTAAAGATAATTCTTATTATCAAAAAAAATACAATAATGATAAGGGAAGGGAAAATGCTCAGGGAAGAATAATAGGCTCAGAATATAAAGTAAAACCTCCCAGAAAAAAAAGAAGAAGTTCTCCTGCGCTTAGACTTACCATTCTTATAATAATTGTATTTTTAGCGGGATTTTTTACTTTTTATGCTATTGATAATCACTTATTCAGTAAAGATAAAACAATTGCTGATACTGCTGACACTTTAAAAGTAAACAGTTTATCAGATAATAGCCAGCCGGCAAATCAGGAAAGCAAAAATTCAGTAAATATACAAGCATCACAGGAAAGTACACAACTGGCAAATAATAATACTCAAGGCAGCAATTCTCCACAGGAAGCTTCAAATAAACAAATTGATTCAAGTAATGCTAATAATATAAATAATACTAATAATTCTACCGATAATATCAGCAACGCATCTGGAGTAACTGACACTGTTGCTAATGCAAATACTGCCAGCAACGCTAATAAATCATTATGGCAAGCTTTAATTTTGTTTTTTAAAAATTTTGGTAAACAGCAAATAGAGAAAAGTACTTATCCAAGAGAGTTAAAGTTAAACTTTTATTTTGCAGTTATTGGAAATGAAGGGAAATTTGGAGTTGAGCAAAGAACAATACCAGCAGGAAATGCAAAAAATGCTGTTATGAATGCAGTAAACGAATTACTTAAAGGTCCTTATGAAAATTTTAATTTTGCTGTTATTCCTGCAGGAACGAAACTTCTTGGGGCTGAAGTATCAAATAATATTGCAAAAATAAATTTTTCTCAAGAATTTCTTTCAGAAAGTCTTGATAGTAGAATTTTAGATGAATATATAATATACACAATTGTTGATACATTAACTCAAATACCTGATATTCAGGCTGTTTCTTTTTCAATTGACGGCAAAGATATTACAGAATATGGCAATGTTGATTTGCGGCTGCCTGCAATCAGAAATGAAAAATACCTTGAAAATAAAAAATGATAAAAAATAAACATAAAAAAAATATTAGAACCAGAGCAAAAAATAATAAAAAATTAACAGTATCTTTTAAAATAATTTAAATTCCTGAATTTTAATTATTATTAAATTTTTAATTTCTCTTTAATAAATTTAGCAGTATCTTCAGGTGTTGTAATACATATATCTATTCCTGTAGCTATCTCAAATCCTGCTTTTATTGACAATTTTGGTATAAGTTCAAAATGCCAGTGATAGTGGTGATCTGTTTTTGTATGGAGAGGACCTGTATGAATATAATAATTAAAAGAAGGGTTACTTAATTCATTATAAAAAAAATCAACAAGTAATTTTAAGCATTCTGAAAATGATTGAGTTTCTTCTTTACTTATATTTTCAAAGTTGCTGTAATGTCTTTTTGGTAAAATCCAAGTTTCGAATGGATTTCTTGAAGCAAAAGGCTGGATTATTACAAAATGATTATTTTCAAATATTATTCTTTTATTTTCTTTAGCTTCAAAATCAAGTATGTCACAAACTGCACAATTTTTATGGAGTCTGTAGTATCTTAAAGTTCCGCGAAGCTCTTTTTCAAGAACAGGAGAATTAAAAGGCAGAGCAAAAATCTGGGAATGGGTATGTTCAAGAGATGCTCCTGCATCCTTGCCCTGATTTAACATGATAATGACACTTTCTATTCTTGAGTCTTTTTTTATTTCTCTTAGCCTTCTTGCATATACATCAATGATAAGCTTTATCTGAGGTTGGCTTAACTGACTTAAATATAATATATGTTCTGAAGAATTTATTATAACTTCATGCAGTCCAAAACCATCCATTATGCTATACATTCCATAAAGCTTTGTTCCAGGAGCAGCAACAGGTTTAAGAGCTGGAAATTTATTTGGCACAACACGTATCTGCCAGTTTGGATCTGATTTATCAATAATATCTCCATTTAGATCCATCCTTAATATTTCAGGAGGAGTCATTTCTTCATTTCCTTTATCAAACGGACAAACCATTCCTGAAGGAGTCTCGATTTTTACTTTTTCTTCTCTAAACATCTCAGGTCTTTTTGCTCTTTCAGAAGCTATTATGACCCATTCATCCAGTATCATATCTTTTCTAAATTCAGGCATTTAATTTTCCTTATTTCTTTATCTGATAAAATGTTATCTGATAAAATGATAATAACGTAATTATAATAATGTAACAAAAAACTTTAATATAATTTTAATAAAATAGTTTTTTTTAATAAAATAGATTTTTTTATAGTTATTTATAAAGATAATTTTATTTTTGATTGTATTTTCTAAAAAAAATTAATTTGTGTTTTTTAAAAATTACTTACAAAATAAAAGCTCTCTTACTTTTGATTTGAACTCTGTTAAATCTGAAGATTTAACGAGGTATTCATTAGCAGCCCATGTTGAAAAATTTTGCGTAAATTCACTATAAGCTGAATAAATTATAATTGGAATATTTTTATCTTCCTTTCTAATCTTATCTAAAAGTTCAATCCCGTTCATTTCAGGCATTTTCAAATCTATTGTTATAAGATCAGGGTGTTCTTTTTTAAATAATTCATACCCTTCATTTCCATTTCCGGCTGTAATTACCTCGTAACCTTCATCAATTAGCTCTTCTTTATATAAGTTTCTTATGGATGTCTCATCTTCAACTACAAGTACCTTTTTCATAAATAAAATCCTCCGCAAATTCATTTAAATTATTAGATTAATATAAAAACCATAAATTAATAAAATTAACAATTTAAAAGAATAAAAAAATAAAATTATAAAAACATTTTATATTTTAAATTCAATAATTTAAATTAAATTTATTTTAGCTTATTCCAGGTTAGCTTAATTTAATTAAACATTTTCGTCAATTCTTAATAATGGCAACTTTATTGTAAAAGTTGTTCCATTTTCCCTATTACTTTCAACATCTATGTTTCCTGAATGTTCCTCAATAATTTTTTTTGTTAAAGTAAGTCCAAGTCCTGTTCCGTGAATTTTTGTTGTATAAAATGGTAGAAAAATTTTATAAAGGTCTTTTTCATTCTGAATAAAAGCTTTATTGTTGATTTTTATCTTAATCCATTTTTGTCCGGAATCTTCAATTATTTCTGTATCCATATAAACTGTTTGCTTTGAAGTGCTGGCTTCAATAGCGTTATTTAATAAATTAATAAAAGCCTGTTTTAAATTATCATAAGAACCATTAATAATCAAATTGTACTTATCTAAAAAATTCTCACCAGATAGCAAAGTTATATTAATATTATTTTGCTCTGCAGAAATTTTAACAAGGTCAATGCAATATCTCAGTACCTCGCATAAATTAATTGTTTTAAAATCAGCCTTTTTATCTGAAGAATAATCAAGAATATCTTTTAAAATTTCTTCAAGCCTTTTAATTTCATCTGTTATTATATTAATATCATTTATGTCAAATTCCTTTTTTTCGATATATCTTCTTTTAATCCTGTTTGCATAACCGCCTATTGAAACAAGAGGATTTCTGATTTCATGTGCTATTGTTGCTGAAAATTTTCCAAGCTCGGAAAATCTTTTTGCTTCCTGTAAAGATTTCTCAAGTTTTACTAAATCTGTTACATCTTCAAGAATACCTATAACCCCATCAATGCTGTCCTTGGAATCTTTTAATAATACAAGCATCAAATTAAAAATTGAATCACTTGTAACATCATTCATTACGATTTTTACTTTATAAAAACCTTCAATTTTTTTTTCACTCATTACATTGGCAATCTCATCAATTAAATTAAAATCGTTTACAAAAATTTTAAAATTTCTAATGTTTTTTCCGATAAGATTTTCTTTTGAGGTATGCATTATATCAGAAAAATTTTTATTGCATGCAGTAAGAATAAAATTATTATCAACAACAAACATACTTAAAGGTATACTTTCAATTATGTTTTCATTGTATTCTTTTAAAATTTTTATCTGATAATTTACTTTTGCAAGATTATTTAAGCTTTCCTTCAGCTCATTATAAATAATTGTATTTCTGATGGAGGAAGCTGCAAATGAACCAAGCATCATTAAAAAAGTCATATCATCCTGAGTAATTTCTCTATTGTTATATTTATTATCTACAACCAGAAGTCCTACTTTTCTTGTTCTGCTGATTAATGGAATTAAGCAAAACTTTGGATATTGGATAAGTTCAAGAATTTCATTTTCAATTTTTGAAGCATCAATGAAGTAATCTGAATTTTCATCCAAGCTGTTTTTTGTTAAATCAACATTTACAGGCTCCCCGCCTGTTAAGCACTGATCAATTATTTTTCCAGGTGTTATTTGTATAGTTATTTTTTTTAGTCTGTCATTTAGCGATAAATTTCCCTGATCGTTTAATTTTTCCTGAGATATAAATTCTTCAAGTGAGTAATTTTCTTTTTGAATTTCTCCCCAGATTTTCCAGGCTTCTTCAGCTGTTTCAGTTCCTATTGCCAATCTTCCTGTAAGCCGATCCATTTTCTGATTAAGGAGAAATAAAAATGCTCTGTTAAATCCAAAACCATCGCCAAAAGTAACTCCTTTTAAGGTTATACTTAATATTTTATCCAGCTCGGTAGTTGATGCTACAATTCTGGATATACGGTTTAATATATTATATCTTCTTAAAAGATCTTCGTATTTTTTAATAATTTGTTCTTCCACTATTTTGTCTTGCTCTCCAGCCATTTTTTCTGTTTTGTAATTTTACTGTTTTAGTAATTCCGGTAATTTATTTTAATTTTACATTACTGCCATAAATATTTTGTTATAAAGTTATCATAATTTAAAATAAAATTAATTGTTTTAAAATTTTAAAAATTATCTTTTAAAATTTTAAAATTTACGTGATATGTATTTAGTTTTTAAATTAAATTTAATTTATTTTTAAATTAATTTTAAAAAAATTTCCTTGTACTGTTTTGCTGAATAATCCCATGAGAAGTCACAGTTCATTGCATTTTTTATAATTTTTGTCCATAAATTATTATCATTATAAAAATTAAGTGTATTTTTTATTGCCTGCAGCAAAGCTTTTCCGCTGTATTCAGAAAATTTAAAACCCTGCCCTCCCTCATTAATATTATCAGGCAGTTTAATTTCAGCTATTGTATCTGCAAGACCTCCCGTATTTCTAACTACGGGTATAGTTCCATATTTTAAGCTTATTAACTGTCCAAGACCACACGGTTCGTATTTTGAGGGCATTAAAAAAATATCAGCACCTGAGTAAATTTCTCTAGCAAGTTTATCAGAAAAAGCAATATTTAAGCTGAATTTTTGCCTGTATTTTAAATATAATTCATTAAGCTGCTTCATATATTTTTCATCTCCAGTACCAAGAATTATCAGATAAATATTTTTTTGCATTAGCACATCAAATATTTCAATTAAAATATCGATACCTTTTTGTTCTGATAATCTTGATACCATCCCAAGTACAGGGGCATTATAATCAGGATTATTAAATAAATTATTTAATAATGCTTTTTTACATATCTCTTTTCCGTCAAGCTTATTTATATTATAATTGGAAGCAATAGATTTATCGTTTTGCGGATTCCAGATTTCATAATCAATGCCATTTATTATTCCGCTTAGATCTTTTTGTCTGACTCTTAATATGCCATCAAGCCCGTATCCGAATTCCGGTGTCAGTATTTCCTTTGAATATGTCGGGCTTACTGTTGTAATTTTTTCAGAAAAAACGATTCCGCCTTTCATAAAGTTAATTTTTCCGTAAAATTCAAGCTTATCCATATCAAAATACGATTTGTCTAATTCCAGTAAATCAAGAGTATTTGCATCATATATACCCTGATAAGCAAGGTTATGGATTGTAAACACTACATGAGTGTTTTTAAAAAAGCTATCCTGTTTTTTTAATTTTTTCTCGTTTATCAAAACAGATGTTAAAGCTACGTGATAATCATGAAGATGAATTATATCAGGACTGAATTTAATATTTTCAAGCAAGGCAAGCACAGCCTTTGATAAAAAGCCAAACCTTAAATTATTATCTGAATAATCACCTTGAGGAGTTCCATATAAATAGTCTCTATTAAAAAATTTATCATTTTTTATAAAATAAAAATTAACTCCGCTATAATTTATTTTAAAAACATCACAATACTCAAAATAATTCCTGTTAATTCTTATTTTCAGATTATCCAATATTTTTGTTATGTCTTTATATTTTTCAAATATAAAGTTATAACCCGGCATTATAACTACTGGTTCAATATTGATTTTTTTAAAAGAAAGTGGAAGAGCTCCAACTACGTCAGCAAGCCCGCCTGTTTTTGCAAATGGAAATCCTTCTGTTGAACATATTGCTACTTTTAACATGATGTTCCTTTTATAGTTTTTATAATTTTACAAAAATATAATAAAAAAAATAATTAATAAAAAAAATAAAAAAATTTTTAAAATTTTAAAAACAATAAATAAAAAGCTAAAATAATTCTTAAAAATAAAAATTTAATCCTGGAATGGAACCAAAAACTTTATTTTGATTAAAATTATTATTTATTTAGTATATATTGTATTAATATATTAAGTTTACTATTAACAAGCCGGGTTAACAATATATATTAAGCCTTCTTAAATTGATTAAATTGAGAAGTTATCCGGTTTACACTTTTTATAATAATATCAAAAATAAAATAAACATAAAAATAAATACAAAAAATAAAAATTATTAACGAAGAACGTAAAAAAAATGAGAAGCTTAAATAATAATGAATTTAAAAGTTTATTTACAGATTATGACATTTATCTTTTCAAAAATGGCACTCATTTTAAGTTATATAATAAACTTGGTGCTCACTTAATAAAAAATAATGATGAGGTGGAAAATATAAAAGAAGTTAAGGCAGAAGACAAAGCTGTAAGTGAAATAGATAGTAAGTCAGAAGGTAAAGCAGAAAATAAAATACAAAGCAAAATTGAAAATAAGATAGAAAATGAAGCAAAACATGAAATACAAGGAACATATTTTGCAGTCTGGGCTCCAAATGCAAACAGCGTAAGCGTGGTAGGTAATTTTAATGGATGGAATGAGAATATAAATAAACTTGAGAACAGAAAAGATGAATCCGGTATCTGGGAAACTTTTATTTCTTCAGTAGGTAAGGGAGAACTTTATAAGTTCAGGATAAAGCCAAAATTTAAAACTGATTTTTTAGATAAAAGCGATCCTTTTGCTTTTTTTTGTGAAGTTGCACCAAAAACTGCTTCAATAACATGGGATTTGGATTATAACTGGAATGATTCTGATTGGATGAGGAGAAGATATAAATATAATAGTTTAAATTCACCTCTTTCAATATATGAATTGCATCCCGGCTCATGGAAAAGAAAACATTTTAATGCGGGCAATATTAACCCTGACAATAATAATGATAGTAATAGCAATAAGCATGGCGAAAATCATAAAGAAAACTTTAATAATAATTTTAACAATAATGGTAATCAGAAAAATATTAATAACAATAATTACATCAGTAATATTAACAATGGTGACGTTTTTTTAACTTATCGTGAAATTGCGGTTGAATTAGTAGCTTATATTAAAAAATGCGGATTTACTCATATTGAACTCCTTCCTGTTATGGAGCATCCGTTTTATGGTTCATGGGGATATCAGATTACAGGTTATTTTGCTCCAACTTCAAGATATGGAAATCCTCAGGATTTTATGTATTTTGTTGATTATCTTCATCAAAATAATATAGGGGTAATACTTGATTGGGTACCTTCTCATTTTCCTGATGATTTACATGGCCTTTATATGTTTGACGGCACTCATCTTTATGAGCATGCTGATAAAAGACTTGGTTATCATCCTGACTGGAAAAGCATGATATTTAACTATGGCAGATATGAAGTAAAGCAGTTTTTAATAAACAGTGCCCTTTTCTGGCTTGATAAATACCATATTGATGGTATAAGAATTGATGCAGTAGCTTCAATGCTTTATCTTGATTATTCACGGAAGGAAGGGCAATGGATACCTAATAAATATGGCGGCAGAGAAAATCTTGAAGCTGTTGATTTTTTAAAACAATTAAATGAGGTTGTTTATAAAGAATATCCTGATGTGCAAACAATTGCTGAAGAATCTACTGCATGGCCAATGGTGACAAAGCCTGCTTATAGCGGTGGACTGGGTTTTGGAATGAAATGGAACATGGGCTGGATGCATGATACCTTAAATTACTTTTCAAAAGATCCGGTTTACAGAAAACATCATCAGGATGATTTAAAATTTACTTTCTGGTATGCTTTTAATGAAAATTTTATTTTACCCCTTTCTCATGATGAAGTTGTTTACGGGAAAAAATCACTACTTGAAAAAATGCCGGGAGACAAATGGCAGAAATTTGCAAATTTAAGGTTACTACTGAGCTATATGTATGCATTTCCTGGAAAGAAATTATTATTTATGGGAGATGAATTTGCGCAAATTAATGAATGGAATCATGAAAGAAGTCTTGACTGGGATTTACTTGATAATAAGATGCACAATAATGTTTATTTAATGGTTAAAGATTTAAACAATTTATATAAAAAAGAAAAGCCTTTATATTCAAGTGATTTTGATTATAAAGGATTTGAATGGATAGATAATAATGATTATCAGAACAGCATTCTTTCTTTTTTAAGAATTTTTAAGGATATTAAAGAAGATAATCTTCAAAATATACAGCAGGATATTAAACAATATGTAATACCCGAGGATAAAAAACAGCATAAAAAACAGGATGAAAAAAAGGATTTGAAACAAGTTACGCAGCAAAACATTCAACAAAATGCACATGCAAGTTATATTCTTATATGCTGTAATTTTACCCCGGTTCCGAGATATAATTATAAAATAGGTGTCCCGGCACCAGGCGAATGGGAGGAAATTTTTAACAGTGATTCTGAATTTTATGGAGGAAGCGGACATGGCAATTTTGGCAAAGTTACAGCGCAGGAAATTGCGAGTCATAACCAGAAGTATTCAGCATGTATTACATTACCACCTCTTGCAGCAATCTTTTTTAAAAAAGTTTAAATCAGAAAAAGAAAGAAAAATAATTTAGAAGATAATCCAGAAAGTACATTTAACAGTAATTTAGAAAATATATTGAGAAGTAATTTTGGAAATAAATTAGAAAGTAATTTTAGAAACAAATTGAAAAATAATTCGTAAAAAGCAAATTTGAGTAGAGAAATACAGGTAAAACTATGGGAAAAATTAAAAACCAGGATGTAAAAGAAGTTGAAAACCAGTATGTAAAAAGAGCTGTAAAAGACGATGTAAAGGAAACAGCAAAAGAAGATATAAAAAGATATATATGCATTCATGGGCATTTTTATCAGCCATACAGGAAAAATCCCTGGATTGAAAAAATAGAAATGCAGGAAGGCTCCCTTCCTTATCATGACTGGAATGAAAAAATAACAGCACAATGTTACAGCGCAAATGGATTTGCTCATATTTTAAATTCCCGAAATAAATTAGAAGAGGTAGTTAATAATTATTCAAAAATAAGTTTTAATTTCGGGCCAACTCTTCTTGAATGGCTAAAGGAAAATGAAATCAAAACTTATAAAAGGATACTGCAGGCTGATCTGGAAAGTTTAAGATTTTTTTCAAATCATGGTTCTGCCATAGCACAAACTTATAATCATCTAATAATGCCGCTTGCTGACAAAAATGATAAGTATCTTCAGGTTTACTGGGCAATAAAAGATTTTAAAGATAAATTTAACAGGGAGCCTGAAGGGATGTGGCTTGCAGAAACAGCAGTAGATTATGAAACCTTGGAAGCCTTGGCAGAATTTAATATAAAATTTACAATACTTTCTCCTGATCAGGCAAAAAGATTCAGAAAAATAACGAGTGAAAATGAAAAACTCAAACATGATTGGGTAGAAGTTTTAAATGGAAATATAAACACAAGGATGCCTTTTTTATGCAGACTGTCGTCGGGGAAAGAAATTGTAATATTTTTTTATGATAAAGAAATTTCTATTGGAGTGTCTTTCGGGGATTTATTAAATAATGGTGAGAAATTTGCAAATTGCTTAATTAATGCCCCTTCATTTAACCAGGAAAAACCTGAAATAATTATTGTTGCATCAGATGGTGAAACTTATGGTCATCATAAAAAGTTCGGAGATATGGCACTAGCTTACTGTCTTAAATGCATTGAGAAAAATGAAACGGTAAAGCTTACTGTTTTTGGTGAATATCTTTCAAAATATGCGCCTGATTATGAAGTTGAAATTATAGAAAATACCGCATGGAGCTGCCCTCATTCATTATGCAGATGGAAAAAAGATTGTGGTTGTACATCAGATGAAGATAATCATCCGGACTGGAATCAGAAGTGGAGAGCACCATTAAGAGAAGCTATAAGTTTACTTAGAGTAAAAATTAATGAAATCTTTAATAAAGAAATCGGCTCTTATATTTCTTATATTCTTAAAAATTCTAATTTGAATTATGATTTAATAAACTGTAATTTAGAAAATAATTTAAAAATAGATTTAAAAAATAATACAGAATCTGACTTGGAAGATAATTTGAAGTCAGATTCATTACCAGGAACAGCTAATATTGCTGGATCAGTGCCAGTAACTCCTTTGGATTTATTGAAAGAATATATAAATGTAATAAATGACAGAAGCTATAAAAATATAACAGACTTTTTAAATAAATATTTAAAAACCGGAGATAGTCTTAAGGATAATATTAAAGATGTTTCTAATAATAACCCTGATGATTTTGAAATCAGAAAAAGCAAATTTTTAAGCCTTCTTGAAATGCAAAGGCAGGCAATGCTTATGCAGTCAAGTGACGGCTGGTTTTTTGATGATATCTGCAGAGTTGAATCAGTTCAGATATTAAGACATGCTTGCAGAGCAATTGAGATTGCAAAAGAATTTGCTGATGAAGATTTACAAGGCGATATATTAAAGATTCTTGTTAATGCTAAAAGCAACATGGATGAAAATATAAATGGTGAAGTTATATATAATAAATCAGTAATCGGAGCAATTTACAGCCCGGAAAGAGTAGCAGTACATTTAATTTCCAATTTACTTTTTAATAAAGATATTAAAAACAATAATTATAATTTTTATAGCCATAACATACAATTATTAAATTTAAAATATTTGCAAAGTAATAACTTTATAGTATCAACAGGAAATATAATAGCAATTTCAAAAATTACTTTAAAAAAATTTTCATATAATTTTATAGCTGTTTATAACAAAAATTACTTTTTAAATAACCATAAAAGGGAAAAAACATTAAACATATATATAAAGGAATTAAATGATAATATAGCAAATAAAGTTAATAAAAATAATAAGGCAGCTAATACTAAAATAACAGATAATAAAGCAGCAGATAATAAAATTACAGATGAGAGCCAGGTTAATTTACCCGGCCAACTTGATGATTTTATTGAGGAAATTAAAAAAATATTGCAAGATGAAAATGTTAAAAATGCTGAAAATGATGATTTCTTATACAATTATCTTAAAAAATTGTCTTACTATAACTATCAATTATATACCCTTAATGATTTAAATAATGAAACACAAATTGAATTTTTTAAAATTTTAATTGATGGTATGCTAAGTCAAAATGCATATAATACAGCACAAAGCAGTAATGCAATAAAGAATTTGCCTGATTTTGCAGGTTCATGGATAAATTATGATTTTTTAAGAAATGATATTAATAATTTAAGTTTATTTTCAAATAAAATTTTAATTTATAATTTGCTAAGTGAAAAAGAATTAAATCATGATGATGTAACAAAACTGAATAACTTGATAAACTTAATAAAAGATTTTCAGAATCAAAACAAGGTTTATGTTAATAATTATTTAATTGAGTTTTTGGATTTCAGCAAATTAAGTTTTAAAACCGGTAAAAGTTTAACCAATCTTTTAAATTTATTTTCAAATGATTTAAAAAATGAGGAGCTTTTAAAAGATGTTATTAATTTAATTTCAATTTTTAATACATTAAAATTAAATTCAGACAACTGGGAGATTCAAAATATCTTATATGAAATAAGAAATAAAATTATTAAATTAAAAAATGACTGTAAAATAATTTTAAGCGAGAATTTAATAAAGGACTTTTCTTACCTTCTTGATTATTTTGGTGTAAATAACAACCTCAACACCTGATATTTTAATTATAATATAATTGCTGATAATTATATTTATTAATAGTCATGGGTTGTTTAGCCTGGTGATAAAGATTTAATAATAATTAAAAACAGAAAAAATTAACAATTGTATAAAAAATAAGAAATGATTTTTTAAAATATCATTTCCCGTAATTAATATTTATAGTAATTTCAGTTAATCTTAATTATAAAAATAGATTAATAAGTTTCTTGTGAATAATTAACCAAAGAGCTGAATTAAAAAAAATTTTAAGCTTAATTTAAAAAAACAATTCACTGAAAATTGAGTTATTCATCAATAATTGATAATAAATATATATTAGAATTGTAAAAAATAAATATAAAAAATATAGAAAATAAAATTTAAAAAGGGACTATGGCTATATTTGATAAAAGAAAAAGTGGTATGCTTTTACCTGTAGCATCTCTTCCATCGGAGTTTGGCATAGGGGATTTAGGCCCGAATTCATATAAATTTGTAGACATATTAAAAAAATCCCGACAAAGTTTTTGGGAAATTTTACCGTTAAATCCTACAAGCACTTCCAAGGATAACTGTCCGTATGCTACCTCATCTGCTTTTGCGGGAAATACCTTGCTTATCAGCCCTCAGCTATTATATGAAGAAGGATTGCTTGAAAAAAGTGACATCAGAAAAATAAAAAACATTTTTAATAACCGGATTTATATTAATTATGTTGACTATAAAAAAGTAACGAAAGAAAAAAATAAAATTTTTCAAAAGGCGTTTGATAATTTTAAATCTACTGATAATAAAAAACTTAAAGATGATTTTGATAATTTCTGTATGGAAAATGGTAAAAAATGGCTTAATGGTTTTACACTTTTTAATGCACTGAAAAAAAAGCTGAATTATATTTCCTGGAACAAGTGGCCTGAGAAGTTAAAAAATTTAAACATTACGGAAAACTTAAGAAAACTTAATCCTGATTCTGATATTTATGAAGGTATAAAAAAAGAAAAATTTCTTCAGTTTATTTTTTTTAAGCAATGGTTTAATTTAAAAAATTATTGCAATAATCTCGGAATTAAAATTATCGGAGATATTCCAATTTATGTGGATTTTGAAAGCAGTGATGTCTGGGCAAATCCGGAAATTTTTAAGTTAGACAGTGATAAAAATCCGACGTTTGTTTCAGGTGTTCCGCCTGATTATTTTAGTAAATCAGGGCAGCTTTGGGGGAATCCTGTATATAACTGGGATAATCTTAAAAAAAATAATTATAAGTGGTGGATAAATCGAATTGAATATAATTTAAATTTATATGATTTTGTCAGAATTGATCATTTCAGAGGGTTTGTTGCTTACTGGGAAGTTCCTGCAGAAGATAAAAATGCTAAAAACGGCAAGTGGGTAAAAGCTTATCCGGAAGATTTTTTTAATGTTTTAAAACAAAAACTATCAATAAAATTTAATAATTCCAACCAGCAGAAAAATATTTACTTCAGTCTTCCAATTATTGCTGAAAATCTTGGCTATATAACAGATGATATTGAAGAAATAATGAAAGAATATAACTTTCCAGGCTTGAAAGTTATTCTTTTTGCTTTTGGTAAAGATTTTCCGACAGGAACTCATCTTCCTTATAATTACGATAAAAACTGTATTGCTTATACCGGAACCCATGATAACAACACAATAAAAGGCTGGTTTTTAGAAGAGGCAAAAAATTATGAGAAAAAAAATCTTTTAAAGTATATTGGAAATGCCGGGGAAGAATTAAATCCAAATTCGATAAATGATGTTCTGATAAGACTTATAATGTCATCAGCTGCAGGGCTTACAATCATTCCGGTTCAGGACATCTTAGGACTGGGAAGTGAAGCAAGAATGAATCATCCTTCAACAGTTAGAGGTAACTGGAAGTGGAGAATGACAAGGAAAGATTTTGTTATTAAAAATTTTAAAAAATTAAAAGAATTTACTGAAATTTATTCAAGAATATAAATTTTAATTGTATATGCAATGTTCTTTAAACTATAATCTTGATTGAAACATCTTAATTGAAGCTAATTAAAGTTAATATTATTAAAAATAATAATTTTAATTTGTAAAATGAGAGTAGAAGTAGTTGCATTTGTATTAAGCGGTGGAGAGGGCCATAGACTTATGCCTTTAACCAAGGACAGGGCAAAGCCTGCAATACCTTTTGGTGGAAGCTACAGAGTAATAGATTTTGTTTTAAGCAATCTCATTCATTCAAGAATTAGAAAAATATATGTCTTAACTCAATATGAGCCAAGATCACTTGAGAAACATATTTTTGAAGGATGGTCACCAATTTTTGGAACAGGGCGCTATAATTTTATAAGACTTTTACCTCCTAAACTCGGAAATGAAAGCGGCTGGTACCTTGGAACTGCTGATGCAATAAATCAAAATAAAAGTTATGCCTGGGCTGATAAACCGGATATAATAGATATTTTCAGCTCTGATCATATATATCTTATGGATATTTCTTTAATGAACGACTTTCATCTTGGAAATTCTGCAGATCTTACTATATCAGCAATACCTGTTAAATGTGAAACTGCTGCAAAAAGATACGGGGTTTTAGTGGTTGATAAAAACTGGAGGCTTGTTGGATTTGAGGAAAAACCCGAAAAACCTACTCCAATGCCAGGAAACTCGGAATATTGTCTTGCTTCTATGGGAAATTATGCTTTTAATTTAAAAGTATTAATTGAGGAAATAGTAATTGATCATTTAAAAAAGACTTCTTATGATAGAAATTTGATAAAGTCTGATCCTGAGCATTATTCATCACATGATTTTGGTTATGATATTATACCTGCAATATTAGGCAGAGGCAGAAAAATATATGTTTATAATTTTAATGACAATGTCATAATCGGTGAGAGTAAAAATGAAAAATCATACTGGCGGGATATCGGGGATCTCGATGAATTTTATGAAGCGAACATGGATTTACTTAAATCCCAGCCTGAAATAAATCTGCTTAATGAAAAGTGGGAAATTTTTACAAGAGTTGCATCTGTCAGACCTTCAAAAATAAATGGGAATTCAAAAATTTATAAGTCTATAATTGCAAATGGCTGCATAATTAATAATGCAATTATTGAAAAATCTATCCTTTCATATAATATAACAGTTGAAGAAAATACTAAGATATCAGGCTCATTTATTATGGGCAATAACTATATAGGTAAAAATGTTATTATAAAAAATTCTATTGTTGATAGCGCCACTTATATTCCAGATGATACTTCAATTGGTGTAAATAAGGAAGAAGATTTAAGGCGTAATTTTTCTTTCTCAAGAGAGGGTATAACTATAGTACCAAGAAAGTACAGATTCCAATAAATCGTCACAGGGACGTATAATTTGACATAATTTTTTATCTAACATACCACTGGGACGCATGATTTAACATGATGGTATCTAAGATAAATTTTGTGATTAATTAGTTTCTGATTTTTAATTTAATATCGTCCTGTTGTATTGAAAATAATCTTTATTTTCTTCATAAAAACTCTTTTTAGCTCCTTATAAGCAAACATTTCCTAAATCAGAAGCTGAAGCAAATTTTATAAATGAAAAACAGGATATTTTTATAAGAGTTTAATTAATTCAGAAGATGTTATCACTTTGATATTACTAATTCTATTAATTTTGCCTTCAGGATAATCTTTATAATTTCTTGTTAGTAAGAAATCACATTCATATTCAAGGGCTGAAAAATACTGTATTGCATCTTCAAAATCGTCAATGTCAAGCTTGTTTGCCCGTTGTAATATAATTTTTGTTAACGGTATTATTTCAAAAGATTCTATAATTTCTTTAATAAAATTTCTTGCAACTTCTCTGTTTTTAAGTTTATTTAAAATATAATAAATATTATTAATTGTTATAGCTGAAACATATCCCGGAATAATTTTTTCATTTACCAGGGTTAAAATTTTGGCACTATCAATATAAAAAGGCTCTCTTTTTACCAGTACATCCAGTATTACATTTGTATCAAGAAATATTTTCATATTTTTCTATTTTTTCAGTTATGATTTCCTCTTTTAATTCTTTATATGTCTTATCAGTTTTAACAACTCCAATCCATTTAGAGACTGCATCAGATACTTTCAGGTTATTTATTTTACTTGCTTCAGAATTTAAATAACTGCTTACCATTTCAGATATTGATTTGCCTTTATAAGCAGAAATCTTTTTTGCAAGATCAACTGTTTCTTTATCGACATATAATGTTAATTTTGTTTTTGGCATTAATACCTCCTACGTATACAATAATATATTAATACGTACAAAAATACATGTCAATAAATAAATTAGCGGTTTTTTAACAGGTTCAGGTTTTAAAAGACTTATATTTATTATATTAATATTAACAATATTAGCATTTGTAATAATCGGGTTTTGTAATAATCATGATTTTAATACTTAAGATTTAGCTATTTTATTAAGCATATTCTTTCAATATATGATATATTCTTATATTGGAATTTTTTGTTTGTTTGATAAATTTGTGAGTAAATTTAATATAAAAAGGAGAATATCTTGAAAATTCTTATAACTGGAGGGGCAGGTTTTATAGGTTCGCATGTTGCAGATTTGTTACTGGAAAATGAATATGATGTATGTATAGTTGATAATCTTTCAAGTGGAAAGCTTGAGAATGTTAACTCAAATGCAAAGTTTTATAAGTGCGACATAAGAGATAGTCAAATTTATAAAATAATTGAAGATGAAAAACCACAAATAATTATTCATAATGCTGCACAAATGAGTGTTAGAAATTCTGTTGAAGATCCTTTAAATGATGCAGATATTAATATAATTGGCGGATTAAATATTTTAGAAGCGGCTAAAAAAACCAAAGTTGAGAAAATAATATTTGCCTCAAGTGGGGGGGTTGTTTACGGGGAACAACAATACTTTCCTGCAGATGAAGATCATCCGACTAAACCAATATGCCCGTATGGTGTAGCTAAGCTATCTTATGAAAAATATCTTTATTATTATCATTATATATTTGGCATAAAATATATTGCTCTTAGATATGCTAATATTTATGGTCCAAGGCAGGATCCTTATGGTGAGGCAGGGGTAGTAGCTATTTTTTCTAAGAAGCTTTTATCTGACGATCAACCAGTTATAAACGGAGACGGTATGCAAACGAGAGATTATGTTTATGTAAAAGACGTAGCAACTGCCAATTTACTTGCTGTTAATACTGATTATATTGGGGAAATTAACATAGGAACCGCACTGGAAACTAATGTAAATAAAATTTTTAATATATTAAAAAATGCTGCCGGCAAGCCTGATTTGGAAGAAGTGCATGGTCCTGCTAAGGATGGGGAACAAAAAAGAAGTGTTCTTTCTTACCGGAAAGCCCAACAAATTTTAGGTTGGAAACCCGAGGTTAAGTTAGAAGAAGGCTTAGTTAAAACATTCAACTGGTTTAAAGAAGAAAATAATTATTAGATTAATTTAGTAGTTTGACATAATTACACGTTATGTCACGGGGACGTATAATTTGACATGATGGTATAAAAAATAAATTTTGTTGTTTAATTATTTTATGCAAAATAAACAAGAAAAGATAAATATTAGAATAAAAAAATAATTGTTTATCATTAAATAGATATTTATCAAATTATACGTCCCCGTGACAATCTGCATTGACATTTCTTTGTTTCTTTGTTATAAGTAATCAAAGAAAGAGTACTTAATGTTTTTAATTTTATATATATTAAGAAGGGAGAGATGTTTATGCCGCAAACAGTCCAAACAGGGGTAAGACCTTTGCTTAAAAAACGTATTTCAGTATCGAAAAAACGTCAGATAACTATTCCTATTGAGTTTTTTAATAATGTTGGTATTGATAAAGAAGTCGATTGCTATGTGCAAAACAATGCAATTGTAATTCGCCCTGTATATGAGGGTGACGGTGAATTCGATGAGCAAATTCTTGCTGATTTAATCTCACAAGGGTTTTCAGGGCAGGAACTTCTTGCTAAATTCAAAGACATACGTCATCAAATTCAACCTGCTGTTAAAAGTTTGCTTAATGAAGCGCGTCTTGCTGCTGATGGGAAAGTACCATTCTCAACATACGAGGATGTTTTTGGTATGGAGGATAAGTGATACATAAGTTAATCATTTTGCCTCCTGCCGCAAATTTTCTTAAAAAGATTAAAGAAAAACCTTTAAAATCTGCATTTCAAAAAGCTATTGATGATATAATCCAAAATCCATACTCAGGTGACCCTAAGACGGGTGATCTATCGGGTGTTTATTGTTTTGATGTTTTTTACAATAAAACAAATTATGAAATTGCATATACTATTATTGAAGAAAATGATAAAACAGTTGTTGTCATCCCTGCAGGTACTCGAGAAAATTTT
Source organism: Actinomycetota bacterium (assembly GCA_023487035.1). Taxonomy (GTDB): domain Bacteria; phylum Actinomycetota; class Humimicrobiia; order Humimicrobiales; family Humimicrobiaceae; genus JAMDDL01. The sequence continues at coordinate 18,640 of JAMDEN010000098.1, forward strand.
TATAAGGAACTTAAGAGATATATGAAGGGTTTTAAATAATCCTTTCTATATCCGCTTCAGACAACTTATCAAAATATGATAAACATAAATTTTTTTTTATTATGCCTACTCAGAATCTTTTGATTCCAGAGACAGTTTCCACATTTGCTGTGCTTTTCTCCAGTGAAAGGCAAACAGCGGTATTGAAATAATTACAAGAAGTACTCCTCTTAGAAGGTTTTTAAAAGCCATATCTTTTTCATTTTCGATTGAAGCATTAATTTCATCCTGGACCAATTTATCAATTTGTTCAGCAGTTAAGTTTTTATATTGCTCCTGAGAATACATGCTTGCTACACTTGGTTTTGTTAAATATGTAGTTGGCTTTACGTAGTTAATAGCACCGTCATAAACCTGTACAAGACCAATTATAAAAATAACAATTGCAACCATGCAAATAATATAGAAATAAATTTCTCTAAAATAAACTCTTCGTGTCATATATAACACCTTCCTTAATTTATCAATTAAATTTGATTAAAAATTAGCAAATAAAAATAAAAAGGAAAAAGAAATTAATAATATAATTTAATTATATATAAAATAAATATAAAAGCAAAAGCATAATTTGTATTTTTATTCTTTGGTATTTTGGCACTTATTTAATAATTCTTTAAATTATCTGCTTATTTGTTTTTTTGCCATTATTTGTCATTTATCAATCAGATTGAAAGTTTCTATAATATATGTTTATTATAAATATATTTATTTCTTATAGTCTAATTAGCATATTTAATGTAATGTTTTTTAATCTTAAAGACTAAAAAAATAGCATTTTTTTAAAAAAAATAATTTAAAATCTAAAAATTTTTATAAAATATCTTTAATAAAAATAAAAATTATTTAATAATTAACTAAGAAAAAACTAAGAAAAATTTTAATTTATTAAGTATTAAATAAATAAATATAAGATTAATATAATAAAGTCATAATTATTTTATTGCGCGTTGGAAAATAAAAAATATAACATATCTGCATTTTTTCCTGTTTATAATGATTGGGGAACAATACCCAGCATGGTGCTTTTAGCTGAAAAGGCACTTAAAAAAGTTGCTGCAAATTATGAAATAATATTAATTGATGATGATTCAAACAACCTTACTAAATCAGTACTTGAAGCTCTTTCTAAAAAAATAGAAAATTTAAAAATTATTACGCATGAGAAAAATAAAGGTTATGGAGGAGCGTTAAAATCAGGCTTTTATAATGCAAAATATGAACTAATCTTTTATACTGATGGGGATGCTCAGTATAACCCACTTGAGTTAGAAAAACTTGTTGAAAAGATGACCGATTATGTAGATATCGTTAACGGTTATAAGATATCTCGTCAAGATCCATTTTATAGGAAAATAATTGGAAGACTATATCATTATACAACAAAAATACTGTTTAAGTTTAAAATTAGAGATGTTGATTGTGATTTTCGATTAATTAGAAAAAGTCTATTTGATAATATCAATCTTAGATATGATAGTGGCATAATTTGTGTTGAAATGATTAGCAAGTTTGCAGCAAGGGGTGCAAGATTTGTTGAAGTTCCAGTTACACATTATTTTAGAGTAAGTGGTAAATCACAGTTTTTTAATTTTAAAAGAATTTTTAGAACTGGAGTTCATTTATTAAAATTATGGTATCAGATTAGAATTAAAAATAAATAATGTCAAATTATACGTCCCTGTGACATAAAGCAAAGAATATAAATATTATGGATAATAGAAATAATAATACTAATTTTATTAGCAGTAATTCAAATTATTCTAAGCTGCAATATTTAAACAAAATTCATCTTAAATCTAAAAATTCAGTTTTTAAAAAAATAAATATAGATGATATTTATAAAAGCTATAAAAATAAAAATGTCTTAGTGACAGGTGGTGCTGGCTTTATTGGAAGCAATCTAGTTATTAAGCTTTGTGAAATTGGGGCAAATGTACTTGTCGTGGACTCGCTTATTGAGGATTATGGCGGAAATCTTTTTAATCTTGAGCCAGTAAAAGATAAAATTAAGCTAAATATTGCTGATGTTAGAACATATCCCACAATGCTTTATCTTGTAAAAAATCAAGATTACATTTTTAATCTTGCTGGGCAGGTGAGCCATATTGACAGCATGATTGATCCCTGGACAGATTTGGAAATAAATTGCAGAAGTCAGCTTACAATTCTTGAAGCATGTAAAAAAAATAACAAAGATGTAAAAATAGTTTATGCAGGGACAAGACAGCAATATGGAAAGCCTAATTATCTTCCTGTTGATGAAGATCACATTGTACACCCGACAGATGTAAATGGAATAAATAAAATGGCTGGAGAATGGTATCACATACTTTATAATAATGTTTATGGCATAAGGGCTTGCTCACTTAGACTTGTAAACACTTATGGACCTCGCCAACTTCTTAAACATAATAGGCAAGGTTTTATAGGCTGGTTTATAAGATTAATACTTGAAGATAAAAGAATCCAATTATTTGGCGGCGGCAGTCAACTTAGAGATTTTAATTATGTTGATGATGTTGTAGATGCTTTTTTAGTAGCTGGAGCAGATGAGAGCGCAAATGGTAAATTTTATAATCTTGGCGGCAAGGAGCCAATATCTTTAAAAAATCTTGTCGAGCTAATGATAGAAATAACGGGTAAGGGAAGTTTTGAAGAAATTAATTTTCCAGAGGACAGAAAAAAAATAGATATAGGCGATTTTTATTCTGACTATTCAAAGATAAAAAATGAACTTGGCTGGGAGCCAAAAGTTTCAATTAAAGAAGGTCTTCAAAAAACTTTTAAGTATTATGAAAAATATATGAGTTATTATTTTTAGGGAAAATACTGTATGAATGAAAATCTAATTAATTATTCGCTGGAAAAGCTAAAAAATGCTTTTGACAAACTTAATGAAAATAGATTCAAAAAATAATTGACATCATGATAACATTTGTGCTATGATGTTATCACTATTATTTTTTATATATTTTAAAGGTTTAAAAAGTGAAAAGAACTCAAATACAAATAACTGACAAACAATACAGTTATTTAAAAAAAATTTCATCTGAAAAAAATATTTCATTAGCAGAAGTTGTAAGAGAGGCTATCTCATCTTATTCATCTTCAGTTGCGATAATTGATTATGATTCAAAGATTAAGGATGCTTTAAGCCTAATTGGAAAATATAAATCAGGCAAAAAAGATATCTCTATAAAACATGATGATTATATTGAAAAAGAACTTGAAGAGGAGAATAAATCAGATAAATGAATATATTTGTTGATACCTGTGCTTTTATTGCTTTAATTGATTCTGATGATGAATATAATTTTCTTGCTGCAGAACTATTTAAGAAAGCTACTAAAGCTAATGAAAAATTTTTTACTTCAAATTATATTATTCTTGAAACAATTTTTTTATTACAAAGAAAACTCGGCTTGTCAGCAGTAAATGATTTCAAAAGATTTATGCTTCCTCTAATAAATATGATATGGATAGACGAAAAAATTCATGATAATTGTTTAAATAATCTGATATCAGCAGAAAGGAATAAAATAAGTTTTACTGACTATACAAGTTTTTATATTTTGGATAATTTTAAAATAGATGCTGTTTTTACATTTGACAAACATTTCAAAGAAAAGGGATATAAATTTTTAGAATAAATGAATATAAATTAAATTATGAAAATACCGTTTGGAGATTTATCAAGGCAGTATAAAAAATATAAGAATGAATTTGACAGCATAATTACTTCTGTATTTGAAAAGGGAAGCTTTATCCTTGGAGAAAATCTTTCCGATTTTGAGAAAAATTTTGCCAGCTATCTTGGGATAAAAAATGCCATTGGAGTTGCAAACGGAACTGAAGCTATCTTTTTAGCCTTAAAAGCTTTAGATATTGGTGAAGGCGATGAAGTAATTACTGTTTCAAACACTGCAGTTCCAACAGTTTCTGCAATAGACGGTGCAGGTGCAAAACCAGTATTTGTAGATATTTTAGAAGATTCTTACAATATTAATCCTCAGCTTATTGAAGAAAAAATCAGTAAAAAAACTAAAGCAATAATTCCTGTTCATCTATATGGAAATCCTTGTGAAATGGATAGCATAATGCAAATAGCAAATAAACATGGTTTAAAAGTTATTGAAGATTGTGCTCAAGCTCATGGAGCAAAATATAAAGGCAAGAAAGTTGGAACTTTTGGGCACATATCAACTTTCAGTTTTTATCCTTCTAAAAATCTTGGAGCAAATGGCGATGGCGGAATGATTGTAACAGATGATGACGAGCTCGCTGAAAAAGTGCGTCTTTTAAGAAATTACGGTTTTAAAGATAGATATAATAGTATTTTAAGAGGTTACAATAGCCGCCTCGATGAGTTGCAGGCAGCTCTTCTTAACTTTAAATTAACAAAGCTTGATGAATGGAACATGATGCGAATTAAAATAGCACAGAAATACATAATTGGTCTAAAAAATACTCCATTAATTTTAGCTAAAATACCCAAAATACCTCAAATACCACAAATGCCTAAAATGCCAAGAACGTCTCAAACAAATGATATATCTAATTTAAATAAATTAAATTTAAATAACTTCAATTTAGATAATTTAGATTTCGATAATTTAAGTAGTTATATTAATATCAATAATTTAAGTACTTTTCCAGTATTTCACCTATTTGTTGCCAGATGCAAAGAAGAAAGGTCAAAACTTATCGGTTATTTGCTAAAGGAAGGTATATCTGTTCTTATTCATTATCCCATACCAATTCATCTTCAGCCAGCATATAGTTTTTTAAGTTACAAGGCAGGAGATCTTCCTGTTACTGAAAAAATATCGCAAGAGATACTATCTATTCCCATTTATCCAGAGCTTGAAGACAAAGAAATTGATTACATTATTGATAAAATTAATAAGTTTTATAATTAAATGTCAATATGAAATATAGCATTTTAGCATTTAATTAAATTTAGCATTTAATTTTAGTAATTAATTGGTTTTTGGTGAAAAAAAATTTTATAGTATATTGTTTAAAAAATTAAATTTTTAAATCTAGATAAAAATATTTTGCTTTTTTAGCGTTTTTAAAATTCTAAATTTAAAAAATCATTAGGAGTTATAATGCTTGTGTCTTTATATTTACCAAGAGAAAGCAAATCTTTATCTCCAGTTATTATATATTTTGCTTTTGAAAATACAGCAAGGTCTAGTATTTTATTGTCATCAGAATCACGGCAAATTTTTGTATTGTAAGAAGGCAGCATATTTTTAAAAGTATTTTTAAATATTAGCTCCCATTCTTTTATTAATTTATCAGGAAAATCGAACTTAAATTTAAGTTTTTTGACTAACTCAGCAAGTATTTCTGGAGAAATTGCACCGTCAAATTTATTTTCTAAAATAATTGATTTCAAAATTTTTTCAGGTGTACCTTTAAAAACAATGGCTGAAATCAAAACATTTGTATCAAGAATAATTGTAAATCTTTTACTCACCTTCAATAATCCTTTCTATATCTTCATCAGATAACTTATTAAAGTCATACCCTTTTTTAATAAGCCACTTTTTGAATAATTCTTGAGATTCAGTGAGTGCCTTTTCAAATCTATATTTCCAACTTTCTTCCATCAACTCTTTTATCTTAAGGTAATTATCATAAGATATTATAACAGCTTCAGGTTTACTGTCTCTTGTAATGATAAAAGCCTCATCTTTATCAGAAATATTATCAACTATTTTTTTTATTTTTTCTCTTGTTTCTGTTATTCCTATTATCTTTTCCATTTGTTAATCATCCTTTAACCTATAAAATTATTAAATATTATATAAAATCAATTTTTATATACATTAAAATTTACATATTAATGTATATTATAATTATAATAAAATAAATATCAATGCATTTTTGTCATTATCTTATTTTGACTATTATTCAATCTTAACATTACGGTTTTTATAAATTTTTCATTAAGATTGGATTGATTTGACTTTTATTTTTGCCTGGTCAGAAACTTTTTTATAACTTTAAACCTCATTTTTAATTATTTGTTTTTGTTTTTTAATGCAAAATAGAATATAATAAACTATACTTTATTATAAATATAATATATAATAAATTATACTTTATTATTATTTTAATATATAATAAACTATACCTTACAAAAATAATTTAAGTAATTTGGATAATTTAAATAAAAAACATGCAGCAAATAGAAAGAATAATTAAATTAATACATTTTTGGAATAATACAATTACTGCAGAAAATTTGAAAGACAGGATTGTACTGAATACAATTAATTTAAAAACGAATGAAATAATTGATATAACAGGACCGCGAAGAAGCGGTAAATCATCTGTACTAAAGATGATTATTAAAAAATTAAAATTAAAAGATAATTATATTTTCATGAATTTTGAAGATCCGTTTTTCATAAATAACAGTAATCCTGAAATCATTGATGAGATTATCTCGGTATTTAAACAACATTTTAATCCACAGCTTAAATATTTATTTTTTGATGAAATTCAGGAAATAAATCAATGGGAAAGAATTATAAATAAATACAGGGAATTAAATGAATTTAAAATATTTATTACAGGCTCTAATTCAAAATTAACTGAAAGCGAGCTTGCTTCTCTCCTTACGGGTAGGCACTTAAGCTATAAGGTAATGCCTTTGAACTTTACTGAATTTTTATATTTTAATGGAATTAAAATTAATAGTTTGAAAGAAGTTGTTCTGAATAAAAAAACCATTCTTGATTTATTCGATAAATATATGCAAATTGGAGGATTTCCTGAAATAGTTATTACCGAAAATATGGAACTTGCAAGAACATATTTCACTGATATTCTTTATAAAGACATAGTCATGCGTCATAATATTCGGCAAAAAACAGTTTTGGAAAAAATTGCTTTATTCTTTATCAGTAATTCCGGAAAAACTATAAGTATTGAATCATTAAAAAATAACTACAATATATCATTTGAGATGTCTTCTTCATATATTGATTATCTTAAAAGTGCTTTTTTAATTTTAGAGCTTAACCAATTTTCATATTCTTTAAAAAAACAGCAAAAATCATTAAAAAAATACTATTCAATTGATACCGGTATTGCAAATTCGATTTCTTTCAGGTTTTCTGAGTATAAAGGCAGAATGCTTGAAAATATAGTTTTCCTTCATCTTAAAAATTCAGAATCTAATATTTATTATTATAAGACTCGAAATAATCTGGAAGTGGATTTTTTAATCGCAGATAATATGGAGATTAAAGATTTAATACAAGTAAGCTTAAATATTGAAAATTCTGAAACCAGAGTAAGAGAAATTCAAGGCTTAGCTGCTGCTATGGAAGAGCTAAATATTAACAGCTCTAAAATCATAACTTATGATCAGGAAGAAGAAATAAGAAGGGGCAGTAAAACCATTCATGTAATTCCTGCTTTTAAATGGCTTACAGGTATTTATTAATTTCGAGAAATTTCAAGAAAATATACATGGGCGATACACACGGCAATTTACTTTAGATATTTAAGGATTTAAGAAGTTCTTTAACACAAATGCTGATAAACTTTTTGCTTCAATTCAAAATAAATTATAAAATCATTTTTTAGTATTAATTTTCTATTTATAAGAATAATTACTAAGGGGAAAAACTGAACTTAAAAGTATTAAAAAATTTTTCAATTGAGTTGTTATTATATTGACGATAAAAATAAAACAGGTATTATTTTAGAAGTTAAGTATCACAAGTGAAGATACTTATAACAACTACTAAAATTATAGTTCAACTTGGAGGCATATTGGAAGACAGAAAATTTAAAACAATACTTGTAACTGGTGGCGCAGGATTTATTGGCAGTAACTTCATTCATTATATGATAAAAAAATATCCTGAATACAACATCATTAATCTTGATAAGTTAACTTATGCAGGAAACCTTGAAAATCTTAAATCTATTGAAGATAAACCTAATTATAAATTTATAAAAGGCGATATTGCAGACAGAAAAATTGTTGGAGAAATATTTAGCGGCAATAAAATAGATGCAGTAATTAATTTTGCAGCAGAATCACATGTTGACCGCTCAATTGATGACCCTGGTGTATTTATTCAAACTGATGTATATGGCACATTTGTTCTTCTTGAAGCGGTAAAAAATCATAATACAAAGCTATTTTTTCAGATTAGTACCGATGAAGTTTATGGTTCAATACTTGACGGCTCATTTAAAGAAGATGACCCTCTTCTTCCAAACAGTCCTTATTCAGCATCAAAAGCTGGTGCTGAAATGATAGTACGTTCTTTTTATAAAACCTACGGGACTCCAATTGTAATTACAAGAACTTCCAATAATTTCGGTCCTTTTCAGTTTCCTGAAAAGATTATTCCTCTTTTTGTTACAAACTTAATTGATGATTTAAAAGTTCCTCTTTATGGTGATGGGCTTAATGTTAGGGACTGGCTTTATGTTGAAGATAACTGCAGAGCCATTGATATAATTCTTCATAAAGGCAGAATTGGTGAAATATATAATGTTGGTGCTGGAAATGAAAAACCAAACATCTGGATTACTAAAAAATTAATTGAGCTAACCGGAAAAACCGAAGACATGATTGAGCCTGTTGCGGACAGACTTGGCCATGATAGACGTTATTCAATTGACTGTTCAAAAATTGAAAAAGAATTTGGCTGGAAACCTCAATATGATTTTGAAGAAGCATTAGCCAGGACAGTTCGCTGGTATGTAAATAATGAGGCTTGGTGGCGTCCACTTAAAGAAAGGATTATAAAAAAGTAATTAGTAAAAAATAACAGTAGATTAATTATAAATTATTAATAATCAATTTAAAAAAGTATCTGAAAACATATCTGAAAGCATATTGATTTCATAATTAAACTATATTATCGTACTTATGGTGATTAAGTATGAAATTATTAAATTACATTAGCAATGTAACATAATATTAGGATTGGGTAAAGAGGTTGAGTGTTTTATTGAAAAAAATGTTAACTGGAAGCAACCTTGATAAAGTTTCACTGATCAAAGATCAGAGTTGCTGACGGGTGGACAATCGGGAATCAGACAATTCTCTGGTTTAATTATTATATAATGATATATAATGAAGTGCTATAAAATATTGGGTAAATTTTTTAATGCATATTCCATCGGAATTATATCAATAGCATCTTCAGACATTTGTCTTTCCCCGCCATATATAAAATAAGCCTTTGCAGTCGGATAATCTTTGAGGAAAGCTTTTAAACCCCGGAATTCAGATGATGGAATCCTGCTTCGCCTTTTAATCTCGAATGCTTTCAGGCCGCGGTTTCCATATAAGACAAAATCAACTTCCAAATTACTGATCGTTCGCCAATAATAAATTTTATATCCAAAACCATAATAATCATTAACGGCTTTTAATTCCTGGAAAAAAAGGCTTTCATAAGAAATTCCTTCTACTTCCTCAGGAGCATCCAGAGGTCCCATTGGTCTTAAAGTCCTGTAAATACCTACATCGAAAAAGTAAAATTTAGGATGAGCAAGCAGTCTTCTTTTTGCACGTTTTGAAAATATTGGTATTCTGTCAGCTAAAAGCAGGTCTTCCAGGATTGTAAAATAACTTTCAACAACCTTTCGTTCTACTGCACATTCTCTTGCTACTTCGGATATATTTAAAACTGAACCCTGGGAAAAACTGGCTGCTTCCAGAAATCTCGAAAAGCTACTTAGATTTCTAGTCAGGCTTTCCTGTAATATTTCTTCCACTAGATAAGCTTTTATATAGCTTTCAAGATAATCTTTTGGGTTTGATTCAACATATACCGAGGGAAGATTACCAAAAATTAATGAATGGTTTAAGTTAAAATCCTTGCCAAGCTCTATTGCTGTTAACGGATGCATTGAGTAGTAAAGTGCCCTGCCCGCTAACAGGTTTGGGCCCTTTCTTCTTAGTTTTCTTGCACTGGAACCGGTTAAAATGAACTTATATTTATATTTTTCTATAAGCCTGTGAACTTCATTTAAAAGCTCAGGGATTTTCTGCACTTCATCAATTATTATCCAGTTATTGAAATTATTTGGTATTAAGTTTTCAAGCCTCTGCGGATCTGCAAGCAGATCATTATAAAGACGGGATTCAAGCAAATCGATGTAAACTGCATCTGGAAAGGCTTGCTTGACCCATGTTGTTTTACCTGTTCCTCGAGGACCAAAGAGAAAAAAGCTTTTATTTTCAGGTTCTTTTACTAATCTGGAATACATAACTCCATTTTACATAGATATTTGGAATTGTCAATTCCAATTCTTGTTTTTTTCAATATAAGTTTAAAGTATGGCCTAAGTCTTTCAGGAGTTATTTGTTTATTTTCTGTAATTAACTTATTATACCATTCTAAAAAAGAAAGCCCCTGCTTTATTAATGGAAATGAATTATAATTACTAAGGGAAAAAACTGAACTTAAAAGTATTAAAAAATTTTTCAATTGAGTTGTTATTATATTGACGATAAAAATAAAACAGTTATTATTTTAGAAAATAAGTATTGCAAAGAAGATACTTATAGCAACTACTAAAATTATAGTTCAACTTGGAGGTATATTGGAAGACAGAGAATTTAAAACAATACTTAATATTTTAAAATAAATAAAATTTTACAGAAGGAAAATTTAAAAATGAAAGTTTGTATTATCGGGGTAGGTTATGTTGGTTTAGTAACAGGTGTATGTCTGGCTGAAATTGGTCATAATGTAATTTGTGTTGATAATGTTGAAGCAAAAATAGAAAAGCTAAAAAAGGCAGTAAGTCCAATTTATGAGCCCGGACTCGAAGGTTTTATTGAAAAAAATTTAAAAGCACAAAGATTAAAATTTACTACCGATATTAAATATGGAGTACAAAATAGTGAAATTATATTTATTTCAGTCGGGACTCCCTCTCTTTCAAACGGGCAGGCAGATTTAAGTTATGTAGAAGCCGTGGCAGCAGAAGTTGGTAAGTACATAAATGGCGAAAAAATAATAGTTAATAAAAGCACTGTTCCTATAGGTTCAGGTGACTGGGTTTCAATGATTGTTTCTGAAAGCATCCAAAAAAACAACCCTGATAAAAATGTAAAATTCAGTGTGGTTTCAAATCCCGAGTTTTTAAGAGAAGGAAGTGCAATTGGAGATACTTTTTTCCCTGACAGAATAGTCATAGGTTCATCATCTAAAAGTGCAATTGATAAAATGCTTGAACTTTACAGTCCTCTTATTGAACAAAGTTTTGACTGGCACTCAATTGATATACCAAGGCTACTTCCGAAAGGGCAGAAAGTGCCTGTTGTAGTTTCTGATTTAACCAGTGCAGAAATGATTAAATATGCTGCAAATTCATTTCTTGCAACTAAAATTTCTTATATAAATGAGATTGCAAATATCTGTGAAAAAGTAGGGGCAGATATTTTAAAAGTAGCTGAAGGTATGGGACTTGACAGCCGTATAGGTCCAAAGTTTTTAAGTGCTGGCATTGGTTGGGGAGGCTCCTGTTTCCCGAAAGATGTTTCTGCTCTGGCCTACATTGCAAATGAGTATGGAATGACCCCTCAGATTTTAAATTCTATAATTAATGTAAACAGAGAACAAAGGCTTAAAATAGTTAAAAAAGTTCAGGATGAACTTAAAATAGTTAAAGGTAAGACAATTTCAGTTCTTGGTATTGCTTTTAAACCAAATACTGATGATACTCGCGAAGCTCCATCAATTTCCATTATGAATAGCCTTATTAATTTAGGTGCAAGGATAAAAGCTTATGACCCGGTAGTTAAGGAAAAACCTCAAACTTTAAGTGAAAAAGTTATTTTAAGTCAAGATGTATATGATTCTATAAAAGGTGCAGATCTTTTAATACTTACAACAGAATGGGATGAATTTAAAAATCTGGATTTTTCTAAAATTAAAAGCATAATGAATAATAATATTATTATTGATGGTAGAAATCTTTTTGACAGAGAGAAACTTTTAAAACTTGGTTTTAAATATATTGGTATTGGAAGATAATTGAATTTTGTGGATTAGAAAGATACTTTAAATTTGAAAATTCGTGAGATAATAAAGATAATAAAAGAAGACGGCTGGTATTTGGTTACTCAGAATGGCAGTCATAAACAGTTTAAACATCCTGTAAAACCTGGAAGGGTAACGATAGCTGGTAATCCTGGAGATTATATAGCACCAGGAACTCTAAATAGTATCTTAAAGCAAGCCGGATTAAAAAAGGAGGGAGAGTAAATTGAAATATTTGATTGTTATTGAAAAAGCTAACGACAATTATTCTGCATACTTGCCTGATATTTCAGGATGTATTGCGACGGGAAAAACTATTGAAGATACTAAAAAGAATATCGCAGAGGCATTATCTATGCATTTGAGAGGGATGGAAGAGGATGGATTGCCGTCACCCGGACCTAAAGCAAAAGCAGATTACATTAAAATATAATTAAAGGGTTAAAAATGATGAACTCAAAAAAAATAGTCTTAGTAACTGGTGGAGCAGGTTTTATTGGCAGCCATATATGTGATTATCTTCTTGAGAGAGATTTTAAAGTAATTTGTATGGATAACCTTATAACTGGCTCACTTAGAAATATTGAACATATTAAAACAGGTGATTTTGAATTTATAAATCATAATATTACCGAAGAAATAACTGTAAATTGCAATATTGATTATGTCTTTCATTTTGCATCCCCAGCAAGCCCCATAGATTATCTGCAGCTTCCAATTCAAACATTAAAGGTTGGTGCTCTTGGAACTCATAATGTTTTAGGTCTTACAAAAGCAAAAAGAGCTAAAATGATACTTGCTTCAACATCTGAAGTTTATGGAGATCCAAAGGTGCATCCTCAAACTGAAGAATATTGGGGTAATGTTAATCCCGTTGGTCCACGTGGCGTATATGATGAAGCAAAAAGATTTGCAGAAGCCATAACGATGGCATATTACAGACAGCAGGGTGTAGACACTCATATAGTCCGTATATTTAATACCTACGGTCCACGTATGAGAAAAAATGATGGTAGGGCAATCCCTGCATTTATAAGTCAGGCTCTCGAAAATAAAGATATAACTGTATTTGGCAGCGGAAAACAAACAAGAAGTTTTTGTTATGTTTCAGATTTAATTGAAGGCATTTTCAGACTTATTAATTCTAATTATCATTACCCGGTAAATATCGGAAATCCTGATGAAATGACAATACTCGAGCTGGCAGAAAAAATAAAAAATTTCTGTAACAGCAAAAGTAATATTGTATACCATGATCTTCCAATAGATGATCCTTTGGTCCGTCGTCCTGATATAACTAAAGCGAAAACAATATTAAATTGGGAACCAAAGATTAATTTTAATGAAGGGATTAAAAAAACGATCGAATGGTTTAAATAAGTCTATAAATAAAAGTTTAAATTTTTAAAAATTTTTAATGATAATATTTTGTGTAATGTTATGTCATCTATTGTGACATCATTTTTTTAAATTTTAAATTTAGCTTTAAATAAAACAATTACTTTCTTTAGCTAAAATATTTATTAATGAAGGTAATAAGAATATTCTTTTTTATTAAAAAGCCAAAATTATGGTAAATATTATCTTGGGAACTGCTGAAACTAAAAAAAAATTATCAATAATTATCCCCTGTTATAATGAGTATAAAACAATAGAATCAATTGTTAATAAGGTATTATCTGTTAATCTCGATAATGTCGAAAAGGAAATTATTATAATTGATGATGGTTCGCAAGACCAGACAATTCAAATTTTAAAGGAAAAAATTGCTCCGAAAGTCTCTAAAATTATATATAAAACACAGAATGAAGGTAAGGGTGCTGCAATAAGGACTGGAATAGAAAACTGTACAGGAGATTATGTAATTTTTCAGGATGCAGACCTTGAATATGACCCTAATGAATATCCAAGACTCTTAAAACCAATACTTGATGGTTTTGCTGATGTTGTTTATGGGACAAGATTTGCTGGAGGTCAACCACATAGGGTATTATTTTACTGGCATTCAAAGGGAAACCAGTTTCTAACAAATTTTTCTAATATGTTTACTGATTTAAATCTTACTGATATGGAAACATGCTATAAATTATTTAAAAGAGAAATAATTAACAAAATAAAAATAGAGGAAAATAGATTTGGGATAGAACCTGAAATTACTGTTAAAGTAGCTCGATTAAAATGTAGAATTTATGAAGTAGGCATATCTTATTATGGTCGTACTTATGAAGAAGGGAAAAAGATTAACTGGAAAGACGGATTAAGAGCATTATATATAATTTTAAAATATGGTATATTTAAAAGATATATTAAAAACAAAAGAATTAATTTTTAAATATATTAATTTTGTCCTAAAACATACCACTGGTCTTTTCCAAAAAGAATTTCTTTAAAAAGCAAATAAACAAAAAACCGATAAATTAATTTAATCGGGTTTTTTGAACCCCAATCAAAATTTTTAATAATATCAATAATAGTTGGACGGCCCCAAGTACTATGTTTTTTCTTTAATTTCCATCCGGATTTCTCAAGCATTATGTTAACTGATTTTTTTGAAAAATAATGAAGATGCCCAATTGGCATAACCATTCTCCATTTTTCTTTCATTTTCTTTGCTGTCAAACAATCTTTATTTGGGAAACCACAGCTTAAAATAGCATTTTCATTTGCAAGTTTTTTTATTATTGAAAGCATATCGGTTGGATTTTCTAAATGTTCAAGAACATCCTGGATTAATATAATATCAAATTTTAAGTTTTCAGGAATTAAAGATATGTCTTCAACAATATTAGGGTTTTCAGGTTTATAACTACATGGATCAACTCCATAGCTTAACTTAGTATTTTTTTCAAAATAATTAAAATAATAACCTGGACCAACTCCAATTTCCAGAAAATTCAATTCTGAAAGATTAGGTTTGTATTTAATAAATCTGGATACATATTTCTTAATTTCAGTATCTTCTGGTTTTTCTCTTCCCTTATAACCTCTTGATACTACAAACTCTGACCCAACTTTATAAAGATTATTTAAATATTTTTGATTAGGTAATGGTGAAATAAACCAATGTTTACAATTATTGCATTCTATAAGACTTACTATTTCTTTTGAATTAATATTTATTGTATTTTTTTCACCAATTTTTTTTATATTTTTACTATTGCAAATTGGGCAATAATTTAAATAATCTAATTCATTTTTATCAAGATATTCCATTTTAAATATTATATTCCTTCTTTAACTGCTTGTTTTACTTTTGGAATTTTATATTATTATTTATGAAATTATTTTATTTCCAGTATAATACATAATAATTAATGTTTTATTATGTTGATTTTTGGAATTTAATAAATTATATTCTATTTTAAAATTTTAGTAATAAAAAAAATAGTTTTTTTAAGATGATTTTTTATGCATCTATCTTCATATGAAAAAATGAAAGCATTTATTGATACTTATTTAATTAAGTATATAAATGAACCTTTAAAAATTTTAGAAGTTGGAAGTAGAGTAATTCCTCCTCAAATTTCTCAAAGAAATTTATTTGAAAATAATAATTGGATTTACAAAGGTTTAGATATCGAGCCTGGCGAAAATGTTGATATAGTTCCTTCAAATTCATATGATTGGGTGGAAATAGAAGATAATAGTTTTGATGTAGTAATATCAAGCCAAACTTTTGAACACATACCTTATTTCTGGATTACCGCTTTCGAAATTGGTAGAATATTAAAAGATGGAGGTCTTGTTATAATAATCGCACCTTCTTCTGGAACTGAACATAGATTTCCATTTGATGCATTCAGGTATTTTCCAGATGGTTTTATAAAGTTATCTGAATACATGGGGTTTAAAACAATAGAAACATATTGGCAATATGAGGATCTTCTTTATGAAGATGGTTCTGATTATAACAGAGATTGTTGCATAATAATGCAAAAACCTTTTTTTACTGAAGAGGAAAGAAAAAATTTTCTTATAAAAAATAAAATAAATAAATTGTTGCTTAAAAATGATTTAGATGTTTTTAAGAGCCTTGATCTAGATTTTAATAGAAATAAAGCTGATAAAAGTATTATTAAAGATGAAAGTAACAAAGATTGTTTTATAAATCTTCATAAAAAAAGAAAAGAAAAGTTTAGTAAAACTTTTTTAAAGATAAAAAAAATAAAAGCAAGTATTCCTATAGTCATAGATGCATTTTTAGGTATAAAATTATCAAATTTTATATTTAAAATTTATCCCAAAATGGCAAAATGGAAATAAAATTTATTGTTTATATATTTTACTTGTATAAAAAACTGTTTTTTAAAGTTTTTAAGGTTAATTTATGTTATTATTTATTATTATTTTATTTTTATTAATCTAAGATATTATTATATAAAACTAAAAGGTAATCAAAAATGACTGAAAACTATAAGTCAGATGAATATCCTGCAGATTTAAGAGATGTTTTTAGAATTTTAGTTAAGAGAAAAATTGCATTTTTTATAAGCTTTGTAATTATTTTAATTATATCTTTAACTTATACTTTTTTACTGGGTCCTAATTATTTGTCAGTGTCAAGATTAAAAATAAATAATCTGGATACTGCTTATAATAATATTTTAAATAAATTTTTTCCTGAAGAATCTGGTTCATTGTTAATTTTCCCAACTGATAGAATTGATGAGTTGGAAGTCAGTAAATTAAACTTACTTTTAAATCAAATTAAATATGGTGATATTTTGGATAAAGTTTCAGAAATTTCTGGTAAAAAATATTTAAAAAAAGACTTAATAAAATCTATGGATTTAAGAATAAATACTGATGAAAGAGTTTTAGTCATAAATATATATAGCAAGAATGCAAAAAACGCTTTTGAAATAAATAAATTGATTGTAGATAATTATCTAAGTAAAATAAATTCAAACTTTGAAAAGTCATATAATGAACTTCTAACTAAAATAAATAATTTAATAATTGAAAAGAACAAAGTCCTTGATGAACTAAATATTGAGGCAGAAAAATATGTCACAGATTATAACTTGAAATTTATAGAAAAGCTTAAAAAATCAGATTCTGGTAATTTTAATTTTACAGGAATTAATTATATACCGCCGACTCTTGCTAAAAATATAAATGATATTTTTGGTGATATAAATGATTTGTCTAGTGCAAAAAATATTTTAGTGCAAAATAAAGATTTATTTGTAAAAAGAATAATAGCTGTAGAATATCCTAAGCTTAATGATGTTATTGATTATTCAAATTATATTAGAAATATTATCTTAAGTATTGTAGTTTCGTTAATATTTGCAGCTATTATTTCTTTTACAATAAACTATTTTAAAACACCTGAAAAATAATATTAAAAATTTTACTAAAAATTCATTTTTTATTAATTTAATTTTGTCATAGTTAATTAATATATATGAAAGTTGCTATTGTACATGATTACTTAAATCAATATGGAGGAGCTGAGAGGGTAGTTGAAGTATTAAATGAAATTTTTCCTGAAGCTCCAATTTTTACTTCTATTTATTTAAAGGAAAATATGCCTGAAATTTTTACAAAAATGGATATAAGAACATCTTTTATGCAGCATTTTCCATTTCTAAAGAAACATTTTAAAAAATATTTATTTATTTACCCTAAAGCTATAGAAAGTTTTAACCTTAAGGGATTTGATTTGGTAATTAGCAGTAGTAGTGCCTTTGCTAAAGGCGTAAAGGTATCAAAAAATACATGTCACATATGTTATTGTTATACACCAATGCGATTTGTATGGGATTATAATAATTATATTAAAAATGAAAATTTTAATAAATTTTTTTTAAAATTCCTGCCACCAGTAATTAATTATTTAAGAAATTGGGATTTAAAAACTAATAAAAGGGTAAGTTATTTTATAGCAATTTCAAAAAATATTAAAAGCAAAATAAATAATTTTTATTCAAGAGAAGCTGAATATATCTATCCTCCAGTAGATTGCTCAAAATTTAAAATATCTGATAAAATTGAGAATTATTTTTTAATAGTTTCAAGACTGAATGCATATAAAAATATTGATCTTGTAATAAAATCTTTTAATAAATCTAATTTAATATTAAAAATAGTTGGTACAGGACCTTATGAAAAACAATTAATTAATATGTGCACGAATAGTAATATAGAGTTTTTGGGAAAAGTTTCTGATGAGGAGTTAAAAAATATTTATTCAAATTGCAGAGCTTTTATTTTTCCAGGAGAAGAAGATTTTGGAATCGCGCCTTTAGAAGCTCAAGCTTCCGGCAGACCCGTAATAGCTTATGCTGCCGGTGGTGCTCTTGAAACAATAGTTGAAAATGAAACAGGTATTTTCTTTAAGGAAAAAACATCAGATTCTTTTGATGAGGCACTAAATGAATTCATAAAGAAAGAAGATAGTTTTAATCCTGTAAAGATAAGACAAAATGCATTAAAATTTGATAAGGAAATTTTTAAATCAAATTTTAAAAATAGTATAATGCAAAAATATCAGGAATTTTTTGCTTAAGGATTTTTTACTTAATTTATAATAATTTTTCAAAAATAAAGCTTAATCATATTAAAAATATAATTATGAAAATTGCCATAGATGCAACCATAGTAAGAAAAGAAAATACGGGAACAGGTTTTTATATCATTAATCTTTTAAATGGTTTACTAAAAAAAGATAATAAAAATGAATATATTGTATTTATAGATGGAAATGTTGCAAATAAATTATTAAAAATAAAAAAAGATAATTTTAAAATTATTAATAAAAATTTCAGATATAAATTTTCAAGAATATTATGGCAATTATTTTTATTGCCTATAGTTTTAAAAAAGAACAAAGTCGATGTTTTGCATTCTTCTAATTATGTTACTCCTTTATATAAGCTTGGGTTTAAAATTATTGTAACAATTCATGATTTAACTTTTTTATTATTCCCGGAAAAATATACAATAATGAAGAGATTATTTTATAAAATTATGATTCCATTTTTTGTGAAAGTATCTGATAAAATTATAGCGATATCAAACAATACAAAAACTGATATTTTAAAATATTTTAAATTAAATGATGATAAAGTAACTATAGTTTATGCTTGTTGCTCTGAAAATTTTAATAATATTGTTGATGAAATAAAAGCTAAAGAAGTTCTTCTAAAATATGAAATAAAAAAAGATTATATGCTTTTTGTCGGGATGATAGAACCAAGAAAAAATATAATCTCAATTTTAAGAGCATTTAAGGAAATTGATAAAGATATTAATGCTGATTTAATAATTGCAGGTAAAAAAGGATGGTATTTTAAAGAAATTGAAGAATTTATGAAAAATGTAAAAAATATGGATTTAAAAAACAATATTATTTTTACAGGTTATGTACCTGAAGAAGATATGAAATATCTTTTCCAGAAAGCTTTATTCTTTATTTTTCCTTCATTTTATGAAGGTTTTGGTCTTCCACCTTTACAGGCAATGGCATGTGGAACACCTGTTATAACTTCCAACATCTCTTCCCTCCCTGAAGTTGTAGGTAAAGCTGCTATTTTAATTAATCCATATGATTTACATGATTTATCTGAATCAATGAAATTTTTATATTTTAATTCTGAAAAAAGAAAAGAGTTATCAAATTTAGGGTTAGAACAATGTAAAAAATTTAATATAGATAATATCGCAATTAATGTAATTAAAATATTTGAAAGTCTTGCTTAGATTTATATAAGTATGCTGGAAATAAAAAAAGTTGATAATTTTATAAGATATTTTTTAGTTGCAGTTCCTGCAGCATTTTTATTATTCAATAAATATCCTTATTTGCAAATATTTTCAGTTATATTATTAATAATTATTTCACTTATATTTTTTTTACTAAAATTTTCAATTATTAACCAAAATAAGGATATACTTTTTCTTCTTTTGATAATATATTTTTATTTCATTATCAGTTATTTATTTTCAGGACAGAATTTAAAACTTTTTTTTACATATAAATTTTTAAGATATGATGGAAATTTTTTCTTTTGCTATATATTATTTTTTGTTTTGTCAGTTCCTTTTTTTAATTATAGAAAAGCATTAAATATTTATTTTAAAATCAGCTTTTTTATTTTTACGTTGGTATCCTTATTTGGGATTACAGAATATTTATTTGGGAAAACATTATATACCATACAAAGTGATCCTTATGCCGGTAAATTTTTTCATGCTTTTAATGTTACTCATAATGCTACCGGTTCTGTTTATTCTATAATCTGCATCTTTGCATTAGTATTTTTTTTAAGAGAAAAAAATTTATATAAAAAAATTATTTATATTTTTGTATTGGCTAGCTGCATGCTTGGATTGTTTATTACTAAAAGCAGAGGAAGCTATGTTGGATTTGCGATGGCATTAATTTTTGTTTTATGGATGAATTACCGTTCTGTTAAAAAATTTTTTATTTCTATATCAATAATTATTGGTGCATCGGTTCCATTTATTTATATTACAGGTGCTTACAAAAGAATATTACAAATTTTTGATTTTAAAGCAACAACGCTTGTAAGATTTGATTTATGGGAAAGAGCATGGAATTTATTTTCCAGTAGCCCTATTTTCGGAGTAGGTTTTGGAAGATATAATGATAATTTTGATTATACAAGGCTACAGGGAATAAGGGGATTTTTTAATTTATATATAGATCCAAATTTTATTATAAATGATGCTCATGCTCATAACGCATATCTTCAATTTTTATCAGAAACTGGTATTTTTGGATTATTTTTACTTTTATTATTCTGGTTTTTATGTTTTTATAAAATAAATAGAGCATGTATAAATACAAAGGACGAATTTTCAAAAAAAGTGTATTTATGTGGATTAGGCTCAATAATAAATTTATTAATAATATCTTTAACTGAAAATTATTTGTCAGCAACAACTGTTATGGTTTGTGTTTCAATAATCATAGCTTTAAGCCTTGGATTAATTTGGCAAGATAATAAATTAAAAATTAATAATATAGATTAAATAGTTCAATTAAATATAAAATATAAATTTATTAAATTAACATATAAAAATTTTAAGATTAAAATAATTTTTCAAAAATAGTAAAATTATTAAAAAATCAATATTATAAATTTAATTGATTTATTATTTTTAATAGCTTATATTTTACCTTTAAAATTATTAAAATTAATTTTTATAAAAAATTTAAATATATATTATTTATGTAAAAATATCATGATTGATTTAAAAACAAAAAAAATAATTGTAACTGGTGGCGCTGGTTTTCTTGGTAAGTTTGTTGTAAATAAACTTGAGAATGCCGGATGTAAGAATATATTAGTTCCTAAAATTGAAGAATATGATTTACGAAATATAAACGCTATAAGAAAAATGTATAAAGATTTTCAAGCAGATATAGTTATTCATCTTGCTGCTGTAGTTGGGGGTATAGGTGCTAATAGGGAAAATCCTGGAAGTTTTTTTTATGATAATTTAATAATGGGGATTCAGTTAATGGAGGAAGCCAGATTAAATAATATTGAAAAGTTTGTGGCATTAGGAACAATTTGTGCATATCCTAAATTTACTCCTATTCCCTTTAAGGAAGAAAATCTTTGGGATGGTTATCCTGAAGAAACAAATGCACCATACGGACTTGCAAAAAAGATGCTTTTAGTGCAGTCTCAAGCTTATAGGACACAATATGGATTTAATTCAATTTTTCTACTGCCTGTAAATCTTTATGGACCAGGTGATAATTTTAATCCTAAATCAAGTCATGTAATTCCTGCATTAATTAAAAAATTTTATGAAGCAAAAAAAAATGATGATAAGGAAGTTATTGTTTGGGGAACAGGAAAAGCAACCAGAGAATTTTTATATGTTGAAGATTGTGCAGAAGCAATTATTTTAGCAACTCAAAATTATGATAAGTCAGATCCTGTTAATATAGGGGCCGGATTTGAGATTTCCATAAAAGATCTTGCTGAGAAAATAAAAGATATTTTTAAATATAATGGTAGAATTATTTGGGATACTTCAAAGCCTGATGGGCAACCGAGAAGATGTCTTGATACTTCAAAAGCTTTAAATGAATTTGGTTTTAAGGCAAAAACTACTTTTGATATTGGATTAAGAAAAACAATAGACTGGTATATAGAAAATGTCAAATAATGAAAAAGACGTAATAATAATTGAGCCGGGAAGAGCAGAAAAAAATTATTGGAGAGATTTATGGCGATACAGAGAGCTTTTTTATTTTTTATCATGGAGAGATATTTTAGTTAGGTATAAACAAACTGTTATTGGAATAGCTTGGTCTGTAATTCGTCCTGTCTTAACAATGGTAGTTTTTACAATAATTTTTGGTAAAATTGCCAAACTTCCTTCCGGTAATGTCCCTTATCCCATAATGGTATTTACAGCACTGCTTCCATGGCAGTTTTTTGCAAGTGCTCTTCAGGACTCAAGCAATAGTCTGATTGGAAATGCTAACATGATTTCAAAGGTTTATTTTCCAAGGATGATTGTTCCTGCAAGTTCAATAATAGTGGCATTTGTTGACTTTTTAGTTTCTTTTATATTATTAGCGTTGTTGATGGTTTGGTATAGATTTGTTCCAAGTTATAAAATAATTTTTATCCCCTTATTTCTTTTAATGGCATTAATTTTCTCTTTTGGAGCTGGTTTATTAATTTCAGCATTAAATGTTAAATATAGGGATTTTAAATATATAGTTCCATTTATTGTGCAATTTGGTTTATATGTATCACCTGTTGGTTTTAGCAGCAATGTTGTCCCGGTAAAGTGGCGTTTTCTTTATTCTTTAAATCCAATGGTTGGAGTAATTGATGGATTCAGATGGGCAATTTTAGGTAAAGGAATTGATTTTTATTTTACTGGCTTTACACTTTCCATTATATTAATCTTTATAACATTAGCCATAGGAATTTGGTATTTTAGAAAAACTGAAAAAACTTTTGCAGATAGAATTTAAATTATGAAAGTAATAGAAACAAAAAATTTAGGGAAAAAATATATAATATCTCACCAAGGTATAAGCGAATATCAGACATTAAGAGAAACAATAACAGATAAAGCAAAGAAAATAGTTAAAAAAAGGTCTTATGTAATTCCAAAAAGAGAAGAGTTTTGGGCTTTAAAAAATGTATCTTTTAATGTTGAACAAGGAGAAAGGATAGGAATAATTGGAAGGAATGGTGCAGGGAAATCAACTATATTAAAGTTGTTATCTCGCATTACAGAACCTTCAGAAGGGCAAATTAAAATAAAAGGTAAAATAGCAAGCTTACTTGAAGTTGGTACAGGATTTCATCCTGAGTTAACAGGAAGAGAAAATATTTTTCTAAATGGGGCAATTCTTGGCATGTCAAGAATAGATATCAAAAAAAAATTTGATGAAATTGTTGCTTTTGCAGAAATTGAAAAATTTCTTGATACACCGGTAAAAAGATATTCTTCTGGAATGTATGTTAGATTAGCATTTTCTATTGCTGCTCATCTTGAACCTGATATATTATTAATAGATGAAGTTCTAGCTGTAGGAGATGCACAATTTCAAAAAAAGAGTCTTGGCAAAATGGAAGAAGTTTCTCAACAACAAGAGAGAACAATTCTTTTTGTTAGTCATAATATGCAATCAATAAATAAATTATGTAAAAGATGTATATGGTTGGAAAACGGATCAATAAAGGAAGATGGACTTAGTGAAACTGTAACATTTAATTATTTAAATCTTGGCCAAAATAAGGAATCTGAAGTGAATTGGTTATCAGAAGCTTCTGCACCTGGGGATAAAGAATATATTTATATAAAATCTATTAAAATAAAAAATTCGAATAATACAAGTACCAGCGTTATTTTTGCTGAAGAAGATTTTTTTATCGAAATTGAATATGTTGTATTAAAAACTTTAAATATATCACAAATTGGGATTTGTTTATTAACTTCAGAGGGAGAATTGATTTTTCAATCGGGAGATACAGATTTATCTGGTTTAGAAATACAAGAAAGAAAACCGGGTAATTATATTAGCAGATGCAAAATTCCAGGTTTCTTATTAAATCAAGGTTATTATAATATTTCTTTATTTGGGCATATACCAGGAATAAAAATGATAATTAACACAGATAGTATTTTAAGTTTTGAAATTGTTCAGAGATATAATTTAGGTGGATATGGAAAGCAACCCGGTTTCTTAAGACCTAAACTTGAATGGGAAATCGAAAAAATATAATGAACTATTTTATATATGGATACTAAATATTTATTAAAATTTGGGAAAATAGGTAAAAAATTATTTTATTTTTTTGAAATACTAAAATTTATCAGATCAAAAATAATAAAAAAATTTCGTAAATTATTCGGCATAAATGAAATTTCACAAAAGAAAATTACTAAATTTATAGAGAAAAATAAATTAAAAGATAAATTAATTATTGGAAGCTTAAATCCTGATAAAATTTCTATTATAATTTCATGTTATAATCATGCACAATATTTAAAAAAGATGTTTGAAAGTGTAATTAGCCAGACTGTTTATCCTGATGAAATAATATTGATTGATGATTTTTCTTCTGATAATACTAGAGAAATTTTAAAAGAAATATTATCGAATAATAAAGAAAAATTAAATCTAAAAGTTGTTTATAATAATAAAAACATTGGCCAATGCGCTTCATTAAATAAAGCTATTTCTATAACTAATTCGGATTTAATAATGATATTAAATGATGACGATTATTTATTTTATGATGCTGTTGAAATTCTAAAGAAATTATTTAAATTAAATAAAGAGATTGCATTAATAGGTTCTACATCAGTTCATTTTGATTCAGATGAATTCCTTGATAATAATAAAAAATATATACTTGATTTTATTACATTCGAAGAATTGAAATTAACAATTCATACGCCGGAAGATTTGTTAAATTATAAAAATTATAATGATTTAAATATGACACATTCCGGTTGTACTTTTTATAAGGAAGTTTGGGATTTTGTAGGAGGATATTTTCCTAATAAAAAAGACAGGTTAGTTCCTTTTTCAGATAGAGATTTTCAGTTAAGGGTTAATATATTTTTTAATATCGGTGTTTTATATAATACGCCTTTATCTTTTTGGCGAAATAATAGCAGTGTTGATTATGGCAAAAATTCATAATTATTTATTTTATTTTTAACCTTTTATTTTATTTTTAACCTACATAAAATTAAATAAAAGATTTAATTAAATTTAATTCGATGCAAATATTAATAAAATTGCTTAAAAAAATTTATAATTATTCCAAATATTCTTATTCAAAAAAAGTAATACATCTATTTCCACAAAGTAGATCAAAGGGTAATATCCTAATTTCATATATAGTTACCCCATTTTTAAAAAGAAGTAATAAAGAATTTTCCACTTCTCATACAAACCAATGGGAGTGTTTTCAAATTGCAAAAATATTTCTTGATGAAGGTTATTGTGTAGACGTAATTAACTGGGATAATAAAGAATTTTTACCAAAAAAAAATTACAAGGTTTTTATAGATATTCATAGCAATTTAGAGAGACTCTCCCCTTATCTCAATAAAGATTGTATAAAAGTCCTTCATATTACAGGAGCTCATTGGATCTATCAGAATTTTAAAGAATATAGTAGGCTTGTGGATATTCAAAATACAAGAAATGTAACTTTGATTCCAAGAAGAGTAGTTCCACCAAGTTTAGGTATAGAAGTAGCAGATCTTGCCACTACCGTTGGGAATGAATTTACTATTAGCACTTTTAATTATGCTAAAAAGGAAATTTATAGAATTCCATTATCCCCATTAATATTATTTGATTTTCCTGAAGATAAAAATTTTGAAAAATGTAAAAAAAATTATCTTTGGTTTGGTAGCGCAGGGCTTGTATTAAAAGGATTAGATATTGTTTTAGAAGTTTTTAAAAATTTACCAAATTATAAATTATTTGTATGTGGTCCAATTAAAAATGAAAAAGATTTTGAAAAAGCCTTTTATAAAGAATTGTATGAAACAAATAATATATATACTTATGGCTGGGTAGATTTAGAAAGTAAAAAATTTAAAGAAATATATGAAAACTGCGTAGGTATAATATATCCCTCTTTTTCTGAAGGAGGAGGTGGAAGTGTTATAAGTTGCATGCATGCAGGTTTAATTCCAATTGTTACCAGGGAATCTTCTGTAGATATCGAAAATTTTGGGTTTTTAATAACTGATATTACAGTAAAAGGAATAGAAAATTTAATAAAAAAAATATCTTCCCTTGATGCAGAAGAGCTTAAATTAAGAAGTATGGCTGCATGGAATTATGTAAGAGAAAAACATACGAAGGACAGTTTTTCAAAAGAATATAAAAAATTTGTAAAAGAAAAGCTTGGTTTATAAAATGAAAATATTATTTGACCATCAGATATTTGAGATGCAGTTATATGGTGGAATTTCAAGATATTTTTATGAATTAATAAGTAAAATTAATGAAACAAAATTATGTGAATTTAATTTATCTATAAAATATTCATCCAATCAATATTTAAAAAATGATACTTTTTTTAAAGAAAAAATAAAAGATTTGAAAAAATATGTTGAGTTTTTACCAAATATCGAATTTAAAGGTAAAGGAATAATTTATAAATTATTGAGATCAATTGGATTTGTTGATTTTCATTATAGTGCTAATGAAAATTATTCAATTAATAATATAAAAAAAGGAAATTTTGATGTATTTCACCCAACATATTATAAAAATTATTTTTTAAATTATATTAAAAGTAAACCATTTGTTTTAACTGTGTTTGATTTAATTCCTGAAATATTTCCACAATATGCAAAAGATGAATTATTTTTTCTTGAGTCAAAAAAAATTTTATTAAAAAAAGCAAAGAGAATAATAGCAATTTCCCAAAATACGAAGAAAGATATAATAAATTATTATGATATTAATGATGAAAATATAAATGTTATTTATCTCGGCAGTTCTTTAAATAGTTTAATTGATTTTAAAAAAATTAATAAATATTTTTTAAATAAAGTTCCATCAAGATATATATTATTTGTTGGGAATAGACAAGGTTATAAAAATTTTAATTTTTTTATTGAATCTATTTATTCATTATTGATTAAAGATAAATCATTAAATATAGTTTGTGCAGGAGGAAATAATTTTAGTAATGAAGAGTTGATCTTATTTAACAAATTTAAAATCATTGATAGAATTTTTTATTTTGAGGTTAATAATGATATTTTAAAATATTTATATAGCAATGCTTTGGTTTTTGTTTTTCCTTCATTATATGAAGGATTTGGTATTCCAATTTTAGAAGCTTTTTCATGTAATTGTCCTATTGTTTTATCAAATTCAAGTTCTTTTCCGGAAGTTGCAGGTGACGCTGCTATTTATTTTGATTTAAAAGATAAAGAATCACTAATTGAAGCCATAAAATCAATTATTAATAATGATGATTTAAGGCAAGAATTAATAACTAAAGGGAAAAATCGAGTTAAAGAATTTTCATGGGAAAAGACAATGAAAGAAACCATATCAGTATATAAAAGCATAATTTAATATGTATTATTTGTATTTAATGAAAAAAGTTTTTGTATTTTTAATTTTAAAAGTAAAGAGAGGTAATTTAACTTTTTATGGTTAAAATTTCAATTGTTACTCCAACTTATAATAATTTTGAAAAACTTAAATTCAATATTAATAGTGTTTTAAGCCAAAATTTTTATGATATTGAACATATAATAGTTGATAATCTTTCTAATGATGGAACAGAAAATCTGATTAAAGAATATATAGGTAAAGCTAAATATCCTGTTATTTATATTAGAGAAAAAGATAATGGTATATATCATGCAATGAATAAAGGTATTAAAGCTGCTAATGGAGTTTGGGTTCATATTCTAAATTCTGATGATTATTATATTTCAGAAAAAAGTCTAAGTTCTTTAAATATTGAAGAAAATTATAAATATGATGTTATTGCAAACACAATAATGGTTAAAAATGAAAAAACAGGATCTATTATTTCAAAATGGATACCATTGTACAATGAAAAAATTAATCATTATAATTTCCCGCATTCTGGTATGATAATTAAAAAAGATTTTTATGAAAAATATGGCTATTATGATGAAAAATATAAAATTTTATCGGATTCTATGTACTGCATGAAATTTTTACCGTTTGCAAAGTATAAAATAATTGAGAAACCTTTAGTTATAATGCTTAATAGTGGAATATCTAATAAATTTTCATTTACCAAATCTAAGGAGCTTATGATTTTTAATTTATTCTACTATCATGGTCCTTTTAAATATAGAATAAAATTTATTATAAAAAATTTAATTTCAGATTTTAAAAATATTTTAAAAATAATTTTCAATAAGTCTTTATTGTGTAAAAGAAAATAATTTAATTTTATTATTATTTTTTATTAGTAATAATTTGCTACAATATTTAATATATTTTCAAAAAAAATCTAAAAAAATAATTCTTTAATTTTATATAATTTACATAATGAATAAACCATTTTTTACAATTGCAATACCTGTTTACAATAGATTAAATTATTTAAAAGAAGCTGTTAATAGTGCTTTAAATCAGACTTTTACTAATTTTGAGCTTCTCATAATCGACGATAACAGCACTGAAGATAATGTTTGGGATTATATTTCTTCTTTAAAAGACAAAAGAATAAGAGCAATTAAGAATAAAGAAAATTTGGGTATTGTCCCTAACTGGATTAAATGCATAGAAGAAGCAAATGGGAAATGGTTTAAATTTTTATTATCAGATGATATATTATATAAAAATGCTCTTTCATTTTTATATGAGTTAATTAGAAATTATCCTGATAATTTTGTTATAGTTACCAGTGGTAAAGACTTTAAAGAAATTTCTGAATTAAAAGATTATATTTATAATGAAGAAATAGCAATTAAGAATTCACAAAAATATGTATTTCCAATTGACAAAATAATCCAGCAAAGAAAAAGATTTAATCAAACATGGGCAAATCCAAATGCGTATACCTTGCTGACCAGTGATTTAAAGAAATTGATAAAGACTGAAGATTTTAAGAAAGTTGCGAGTATTCTTGGTAAAACGGGTCATTGTGTTGATTATTATATCTTGTATGCTATTGCTTTAAAATATAAGACAATGATTGAAGTAGACTTTCCTTTATATGGAACAAGATGTCATGAAACAAATTTTTCAAAAACATATAATCAGGATTTGTTATATCATTTGAGAGGAGATAAGTTTGTTCATTATTTGTTATATGAATATAAAGGAATAGAAAATTTTTATATAATAAGACATGCTTTTCGTGTATATTTTAATAAACTTTTATCTAATAAGAGAGCTATTTTTACTTTATATTTTCCAAAAAAAACAATACAATTGTTTATATTTTTATTTGAACATATTTTTAAAATAAATGTCGCATCAAAGCTTACAAGATGAAAAAATTAATGTAATTTGTTTAACTCCAGTAAGAAATGAAGAATGGATAATTAATACATTTCTAAAATGTGCCAGTTTGTGGGCTGATAAAATTATTATTTCTGATCAGAATTCCATAGATAAAACTATTAATATAGTTATGAGTTATCCTAAGGTTAAGATTATTAAAAATGATTATGATGAATATAATGAATGGAAAATAAGGAAAATAACTTATGATGAGGCAAGAAAAATTAAGGGTAAAAGATTACTTATAGCTTTAGATGCTGATGAAGTTTTTACACCTGAAATTTTTGAAAGCAATATATGGAATAAAATATTATCAGCTTCTCCAGGTACAATAATTAAATCAAAGTTTGTAAATTTATTACCAGATTTAAAACATTACTGGGTTGGCCCAATTGATTTACCGTGGGGTTTTATGGATGATGGGAGTGATTATATAGCTGAAAAAATACATACTAACAGGATGATTTACCCGGAAAATGCAAGGGAACTTTTTATATCGGAAGTAAAAGTAATGCATTTTCAATTTACTGATTGGGAAAGAATGGAAAGCAAGCACAGGTGGTATCAATGTTGGGAACGTATAAATAATCCGAATAAAAGTCCAATTGAAATTTATAGATCATATCATCACATGTATTCTATAAAAGATGAAGATATTAAAGAGATACCAGATTCTTGGATAAACTATTATCTTAATATTGGTATAGATTTAAAAAATATTAATAAGACAGGTGATTATTATTGGGATAAGCAAGTTCTTAATTATATTAATCAATATGGTGCAAGATTTTTTTCAAAAATTGCAATTTGGGATATTGCTTGGGATGAGAAAGCAAAATATTATGAGTTCAATAATCCACAAGATTTTAAAGATCCAAGAATAAAAATGGAAAAATATATACATAATTGGTTAAAAAATACACAAAATAATTTTTACAGTTTGCCAAATAGAATTATTTCAAAAATCTTAAAAATAGCTTTTGGATGGTAAAAATTGAAATTAAAAGAAAATATAAATATTGATGAAAAAAAAATAATAAATATATTAAAAAATATTGCGCAAGATTTTGGTTCACCTGCAAAAGAAACAATATTATTTATAAATTTTGGTAAGCATTTGGAAGAAATTACATTAATAATTAATAATATACAAAATAAAATAACTATTTTAGATGTTGGTGGAGGACTTGGAGTAAATTTACTTGCAATAAAAAAAATATTTACAGAAAATTCTTCACTATTTTTACTGGACAGATTTGAAGAATATACTGAAGAAAATAGAATGGGTCAGTATAATAAAAATATCAAATTTCTTGAGGATGCTGATATAAAAATAATAAATCAGGATTTTTGGGAAAATAAAGTTTTGCCTTTTGAAAATAATACTTTTGAAATAGTAACAATATTTGATGTAACAGAACATTTACCAGGAAATCCAATTTATTTGCTTAAAGAAATATTCAGGGTTTTAATTCCTGGAGGGAAAATAATATTAGGTGGACCAAATTCTTTATTTTTATTAAAAAGGATTAGATTATTATTAGGGAAACACCCTTATATACCTTTTGATTACTGGATTAAAGAAAATTATTATTCTCATTTTAGAGAATATAATAAAATTGAGCAGATTAAATTACTGGAGATTGCCGGTTTTAAAAAAATTTCAGCTATAATGTCGCTTGAAACTTCAAGAACTCAAAATAAATATAAATATAAATGTTATGATGATAAAAAATTTAATTTTTCATTAAAAATAATATTGTTATATATTTTATATTTATTTGAAGTTTTAAACCCTAATTTAAGAGAAGCAATTTATTGTATTGGTGAAAAATGAAAGGAGTAATAATCTTTGGCATTACTTAATATCATAACTGTTACAAAAGATGATTTTGAGGGATTTTTTAAAACCATCCAAAGTACTAAAAAATTAAGGGAAAATTTTGATATTCTTCAAATTATAATTGATGGCAGCAGTAATGATATAAAACAAAAAATTGAAAAACAATTATCTTCTGAACGTGGGATATTATATAAATGGCAATATCCAAAAGGAATTTCAAATGCATTTAATTTAGGTCTTGAAGTATCAAGTAGTAAATGGATATGGTATTTAAATGGCGGAGATGTTTTTAATGAAGAACTGGATGCGGAATTATTTTTAAATATTCTTTCAAATAGTGATGCTGATGCAATTATATTTCAACTTAAATATATGCAAGCTAATAAAAAAGCCAAGAATCCTCCTCTTTGGGCAGTTTGGCCACCTTTACTTAGTTGGATTCCTCATCCTTCAACAATAGTTAAAAGAGATATTTATAAAAAATTTGGTGGTTTTGATGAAAACTTGAAGTTAGCAATGGATTATGAGTTCTGGATTAAATGTTTTTCCAATAATGTAATAGTTGATCTTATATCTATTCCCATAACAAAATTTGATCAATTAGGATTATCAATTGAACAAAATAGCAAAACGAGAGCAGAAGTAAGAAAAGTTATAAGAAAATATTTTTGGGTTATAATAAAGAGATTATTTTGGCAAGTAAGAATAATTTTAAAATCTTTTATAGTCAGTTCAAGATTTTATGAAAATAAGAGACAAATTTAATTTTTTAAAAATAATTTAAATAATCTGTTACTATTTTAATATGAAAATTTTAATAATTGCTATGTCTAATAGCATTCATACAGCAAGATGGATTTCTCATATAAATGATGAAAAATGGGATATTATTTTATTTCCTGTAAATATGCTTGTTGCTACACATCCAGATATAAAAAATATAAAAGTTTATACGCCAAAGATTATTCAGAGTTTTGCAAATTTATATAAAATTAATAAAAAAAAGAATTTTCTAAATCTAGAAATGGATTTATATCCCTTTACAAATAAAAAAAGAAGTTTAAATTTAATAGTCTCTGATTTATTCAAGCTTATTATTCCAGATATAAGATTAAAGAAATTAATTAGATTAATTAAAAAATTTAAACCAGATATAATTCATTCAATGCATATTCAGGAAGCAGGTTATCTTGCTTTAGAAGCAAAAAAAAGAATGAAGGGTTGCTTTCCTAAATGGCTGGTTACAAATTGGGGAAGTGAACTAAATCTTTTTGTAAAATTAAAAAGTCATGAAAGTAAAATAATTGAAGTACTGAAAAATTGTGATTATTTTTCTAGCGAATGCAAACGAGACCTACCGATAGCACGAAAATACGGATTCAAAGGTAAATTTTTAAATGTTATTCCAAATTCTGGTGGTTTAGATTTTAATTATATTGAAAAATTAAAGAAAGAAGCTAAAACAACTTCTGAAAGAAAAATTATAATGCTTAAAGGTTATCAGGGATGGGCAGGGAGAGCATTAGTAGGCTTAAGAGCTTTAGAAAGAAATATTAATTATTTAGATGGTTTTAAAGTTATTATTTTTTGTATAGATACAATAGAAGTCAGAATTTCAGCTGAACTTTTTAGTAAAAATACTGGAATTGAAATAAAAATTATTGAAAAGGAAGTTCCACATGAAGAAATATTAAAATATCATGGGCAAGCAAGAATTTCCATTGGTTTAAGTATTACTGATGCTATTAGTACTTCAATGCTTGAAGCTATGCTAATGGGGTCTTTTCCTATACAATCCTATACTTCTTGTGCAGATGAGTGGGTAGAGCATAATAAAACTGCTTTTTTAGTTCATCCTGAAGATACTGATGAAATTGCAAATGCAATAAGAATAGCTTTAACAGACGATGAGTTGGTTAATAATGCTGCGAAAGTAAATTATGAAAATTTAAAAAATAGGCTTGAGAAATCAAAAATAAAAGAAATTATTGTTAACCAATATTTAGATATGTTAAGCTGATAAATTATATTCTGTATTATTTTTTAATTTTAATGACAATAATTGGAGTAAAATAAATGAAAAAAGTATGTATTTTAGGAATGGGTTATATCGGTTTACCTACAGCATGCATGTTAGCAAATAGTGGTTATGAAGTAATAGGAGTTGATGTAGATAATGACATAATAAATAAATTAAATAATGGCAAACCTCATATTGAAGAACCAGACCTTGAAGATATTTTTTTAAAAGCAATTGATGCTGGAAAATTAAAAATATCAGGAAATATAGAAAAAAGCGATATTTATATTATTACTGTACCAACTCCATTAAATAAAAACAATAAAGCAGATTTAAGTTATGTAATTTCAGCATCAGAAATGATTAAAGACTATGTAAATGTTGGTAATCTGGTTATTTTAGAATCTACTTCACCTCCTGGTACTACCAGAAATTTAGTAGGAAACATAATTTCAAAAAGAACAGGTTTAGTTGCTGGTAAAGATTTTTACCTTGCATTTTGTCCAGAGAGAGTATTACCTGGAAAAATAATATTTGAACTTGTTAATAATAAAAGAGTTGTAGGTGGTATTAATGAGAAATCATCTGAGCTTGCAAAAGAGGTATATAGCAGTTTTGTAAAGGCAGATATATATACAACCACTCTTGAAACATCTGAATTTGTAAAACTTGCTGAAAATACATATAGAGATGTTAATATTGCACTTGCAAATGAATTTTCAGAAATTTGTAATGAATATAATATTAATGTCTGGGAAATGATAAAGTTTGCAAATATGCATCCAAGAGTTAATATATTAAATCCTGGTCCAGGTGTTGGCGGTCATTGTATTGCTATAGATCCATGGTTTATTCTTGAAAATATTAACAAAAAAGATACCTTAATTGAAAAATGCAGAAAAATAAATAATTCAAGACCATTTATTATTTCTGAAAGAATGTTTGATATTATAAAAGATATTAAAAATCCTAAAGTAACTATTTTTGGTATTACTTATAAAGAAAATGTTGGAGATATTAGGGAAAGCCCTGCTCTTGTTATTATTAATGAATTAAATAAAAAGGGCACAGATGTTTTTGTATATGATCCGATTGCAATAAATTATAAAGGGAAAATCTATGATATTGATGAAGCTTTAGCAGGATCTGATTTACTTCTTCTTTTTGTAGGACATGATAAATTTAAGGAAATTAACTTAAATAAAGTGGCTTCATTAATGAGAAATAAAAATATTTTTGATACAAGAAATTTTTTTGATAAGAAGCTGTTAAAAGATTTTGGATTTAACTATTTTGGAATTTAAATATCTGGTTTTAATAAAAATTTTAAAAAGTTTTTTAAAAGGAAATTAAAAAGGTAACTGATAATGAAGCAGGTTTTTATAAAAAAAGGTGATATTTTGGTAACAGAAGTTCCATCTCCAATAATAAATGACGATGAGATTTTAGTTCAGGTTTATTATTCTTGTATTTCTCCTGGGACAGAAATTGCTGGTATTAAAATGTCTGCAAAACCTTTGTATAAAAAGGTAATTGAAAAACCTCAAAATGTTAAAAAAGTTCTCGATCTTATAAAAGAAAAAGGATTAAAAGAAACAATTTCCAG
Source organism: Actinomycetota bacterium (assembly GCA_023487035.1). Taxonomy (GTDB): domain Bacteria; phylum Actinomycetota; class Humimicrobiia; order Humimicrobiales; family Humimicrobiaceae; genus JAMDDL01. The sequence goes on from JAMDEN010000098.1 coordinate 53,683, forward strand.
AATAAAAAATAAATTTGATGTAAAAAATCCTGTTGGGTATTCTGCTTCTGGTATAGTACTTGAAGTCGGGGAAAACATTTACAGTTTCAGACCAGGAGATAAAGTTGCATGTGCAGGAGCAGGAATTGCAAATCATGCAGAATTTATAGCAGTTCCGCAAAATTTAACAGTTAAAATACCTGAAAATGTGTCTTTTAAAGAAGCTTCAACGATGACTTTAGGTGCAATTGCTCTTCAAGGTTTAAGAAGAGCAGATTTAAAACTTGGTGAGACTGCTGTGGTTATTGGGCTTGGTATTTTAGGTCAGCTTTCAATTCAAATGCTTAAAGCTGCTGGGATAAAGACTATAGGAATTGATTTAAATGCTTTGAGAATTAATAAAGCTTTAAAATATGGATTAAATATCGGTATAAATCCCGGTGATGTAAGTATTGTTGAGGAAGTTATAAATAATACCAATGGTTATGGAGCTGATGTTGTAATAATAACTGCTGCTTCTTCAAGTGAGAATGTTATAAATCAATCAATACAGATGTGCAGAAAGAAAGGGAAAGTAGTAATTGTTGGAGATGTTGCATTAAATATTAAAAGAGAAGAGCTTTATAAAAAAGAAATTGATCTTTTAATTTCAACTTCTTATGGTCCAGGAAGATATGATGATAAATACGAAAAAAAGGGATTTGAATATCCAATTGCTTATGTAAGATGGACTGAAAATAGGAATATGGAAGCTTATCTTGATTTAATATCCGACAGGAAAATAATTCTTGATAATATTATTGATAATATTTATCCAATTGATGAGGCAGATAAAGCATATGAAGATTTAAAAAAAGGATTAGAAGCTCCACTTGTTACTTTAATTGAATATAATAAGGAAAATAAACCTGAAACTAAAATCTTTAATGCTAATTTAAAAGTTCCTGATAAAGATATTAATGATAAAATAAATGTTGCAGTAATAGGAGCAGGTAATTTTACTCAGGAAGTTCATTTACCAAACTTAAAAAAATTATCAGACTTTTATAATATTTATGCAATATGTGATAAAGATCCTGATAGTGCAGATAATTTAGCAAAAAAATATGAGGCAAAATATGCCACAACTGATTATCAGGAAGTATTTGATGATGAAAAAATAAATATGGTGATTATTTCAACCCGCCATAATCTTCATGCCCAGCTTTCAATAAAAGCTGCAGAAAAAGGTAAAGCAATACTTGTTGAAAAACCTATGGCATTAAGTCAACAAGAACTTGATAATTTAATTATAGCCTTGAAAGAATATAATACTCCATTTATGGTTGGATTTAACAGGCGCTTTTCTCCATTATCTTTAGCTGCAAAAGAGATTACTTTAAAACGTATAAATCCGTTAATTATTAATTACAGAATGAATGCGGGATATATTCCTCCAGAAGTATGGGTTCATACAGAAGAAGGAGGAGGCAGAAATATTGGTGAGGCCTGCCATATATATGATTTATTTAATTATTTTACACAATCTGAAATAAAAGAAGTCAGTGCATCTTCTATTGATCCAAAATCAGAAAATATAATGAGTAATGATAATTTTACAGCTTTATTAAAATATAAAGATGGTTCAGTTTGTAGTCTTACTTACACTGCTATTGGAAGTAAAGAACTTCCCAAAGAGTTAATGGATATATATATTGATGGTAAATCCTTATCACTTAATGATTATAAAGAACTTCTAGTTTTTGGAATATCAGGTAGAAATAAAAAGCTTTCTTATCAGGATAAAGGACATTTTAATGAGCTTAAATTATTTGCTCAATTTATTAAAAATAAAGAAAAATCAGATATTGGTCCAATACCCTTATGGCAATTAAATCAAGCCACAGTTATTAGTTTTGAAATAGAAAAACAAATAAGAAATTTTTGACTTGTCTAATAAATTAATAAAAGACAGGAATTTAATAAAAGTAATCTTTAATAAAAATAATTTTAAACTACTTTTTAAATAAATTATGTGTGGAATTGTTGGTATTTTTAATTTTAATAGCGCAGACAGGATAAGTGAAAATCTTTTAATAAAAATGAGGGACATCATGATACATAGAGGTCCTGATGATTATGGTCTTTGGATTTCTAAGGATAGAAAAATAGGGCTTGCTCATAGAAGATTGTCTATTATAGATACTTCAAAAATAGCTTCACAGCCAATGTCAAATGAAGATAATTCAATCTTTATAATATTTAATGGTGAAATTTATAACCATTTTGAGATAAGACCTGAACTTGAAAAGTTAGGGCATAAATTTAAAACTAATCATAGTGATACTGAAGTTATCATTCATGCTTTTGAAGAATGGGGCATTGATTGTATTCAAAAGTTTAGAGGAATGTTTGCATTTGCTATCTGGGATGATAATAAAAAAGAACTATTTTTAGTTAGAGACAGGATAGGGATAAAACCAATTTATTATTATAAAAAAGATGGTAGATTTATTTTTGCTTCTGAAATTAAAAGTATATTGGTAGATCCAAAAATAAAAAGAGAAGTAAATATTGAAGGATTTTACAACTATCTTTCTTTTTTAACTGTTCCTGCACCACAGACGATGTTTAAAAATATATACAAAATCCCTGCAGGATGCTATTTGAAAATTTTAAGTAATGGAGATATTAAAATAATAAAATATTGGGATGTTCTTGATTATACGCAACCATTAATTAATATTTCAGAAGAAGAAATTGCAGAAAAAATATTAGATGAATTAAGAATATCAGTTAAATATAGAAAAGTAAGTGATGTTCCAGTTGGAGTTTTTTTATCTGGCGGGATAGATTCAAGTACAAATCTTG